>JAQXCQ010000009.1 GCA_029251785.1 Maricaulis sp. | reverse complement strand
TCCGCCATGATCTCAGGCCACGCCTTCAAAGCATCCCGGATCGCTTTGCCAAACAACCCAAACTGCCCGAACCGCGCCGCTGACAACCACAATAAAAGCGTCACGCAAAAATGCACCGGCGCCAGCACCCAAAACAACCATCCTGGCGTATTCTTCAAAAACACCCACAACCGGTTCCGCACTCCGTAATAAGTCGCAAACTCCGATCGCCGCCCGGATGACGCGTATCCTAGGTGGTCGACCGCGGCATCCCGCACCTGGATCGTGCGATGCCCGATCAGCCGAGCCCGGTAGCCGAAGTCCACGTCTTCATTGTAACAAAAGAACCGCTCGTCAAAGCCACCGAGCTCTTCGAAGACGTCGCGTCGATAAAGCGCGGCGGCGGCGCATGGCGCAAAGACTTCGCCTTCGGCAGGAAGTTGGGAAACGGGTTTGCCGTAACCGGCACGGTAAGCGAGCCCAGTCGCATGATAGACATCGCCAACACCGTCAAGAATGCCCTCATTGTCCGCCGCATTCTGTGTCGATCCAAATAGCGCAGTCGCCGGATATCGCTCCGTCGCCGCAACAAGCCGCTCCACCCAATCCACCGCCGGAAACGCATCCGGATTAAGCAGCGCGACCCACCGCGTCGTCGCTATTCGGGCCAACTGATTATTCGCCCCAACAAAGCCAAGGTTGGTCTCGTTCTCGATGAAGTGAACCCAATCTGGCAGATCAGCAGCCGAAAGGCGCTCGCCATTCGGAGACCCATTTTCAACCAGAAACACCTCACAAGGACGAACGGTTTGCGCCTGCAAGGTTTCCAGACACCGACCAATTGTATCGCGGCTGCGATACCCCACAATCAGGACTGCAATGTCGGCTTTGGCTAAGATGTCATCGGTTGGCAATTATTGTTCCCGGACCTGCTGGGTTAGGCGGAATACTTACTGCGGAACCGCCCAAGCGACAAAAAAGCCGTTCAAATACCCGGCATCCCGCTTTCCATACACAAACACATCACCGTCAGGCGTCAATACACAGCCACCGGCGGCTTGCAAAACAGCGTGCCCGGCACCTGTATCCCATTCCATTGTCGGCCCAAAGCGCGGATAGACATCCGCCCGGCCTTCAGCCAGCAAACAGAACTTCAATGACGATCCGGCGCTTATTCGCTCGGTGACGCCATGTTGTTCGGCGAATGCCAGTGTCTGGTCGTCCACATGTGACCGGCTCATCAACGCCGTCATTGCGCCCTTAACAGGAGCTCGCGTTTGTATCTCAGTCAAATTATCGACAACGACATCGTCACCAGGTTGGCATACCCCGAACAGCGCGCGCGAACCGCCCACATATATCTTCCCAATCGCCGGGGCAAATACGCACCCAGCAACAGGTTTCCCACCTTCTATCAGCGCAATATTGACGGTGAACTCACCGTTTTTATTGATAAACTCTTTGGTTCCATCGACGGGATCCACAAGAATAAATCGATCTTCAATATCGGGCTTCACCCCGGCAGAAAAACTCTCTTCAGCCAGTACCGGTATATCGGGATATTCCGCCTTCAAGCGCGCAAGAATGATAATCTCAGCGCGCTCGTCGGCATC
>JAQXCQ010000001.1 GCA_029251785.1 Maricaulis sp. | reverse complement strand
CCGACAAAACCCAGGACCAACAAAATCGGTAAATTCGCACTGGTCCGCGCCATGCGCTGAGTGATGAGAGCCATCGTCAACACGATAACAATCGGCAGTGCCGTCATCATCACACCCAGCGAGGCCAGCATATGGTGCTGATCAACCAGCCCCTGCACGCCAATAACCGTCAACTGAACCGCGCCGATAATATAGGCGATCACATAGATGCGCTTGAGTGTGTTCATGGGCAGCCTCCTGAGCTGGAACAGGTCTAACAGACAGCATGCGGGCGCGGGAGGTCAAATGGGTGACAGGGCAAATTACTCTGCGGTTTCGTCTACCGGCCCAACCATCTGTCCAAATATCCAGAGCGACCAACAAAGGCTGAGCCTAGTTGATCCTGCAGCGCCAGATACAACGGCCCGGCCCCGTGTACGGAGCCCATGAAGCTGAACTCGGTACCAAAATGGTCACTTATAAATATTCTGCGGGAAAATTTAGGCGCGCGAGCAGAGGCGACATCGTCTCTCGCCATGGAGCGCTCTCGGCCGAAATGGTCACGCGAAACAATCAGATCATCATTCCACCGAATCTGAGGCTTCATAAACAACCAATAATATGCCCCGGCAAACGTCAGCAAACCAACTTCAAACGACAACAAAACTCGCCAACCTAGGTCGTCGAATAAAATGGGAAGGCCAATAGCCAGACCAGCCAAAGCCCCTACCCCGCTAACAATTTCACGATTGGCATAGCCAACAAATTTCCAGCCGGGGAATTGGTCACGTCTGGTTCTGCAATTTCTTGTATCTAGGAATTTACCCACCAACATTCCCAGCATCGCGCCAGCAAACAGTGAAACGAATAGGGCAATCTTAATCTCGAGCATGCCCCTTCACCAATGCGGCGGAGGTTTCACCGGAACTGGATTCGCCGCTTCCATCGCTTCAACCCGGTCCATGAACAGGCCAAACTGCGCATTGATGGCGTCCAGATTTTTTTGATGCCCGGTGATGATCTCGTTGAGATCGGACATCATCTGATCCTGATGCGCGATGTGCGCCTCCAGCGTGTCGATCCGGTCGATCAATTCCTTGCTCATCGCCTACTCCCACTCAATCGTCCCGGGAGGCTTTGACGTGATGTCATAGACCACCCGATTGATGCCACGGCACTCATTGATGATGCGCGTGGCAACGCGGCCGAGGAAGTCGTGTTCGAAGGGATAATAATCCGCCGTCATACCATCGACCGAGGTCACGGCACGTAGCGCCAGCACCGCGTCATAAGTGCGTTCATCGCCCATAACACCGACCGTATTGACCGGAAGAAGCACACTAAAAGCCTGCCATATCTCATCGTAAAGATTCGCCTTTTTGATCTCGTCGATATAGATCGCATCGGCCTTGCGCAGGATATCGGCCTTGGCCTTCGAGACCGCGCCGGGAATACGAATTCCCAAACCCGGCCCCGGGAAAGGATGACGTTTCACAAAGGATTCCGGCAGGCCCAGCTCGCGGCCCAGCGCCCTCACCTCATCCTTGAACAGCTCACGTAGCGGCTCGACCAATTCCATCTTCATGCGCGCTGGCAAGCCGCCGACATTGTGGTGAGACTTGATCGTCACCGAAGGCCCGCCATCGAAGCTGACACTCTCGATCACATCGGGATACAGCGTGCCCTGGGCGAGGAAATCGGCACCGCCGGCTTCCTTGGCTTTTTGATCAAAGACGTCGATGAACAGGCCACCGATAATCTTGCGTTTCTTCTCCGGATCCTCAACACCTTCCAGCGCGGTCAGGAACATCTCCTCGGCCTCAGCGTGGACAAGTGGGATATTGTAATGCTCGCGGAACATCTCCACGACCTCATCCGCCTCGCCCTGGCGCATCAGACCGGTATCGACAAATACGCAGACCAGCTGATCGCCAATCGCCTCGTGCAGCAGAACGGCGGCAAC
>JAQXCQ010000223.1 GCA_029251785.1 Maricaulis sp. | reverse complement strand
CAAAGCGTCGCCAGCACCGTTGGCCGCGAAGGCTCAGCCATTGTCGGGCGTGTTGGCGCATCCTCGCGTCACGCGATCGAGACCGAACTTGGGACCGAGAAGATGAAACCACGCCCTCACACCTCACGCTTAAGCGATGAGAAGGCGAGGCGGGATCAAATCTTCATCGCCTTTGTGAAGGGCGCAGGACGCTGATGAGCGCCAGCAAGGATGTTCGCGACTATCTGCTCGGGAGCGGGGCTCTTAGCGCTCTGGTAGCGATCTATGACGCCGGGCCAGCGATCTTTGACGGGCGCTTTCCTGGTGGTTTCAAGGTCGGCGCAGAACCCGCCTTGGTCATTGATGTTCCAAGACGTGTCGAACCCGACAATGACTTCTCGGTTCGTGGCCGATCGCTTTATCTCAATATCCGGCTTTATCGCCGCATCGATAATAGCGATCCCGGCCCAGGTAATCTCGATCTGGCCGCTGATCTGATCGCGGACCTGTTTGATGCCCGCAGCTTCGACATTGGCTCGACCCACTATCAATCAACCGTCGCTGGACCGGTTGATGCGCCCACGGACGATAAAAGTCTGATCGGACGTCTAATCCAGCTTTCCCTGATCTACTAAGGAGTGCGCCATGAGCGGCTTGATCATGAAGCCTGAGAACTTCTCGCTGTCATATTCCACCGATGGCGGAACGGTTTACAACGAGATCCCCAATATCAATTCCTTCGATCCCGGTGAGGAAAAGTCTGACACCCATGAGGTCACGACGTTTTCCTCTCCAGACAATCGCAAGGAATACCGCAACGGGCTTATCGATGCTGACGAAGCCAGTTTTGAGATCAATTGGATTTTCGCCAATATCCACCACAACGCACTTCGTGATGCGGTCGGTGGTGACGCTCTCAAATTCAAAGCCACCCTGCTTGAAGATGATGGCGCAACCGGTGAGGAGATTGTTTTCGATGCGCTGGTCAAAGGCGTCACCCGACCCATTGAAATGGAGGGCAAGTTGACTGCGACCATGACGCTTCGTCCAACCGGCGCTGCCGTCATCACGCCGACGGTCTGATGCGTGATTGCGGTTCAATAGAGATTGAGGGCGAAACCTATCGCCTTCAATTTACCTGGCAGGTGATTGATCAGCTTCGCAGCGATTGGGGTGAAGACTTTGATGATCGTATGAGTGCGGCGATCAACACGCCGGTCCTCGGTGATCTGGCCTTCTTGATCGCTTCAGCCAGTTCGCTGTCCTGTGACCATGTCCTCGACACTTCACCACCCGTAGATCTGGCCAGAGCCGCAGTGGCTGATGCCTGGGCCAGGGCATGGTTTGGGGGTGAAGAGATAGCCGCTGAGGAGGAGAAGGAGCGCCCAAAGCTGATCGGCGCACTGGCGACCTTGTGGCACACGACCTGGCAGCCTTTCTTGAAGCTTGCCCGCTTGGTTGGGAGGCCTTCTGGAAACTGACGCCATACGCGTCCAGGCAGTCGGTTTTTGCGTTTGTTCGAATTCGTCAGGAGCGCCGAGATAATGCGATTGTATCGGGTTGGTATGGGGAGGCGTTTTCCAGATCAAAGCGGCTGGTGCAACTAGACAGCCTATTCACCAAACGCGAACAGCAGGAGCGGGTGAAAATATTAGGTGACGAGAATATGGTTCAGCATACAAACTCGGCATTTAAGGCATGGATTAAGCGGTCCAGTTCGGGCGTATAAAATCAGTCTGCAGTTAGAATGGAGATAATTGCTGGTTAGAGGTTGTTGGTATGACATGGCTGGTATGCAGCTCTTGGAAATACTGCCCAGTAACACCAGTTGGGTTGTCATAGGGAGTTTCACACACTCTATGTTCACCTCAAAGCGTTACAGTGCTTGCAATAGCAACATGTGGAATATACGTTCATGAGTATTATGGCGTGGTTTATGAAACTCTTTGGAGCCGGAAACGGTCCTACTGCAACAGCGCACTTCCGAACCTCTCGGGAGGCGTTTGAGTTCGTGCGCCGTACACACAATAAGAGCAAAGGGCCCAACAAGGCCCTCATGGCTGCTCTGGCTCGACGTATCGAAGCAGATGCCAGACGATCCACAAAACGCACCGCTTGATCTCTCGTTTTATCCGATTTCGGATGAGCATAAATCGCACGACTTCGATGTCGGCGAGCACGGATTCCTGACGTCATTTATTCGCAAAGACGCCTTGAAGCACCATAGAATGTTCCGTAGTCGGGTGCGAATTGGAACAGATGATGGTGAAAACATCCGTTCATTCTACTCGCTGCAAATGCAGGCTGAACCAGTACAGGGTGCTGTAGGCGAGCACAAAAATAAGACTGGCAAATACCCAAGCCATTTTCCCTGCTTACAGATTGCTCATTTCGGAGTTCAGCAAAAATTTCAACGTCCGCGAGAGAAATCCGAAGGTGTTCGCCACCGACTGGGCGAACAAACTTTGACCGATGCCATCATAACGGCAGGCGATGTTTTGCGGAATTGTGGTGCTTATGCTCTTCATCTATCCGCCGTGGATGAAGCGGCGGAGTTATTCTTCGAAAACTACGGCTTCGTTCGATATACCGACGGCAAAGAACGAAAAATGCTCATGCCTGCGGTGGATGTCGTAACGTTCACTGAGGCTTGGGAGAACGAGCAAGGTGAGCGGCTATTCGGAGACGTTGACGGGTATTCCGAGTTGATTGAGATGACGTAATTCCACCGAGTGCAAACCTGACACCAACCAAGCCCCGCCCTGTGCGGGGTTTTTCTTTGGAGAAAGTATAATGCCCAAAGCCGTCAAAGTCGGAGGCGTTTACATCGAAGTTCGCGCCGATGACGGCAAAGCCTTCGGTAATGACCTCAAAGCTCGAGAAACTGCCGCCAAGCGAGCAGGGATGCGAACAGGCCGCGCATTCCAGACCGCGCATTCCAAAATCAAACCCATTGCTGGTGAATTGGGCAAGGCCACCCGCA
Organism: Maricaulis sp.; assembly: GCA_029251785.1. GTDB lineage: Bacteria > Pseudomonadota > Alphaproteobacteria > Caulobacterales > Maricaulaceae > Maricaulis. The sequence goes on along the minus strand of JAQXCQ010000223.1, from coordinate 12,872 downwards.
AGGCTCGATTGTTTGGCTCGACCACATCGGCCGCCTTTCGCCAAAGCCAGGGCGCGGCCCAGCGTTTCGAGCGCACGCTCAGCGGTATGGGTACAGCGTTGGGAATAGGTGTCGGCGTCGCTGGTGGGGGCTTGGTTGCCAAAGGGGTGGTGGAGCGCGCAGACGCCTATGCACGACTTCAAGACCAACTCGGCCTGGTGATCGGGTCTCAGGAACGTCTGGGCGATGTGGAGGAAAACCTTTTTGCAAATGCCCAACGCAATCGCCGCGGTCTTCTTGAAACAGCCCGGCTTTATGTTGGCATCCGCGACGCTCGCGGTGATATCGATGATGAACAGGGTCAACGTATTCTCGAAGGCTGGAACAGGACGCTTCGCGCGTCAGGCTCAACGGCGTCTGAGTCCGCTGCGGCTACTCTTCAGTTTGCCCAGGCCCTTTCAAAGGGAAAACTGGATGGCGATGAGTTTAGATCGGTGCTGGAGAATAACCGCGTCTTTGCGCGCCTGCTTCAAGAACAACTCGGTGTAACCCGCGGTGCGTTGTTTGAAATGGCTCCGCGCGGAGAACTTCAACTTGATGCCATCCTGGCGCCTTTGCTCGATGATAGTGGTGAGTTGGCGGACCGGGTGGGCCAATTACGCCTGAAAGTCGATGAGGCGGTCACCCAGGTGTCCAATGCGTTGCTGAGGTATGTCGGCCAAATGGATCAGGGCTTGGGAGCTTCCGAGCGCTTTGCCGGCGGCATCTCGAAGATGGCGGAAAACTTTGACGAGGTGGCGCAGGCGAGCGGGTTATTGATCGCGGCGATTGGTGGTCCAGCCTTGCTTCGAGCCTCATCGCGCGGGGTTGAGAGTTTGAATCAACGCACCGCAGCAAGCCATCAAGCCACTTCAGTAAATCGGGCATACGCTCAGTCCGTACACGCCAATGCCATTGCCGTATCGCGCGCTGCAAGCGTAGAGGCGAGCAGCGCCCAGGCGGTGGTCAGAAAGTCTGCCGCTCATGTTGCCGCAGCTACCACCACCAAGCTTCGCACACGTGCTTTGGAGGCTCATACCGCAGCCCTTGCGCGCGATGCCGCAGCACAGACAACGCTTTCAGCAGCTCAGGTCAATGTGGCGACCACCGCCAGAGCCGCCAGTGTTGCTATGGGCTCAATGACCAACGGCGCGCGTATCGCTGCGGTTTCCATGAGTGCCTTGCGCGGTGCCATGGCGTTCCTGGGTGGTCCGATTGGATTGGGCATCTTGGCTGTCTCTGCGGCAGTATGGGGATTATCAAGCGCCTATAACGATCTGAACGGGACCAGCGCGCGTGTGTTGGAGAGTTCCGAAGATCTGCTGGACATCAGTCGGCGTTTGATTTCTGCATCCAGTACAGATCGCTCCAATTTGATCGCCCAGCGAGATGCCCTGCTTGAAACAGCGCGAGCTGAGGTCGTCCTGGCCCGCGCCAGATTGCAACGAGCGCGGCATATCCAATCGGGTGAAGGCCGCTTGGGCGTTATTGGTGACCGCGCCGTTGATGGGGCAAGACATCAACTCGAGGCCACGCAGGCTGCGCTTGAGACCCTACAAACCGATATCATCCAGAGCGGTCAGGAAATGGGTGTTCTGGAGATCTCCGATAGCGCCATGAACCGGGTTATGGCGATCGAGCGGGAGTTGGCCGATGCAACGGGTTCAAGACGAGATGTTCTTGAAGAACAGCGCGATCTTTATCTTGATCAATTGCGTGCAGCCCAGGCGCTTCTTCCTCAATTTACCCAAAGTGCTGAAACTTCCCTCGGTAATGCCATTGAAGCGCAAAACACCACGCTGAGCGGGCTGATGTCACGTGTGCAGGGTGTACAGAGCGATGCGGTCATCTCCGCACGTGAACAACTCAACTCCCTTCAGCTGGCCGGCGAGGAGCTCGCCAGGGTGCTTTCCGGTGAGCGCACCACGCCTTCGGTACAAAACAGCGACGCGATCCAATTGCTCCAACTGTCCGCTCGCATGCAAGTGGCGCGATTGTCCAACAATGCTCAATTGGCCAATCAGCTGTCCGATCAGATCCAATTGATCCGATCGCGTCAGGCTTATGAGCGTGCCGGACAGTCCAGTGATGAGGCGCGTTTAAGTGCCCAGCGAGACCTGTCTGCCCTGCAAGACGCGCGCAATCAGGCCCTTCAATCTGAACGAACTAAAATCGAAGAGGCCTGGCAAATTGAGATCGCCCGCGCTCTAGGTGATCAAACACGCCTGGCCTTGTTGCAAAGGGAAGGATCCTTGCGCGATCGTATCAATCGATTGATTGCGACCGGGATAGAGCGATCCCAGGCAGAGAGCCAAGTTGCTCAAAATCAATTGGAGCTCGATGAAGCACGTGAATTCGCTCGGACGCGTGTTCTTGACGCTATGCAGGATGAATTGACCCTGCAGGTCGCACGGATCGAGCAGGATCATGAGGCGATCCGGTCTCTGGAAAGAAATGCTGAACTTGAGCGTCTAATCGCTCAATATCGTCGAACAGAACTAAGCCTGACCCAAGCCACCGCACGGGCTCAGGCAGACCTTTTGCGGCTGGAAGAGGCAAGACAAGGCGCAAGAGCTCAAGCGCTGGATGATATGCGGGCGGAACATGAGCTCGAGCTTGCTCGCCTACGCGGAGAGCGAGAGCGCGTTCGCTTGCTGGAACGCGCCGCCTATATCCAGGAGCGAACCAGCCGCTATCGCGATGAAGGTCAACTAAGCCGGTCGCAGGCACAGGCTCGTGCGACGAACGAAGCAGACCAGCGCTTTGCCGCAGAGCAACGTGGGCAATTTCGAGAGGCGTTTAAATCCTCACTGACTGAGGCTCTCGATATCGCCCTTCGCGAGGGAGATTGGGGATCTGCAGCGGCCAAGTTTGGAATTGGGATCGCAGAGCACTTTGCCGATAAGGCACTTAACGAGCTCGCAGACACGCTCTTTGACTCAATCTTTGGCCAGTTCAATGCAGCCGCTGAGGGGACCACACAGGGTGTAGCGGCCTCGCTGCCTATCTCGACGGGCATGATTTCAGCGGGAGGAACAGCGGCACTGGCGATTTCAGGAGCCATGACGGCAGCAGGCGCGACAGCCGCTGCTGCGATTGCAACTGCAATGGTGGCAGGTGGTGTTACCGGTGCAGCCGGCGATGCGGCCTCATCTGGAGCGGGGTCATTCTTCTCGTCCCTGATGGGTTTTAATTCTGGCGCGTCGTTCAAGGTCGGTGGTGCGGGCGGTACCGACAACAACCTTGTCGCCTTCAAAGCCTCGCGAGGTGAGCGAGTGGACGTGCTGACCGGGGCCCAGCAGAAGCTGCAAAACCTCGCCAATGTCTCCTCGCAAGCGGGTGGCGAGGTACATGTTTATTTCAACCTCGGCACCGGGTCTGACGCCAATTCCATTCGCCGTGCGCGCGGGGAAATCGCATCCGACATTGCGCGCGCGGTTCAACTTGCTCAGCGGAATATGTAACCCATGACCTTTCATGACGTACGATTTCCCGTCGATATAGCCCTTAATGCCAAGGGGGGACCTCAATGGCGCACCGAGATTGTTGCGCTAGCCAGTGGTCGCGAGGAACGCAATTCGCCTTGGGCAAATGCCAGGCAGCGTTACGATATTGGCTATGGCATTCATCAGCTTGACGAACTTGAATTAGTGACAGCGTTCTTCAATGCTCGACGAGGTCGCCGGTACGGGTTTCGCTTCAAGGATTGGGCCGATTTTAAATCCTGTGGATCACTCGAACCGATCAGCCCCGAGGATCAAGAAGTAGGTTTTGGGGACGGAGTGCTGACCTGTTTCTATCTGACAAAACTCTATACTTCAGGCAGCGCATCCTGGAACCGCCCGATCACCAAGCCGATACCAGCAAGCGTGCGGGTAGCAGTTGCTGGTGTTGAGAAAACGATTGGTTCCGATTTCTCAATCGACGCGTTGTCTGGCGCGGTCACATTCTTGCCTGGATCAGTGCCTGCGCAAGGTGAGTTGGTCAGTGCCGGATTTGAATTTGATGTACCGGTCCGATTCGACGCGGACCATCTTCCCGCCAATTTGCAGACGGGTAGCTTGGGGGCGTATCCCGACATCTCACTTGTGGAGGTGGTTGGTGAATGAGGTATGTTCCGCTTCCACTTCGATCAAAGCTGGAGGCCGGCACAGCAAATTTGTGCTGGTGCTTCAAAATCTCCCTGTCCGATGGCGAAGTGATGGGTTTTACCGATCATGACCAAGTTCTGTTCGTAGAAGGAATAAAATTCAGCCCGCAAACCGGTTTGACAGCCAGTGAGATCAAGGGCTCGCTCGGTTTGGCAACCGATAACCTGGAAGTTTTCGGCGCGCTCTCCTCCTTTCGCATCAAGGAGTCGGATATTCAGGCTGGCCGGTACGATGATGCGGAAATTGAAATTTGGCGGGTCGACTGGGAAGAACCAACCCTTTTCGTCCAAATGATCAAGGGAAACCTCGGCGAGGTTCGCCGCGGGCCAATCGGATTTGAAGCCGAAGTGCGCGGCTTATCGGCGCGGCTCAATCAACCCGTTGGGCAACAATATTTACCGACATGCGGCGCGGTGCTTGGCGATGCCAAATGCGGCATTGATCTCACCGATGCGGCGCACGCGGGAACCGGGGCAATTTCTACGCTGGAGAATGAGCGAATTTTTACAGCAAGCGGTCTTTCTGGTTTTTCTGATGCGGTCTTCACATTCGGGCTTTTGACATTCACCAGCGGGACAAATTCCGGCCGTCGCTTTGATGTTCGATCTCATTCAAGTCTCGGTGGCGTCGTCTCGCTCGAGCTGTGGGATCGCCCGCCCGATCAGATAGCTGTCTTCGACACGTTCACTCTCACGGCCGGTTGCGACAAGCAGCTCGTAACGTGCGGCGTTCGCTTCTCCAACATCAATAATTTTCGTGGGCATGCTGTGCTGATGCCTGGCGATGCAACGATGACACAAATCGCCAAGCGCAAGAACGCCAATTCGGGTGGCTCTCGGCACGGTCGCGGCGATGGCGGCGATGTCTACTTTGAAGAATAGGAGAGTTGAGCATGACGACATCAGCAAATTTGGGACTCACCTATCTCTCGGCTTCCCAATCTCAAAAGCATGTCACGGTCAATGATGCGCTGCGTTTGCTTGATGGTCTGATTCAAGGTGATGCGGCGTCCAGGTCAACAAGTGCCGAGCCTGGTTCGCCTGTCGACGGTGTTCTCTACATCATGCCAGCGGGCAAGACCGGCACCGAATGGGGCAGCGAAACGGATTTGCATCTGGCGTATTATCGCGATGGCTCCTGGCAATTTATTACGCCTGGCAATGGTTGGCGCTTTTTCGTCGCGGATGAATCCGATTTCGTTGTCTGGACGGGTTCTGCTTGGGAGCTTGAAAGTGAGCTGTTTGAAACGTTCAAGGCCTTCAAGCTTACCAGCGCCAACGGCGCGGCTCTCGAGCTGAAAGTTGTCGAAGAGGAGTTGACGGGCCTGTCCGGGGCCTATGTGGATTCATCAATTCAAATTCCGAATGGGGCCATCGTCTTCAACGTGTCCGAGCGTGTGACTTTGGCGATCACCGGGGCTTCGAGCTTTAGCGTCGGCACCGCATCGCAGGTCTCCAAGTTTGGCTCGGGTCTTTGGTCTGGCCTGAATGGGGTCAATCTTGGCGTCATCGGCCCGACTGCGTTCTACGCCGACACGCCAATCCGTTTGACGGCGAGCGGCGGCAACTTCACGGACGGATCGGTTCGCATCGCGATTTGCTACTACATGCCAACGGTTCCGCAATCATGAGTTCGGCGATGCGGCTCAGCGTTTTGACCGCCGCGAACAAATGGCTCCAGACGCCGTATCATCACCGAGCCTCCAGGAGAGGTGTAGGGGCCGATTGTCTCGGCTTGATCTGTGGGATCATTAGCGATGTGTACGGACTCCCTGCACAGGCCTTGCCGCGATATACGCGCGACTGGAACGAAGTCGAAGGCAAAGAGCAATTCTCCGAAGGCTTGGCGAAAGTATTTACGGCTGTGCCCATTGAAGAGGCTATTGCCGGCGACTTGTTTTTGTTCGCGATGATGCGCCGGCCGCCTGCAAAGCATATCGCCATCTTGGAATGTCCGACCAGCAAACCCGGTAAGCCGTGGCGCGACGGGCAAATAATCGATGCACGAGAAATAGGCGGCGTAGCGCGCCGAAAGCTTGATCGTGCGCTCAAGGCGCGAACAGCGTTCGCTTATAGGTTTCCTGACTCATGGCCCAAATCGCTCTAACCATTGCTTCTCAAGCCGCAACAAGCGGCATGAATAATGTCCTGATGCAGTCGGTCCTAAACGCCGGTGCGGCCTTGGCTGGTTCTGCGATCGACAATGCGCTTTTTGGCACAGAGCAACGTGCCTATGGAGCGCGCCTAGAAAACCTGCATGCGCTGGCGTCGACAGAAGGGGCCAGCATTCCGCGCTTGTTCGGGCGGATGCGTGTCGGCGGGCAATGTATTTGGGCAACCAACTTTCGCGAGCGCCAGGTCACGGAAACCCAAGGCGGCGGCAAGGGCGGCGGTGGCGGCGGTGCTACCACGACTAGCTATCTGTATTCTGCCAGCTTCGCGATAGGGCTTTGCGAAGGTGTGATCGACGGCATCGGTCGTTTATGGGCTGATGGTCAGCCGTTTGATCTCCAAAATGTCACCTACCGGGTTTATAAAGGTGACGAGACACAAGAGCCCGATCCTCTCATCGTATCTATTGAAGGTGGCGATTATGTTCCGGCATATCGCGGCCTTGCCTATATCGTTTTTGAAGACCTTGAGCTTGAAGAGTTTGGAAATAGAATTCCGCAAATCAATGTTGAGATTATCAAAAGCGCGGGCGGAAGTGACAAGGCCGAAAGTCTGATTAAGGCCGTTGATCTCATTCCGGCTTCGGGAGAATTCGTCTATTCCGATCAAGTCATCATTCAAGAGTTAGGGCCTGGCCGTGTTGCGCCGGAAACCATTCACTCATTGCATGGTAAGCCTGACATGCTGGTGGCCCTGGATCAGCTCGGTGATGAATTGCCGGGCGTTGGCAATGTCGCCCTGGTCGTGACCTGGTTCGGTGATGACCTGCGATGCGGCAACATCGAGTTTAGGCCTGGGGTTGAGCTTTTGAGCAAGACTACATCGCCCGAAACCTGGCTTGTAAATGCTGTCGATCGTGCGAACGCGCACCTCATGTCGGTCGATGCTGACGGCAAGGCGGTTTATGGCGGAACACCTTCGGATGGTTGTGTTGTTGCGGCGATCCAGGAGCTAAAGGCTCGCGGCTATGTCGTCACGTTTTACCCATTCATTTTGATGGACGTTCCAACCGGCAATGCCTTGACCGATCCCTATGGCGGCGTTGAGCAATCAGCCTTTCCTTGGCGCGGTCGCATCACCTGCATGCCTGCGGCCGGACAAGCGGGAACAGCCGACAAGACCGCCGCTGCAGCCACGCAAGTCACAAGCTTTTTCGGCTCTGCCGTAGCGGCGGACTTTTCCGTCAACGGTGAAGTTGTGTCCTGGACGGGCGGCGCTGATTGGGGCTTTCGCCGCTTCATTCTTCACTATGCAAAACTGTGCGTGGCGGCGGGTGGCGTCGACACATTCTTGATCGCATCTGAAATGCGCGGGCTGACACAAATTCGAGACAACACCGGCGCTTACCCGGCTGTTGCCGCACTGATCACATTGCTGGCTGATGTGCGCGCGATAGTTGGGGCGTCGGTCAATTTGTCTTACGCGGCTGACTGGTCTGAATATTTCGGCCATCATCCGGCCGATGGTTCCGGCGATGTCTTCTTTCATCTTGATCCGCTTTGGTCAGATGCGAACACCGATTTTATCGGCATTGATAATTACATGCCGCTTTCAGATTGGCGCGATGGCGCAGGCCACATTGACGCGTTGAGCGGTTGGGATTCGATTTATGATCGCGGCTATCTGCAATCGAATATCGAGGGCGGTGAGGGTTATGATTGGTATTATGCCAGCGAAGCCGCTCGCGACGCTCAAGCGCGAACCACGATAACCGATGGTGCCTATAGTGAACCCTGGGTTTTTCGATACAAGGATATCAAAAACTGGTGGCTCAACGCGCACCATGATCGGCCGTCTGGTGTGAAGAATGGATCGCCGACAAGTTGGATCGCGCAATCAAAGCCGATCTGGTTCACGGAGATCGGCTGTCCATCTGTCGACAAGGGGGCTAACCAGCCCAATGTGTTTGTTGATCCGAAGTCTTCAGAGAGCGCGGTACCATTCTACTCGAGAGGCAATCGTGACGATCTGATGCAGAGGCGATTCATCGAAGCGTCATTGACGTATTTCGAGGTTGCCAGCGGCAATAATCCGACATCATCCGTTTATGCCGCGCCGATGATCGATGTTAACCGCGTCTATATCTGGGCCTGGGATGCAAGGCCTTATCCCGATTTCCCTAATCGGCTTGACGTTTGGAGCGATGGCGAGAATTGGTCACTGGGTCACTGGATCACCGGAAGGATGGGGCGCGGCGATCTGGCCGCAATCGTGACGGAAATTGCGGCCTCTGCCGACTTCATTGATCTCAATGTCGTCAATTTAAACGGGGTCGTGAATGGTTACATCATCAATGACGTTGAGAGCGTGCGAGCCAGCCTGGAACCGCTAATGCTGGCCTTTAATTTCGACGCTGTTGAAAGCGGCGCTGAGATCAAATTTGTGCATCGCGGACAGGACGCGGCAATTTCTTTGACTGAAGATGATGTGGTTGCTTTGGATGGGAACTCGTCCGACTGGGAAGCAACGCGGGGGCAGGAAACAGAATTGCCAATGATGGCGCGCTTCACCTTTGTTGATGGTGATGATGATTATGGAAACCTGACCGTTGAAGCTCAAAGGCAAGCGGGGCTCTCCAAGCGGGTTACGACCCGCGCATTCAATCTCTCAATCGATTCAGGCCAGGCTTCGGCGATCGCTCAATCCTGGCTGATGGAACAATGGCGCGCCCGTGAGCGCATGAGCATAGCGCTGGCTCCCTCGATGATTGCAATTGAAGCGACCGATGTTGTCGACCTGACACTGGGTGGATACTCGCGAGACTTCCTGGTCGTTTCAACGCGCGACGCGGGTGCCAGGCCGGTTGAACTCGCGGGCTATGACGCTGCGCTTTACACTCCGAATAATGGCACAAGTCGTGCTTCGTTTATGCTTGCTCCTGTGGTTTATGGTCCGCCTGAAGTGGTGTTCCTGGATGGGCCGATTCTTGCCGCTACAACAGATTTGCACCGGCCGTATGTGGCGGCATATTCCTCGCCTTGGCCGGGCGCAATTCAGTTTTGGAAAAGCCAATCTCAATCAGGCTTCGTATTGCAACAGAGCCTTTCGCAAGCCGCGAAAATTGGTGTGCTGGCCTTTGATCTTTACGAGGGACCGGCCGGGCGTTGGGATGACGGCAATGAGCTTTGGGTTGATTTATACGATGGCACATTGTCATCGAAGTCTGATGCCGAAATCCTCGCGGGTTCAAACCTCGCGGCCGTGATCAATGGCGTTGGGGAAATTGAGCTGGTTTCGTTTGTCGATGCCGAGTTGATCTCTCCCGGACACTATAAATTGACCAGGCTCTTGCGAGGGCAACACGGCACCGAGCATGCCATGCAATCTCCTATCGCAGCGGGCGCAAGGTTTGTGCTGCTGTCGAGTGCGGTCGTGCCTCTCGAGGTCAGCCTTGACGAATTGGGGCTTGAGCTAAATTGGCGCTATGGGCCTGAAGGTACGGTGATCACCGATCCGGCCTATGCGGCAAGTGATCGCCTAGCGTTTCTTGGCAAAGGGCTGCGGCCACTGTCGCCAGTTCAAGTCGGATCTGAAACGAATGGCACCGGTGATCTCTTGATCCATTGGATTCGACGCACGCGGATCGGTGGTGATGGTTGGAGTTTGTCAGAAGTGCCACTTAGTGAAGATACCGAAGCCTATGAAATTGACATCCTGAATGGCGCGGTTGTGCTTCGAACACTGACTTCAAAATCTGAGATGGTGACCTATCCGTCAGCACAGCTAGTGGATGATTTTGGAAGCGTACCATCAAATATCAATATTGTCGTTTATCAGATGAGCGCGTCATTTGGACGAGGAATTGGCGCGGGCGCGCAGCTTCAACTGGCCGCCTAGCTTTCACGTTTTCGAATTTGAGGTGGCGGTAGACTGCGCCGTTAATCGAAACCCTCCGGCCGCCCATCGAGGCGGCTTTTTTATGCCTGAAAGGATTTCCGATGTTCGAGAATTTTCGTATTCCGCCCGAATTTATCCCGATCGGTATTGCATCGGCCCTGACCGGGACATTGCGGACCCTGATCATTGGGCGACAGAGCTGGAAGGTCGCGTTGGTGACCTGGCCTGTCGCGGTCGGTACAGGGTTTTTGGGCGGTTGGCTGGCCAAAGAGTTTGGCACGCCCCCTGGCTGGGACCTGGCTGCGGCATCGGCCTCAGCCATCATGGGCGAGAACATCATCAAGGGGCTCATTGAGCTCTCTGAGCAGTTCAAGACGCACCCGAATGGGCTGGTCGAGAGGTTGATCCAATTCCTGCGGGGCAGGGACGATCGATGACGTTTCAAATACGTTTGTTCTCGCGTTGGCAAGATGCGCCTTGGGACCGACACCGATGGCCAAACTTCACTCCGTCAGAATTGGCGTGTCGTTGCCCGATCGACAGTCCTCACTATTGCCGGGGCGAGTTCTACTACGACCCGGACTTCTTTGATGGGCTGCAGGTGGTTCGAAGCCGACTTGGAGCGCCCCTCAGAATGAACTCGGCTCATCGATGCGCACTTCGCAATGCCTATGTTGGAGGGGCAGCGCTTTCCCAACACAAACTGATCGCAGCAGACCTGGCTCTCGACGATCACAATCCTCGCGAGCTGCTCGACGCCTGCAAGGCGGGCGGGTTCACTTCGTTCGGGTTTTACCGGACGTTTCTTCACATCGATCAACGCATCAAACCGGACGGTTCCGGACGGCGTTGGTTTTCATCACCGGAGGCAAGAAAACAATGGACGCAATTTCTGACGTAGTTGGAGTAGGGGCCGCAGCCATGACTGGCGGGCTCACAGGTATTCTTGGATCACTGGCCGGCAGGGTGTTCTCGATCTTTGAACGTCGAGAAGCCAGACAGGACCGGGCCTTGGCGAACGAAGAGTTTAGCCGGGTGCGTGGCCATGAGCTTGAGCTGCTGCGTGAAAGCCGTTTAACCAATGCGGCCGAAACGGAGAACGAGATCGCCATTGCGCGGACTCAGGGCAGCTGGGCGGGGCTCCAGGCGTCTCATGTGTCAGATGCGGCAACGACCAATGTTCCGGCCTGGGCGAACGCTGTACGGTCCATGGTGCGTCCGGTGCTCACACCATTGCTCTGGGTAATCGCGATGATCGCGTTCGCCTGGATGCTCCGTCGTGCTGAAGCAGGGTTAATTCCGGCAGAGGACGCGGCATTGATGACCACCTATGTGATCAACTCAGCGATCTATGCGGCGACGGCAGCAACACTCTGGTGGTTTGGGGACCGGGCGCAGAGGCCGCCAGGTCAATCTTGAGGCACGGGCTCAAACTTGAGGGTCTCGTCATTGTCAGAGTCAGGTTCGGGATCATCTTGCTCCACAAACTTTGAATAGAGAGCGAACTTGACCGCCTCTGCCACGTAGGCATCGCCATATCGCCTGGCCATCTCGCGTATCATCTTCACAAATTCAGAGTGACGATAGGGAGTTCGAGTTGTTGGCTGCGTTGACATCTGAACCTCAATCCCTTCATCGGCTCTCTAATTTGGCGAGTTGTATAGCAAATGCATGTGGTGATTGCATTGTGAAGAGATTCGGTTGTGGTGATCCAGATCAATTCTTCTGAAAACTCAAATACTCGATATAAACTTTGCAATGGTGAGGTGGTGATTAGGCCGTCGACAAGGATCTAATCAGATCAATCATGCGTCGGTGCGCGATTATTCCCCCAAAACTTCCCATGAACACGCCCCAGCTTCATCAGGCGTAATCCCGCGAACAAACGGATTGCTCACGCCGCTAAAATCATGGATGCGCTGTTCGCGTTCACTCTCCCAGGGGGATACCGGATCCTTGGCGCTCCAGTTTTGATACATTGTGATTTCGTTATCATCCATAGCGACTAAATGGCGTGCGCTCATGTAAAGCCAGATCCTCGCGACATCGCCGCGCTTGCATTCAGGTGGTTCAAACTGAGGGCCATTGTCTTCGACCGAACAAATCCCAAAGTCGCTGACATCATCGTCTAATTCTACATACCGGTTATCGCGTCTCAGCCGATTGAGCGATCCAACCGAAGGCACAATATTGTGCAGATCAAATATGATCTCTCGAGCTTCCTCAGAGGTTCGCTCGCAATTGGTTCGGCTTCCCCCTTCATCTGTCCAACACGCCATTTGACCGGCCGGAGTTAAACTTGCCGGCACGACATGTTCCCAATCAAGAACCGTTCGACCATTGTCATAGCCAATACCTTCAGCGATCGCTCCAGAGACGTTGGGATCGCTTGCTGACATGCAATTATCCGGATCAATGATCCCGCTTCCCGCGCTATTGTTCTCGCGAAGGGTGAGGTCGCAGCCGCAGTAAAACGTACGGTCCTGGTCGTGATAGATCTCATCGGCCGCATCGTCTTTTACCGAGCTCCATGATTGAGCGTGAACAGGAGCGCACATCGAGGCGCTCAAAACAAATGCTGTTAAAAATCGCATGTCCAATTCCTCCTGCGACATCAAGATAGCAAACTTCGCGCTTGCGTCATGTGTCGGCAATCACGTCTCGCACGCTGTCCAGGTCTGGTTGGTGTTTTCCC
>JAQXCQ010000222.1 GCA_029251785.1 Maricaulis sp. | reverse complement strand
AATCACTGGGCGGTGGCGGTGGTAATGGCGGATTCAATGTCTCGGTCGCAGCCGCCGGAGGATCGGTCGGCGCTGGCAGCATCGCGGCGGGGGTTGGTGGCTCTGGCGGAGGTGGCGGCTTAGGCGGAAACGTTACCGGCAATATCGGCGGACAGGTCAGAACTGAAGGCGATCGCTCAACCGGTGTGCTGGTGCAAAGTGTGGGCGGCGGTGGCGGCGCGGCGGGCTTCAACATTAGCGGCAGCGTTGGTGGAGGAGGCATGGCCGGTGTTGCGGCGGCGATTGGCATTGGTGGATACGGTGGAAGTGGAGGCAATGCAGGCACTGTCGATGCATCTGCGCGCGGCATTTACACCGATGGCTACCAGTCCGGCGGATTTTTGGCGCAAAGTGTTGGCGGCGGCGGTGATGCCGGAAATGTCACGCTATCTGTGATCGGCGCGACCTATACAGGCGGCGCTGGCAGTGGCGGAATTATTGCGCAATCACTGGGTGGTGGCGGCGGTACAGGCGGATTGTCTGTGGCCGGCAATGTGTCGGCAGCGGCGGCTGGAGCAGGATCCCTGGGCGTGTACATTGGCGGCATGGGCGGCGGCGGCGGTCATGCGGCGAACGTCACTCTCACAGTCAATGCCGGCATAGCCAATCCCGGAAATTCAATCATTGCCGCGACAACCATCGGTGTAAATTCGGTAGGTGTCATCGCACAATCCATCGGCGGCGGTGGGGGCTCGGGCGGCATATCGATCAATGCCGGACTTTCGTTATCGAGCAGCTTCGCCGGTAATATTGGTGTTGGTGTCGGCGGCGGCGGCGGTGATGGCGGCAATGCCGGCAATGTGTCCGGCAGCGTCAACGGTGATGTCACGACGCGGCTATCTGGCTCCGGCGGCGTTTTGGTGCAAAGCGTCGGCGGCGGCGGCCATGGTGGTTTGAATATTTCTGGCGGCATTTCCGGTTCCGCCGGTGTCGCGGGTAATTTGCTGGTTGGCGTGGGCGGTTTCGGAGGTGCAGGAGGCACGGCCGGCACGGTGACTGGCGCAGTAACCGGCGATGTGTTTACGAGCGGTGATCGCTCATTTGGTGTGACCTATCAGAGCATTGGCGGCGGAGGCGGCCATGGGAGTCTCTCTGTAACCGGGGGCGTTTCCCTGTCGTCCGGCGGAGCGGGCACGATCGGGCTTGGTTTGGGCGGTTTTGGTGGATCTGGCGGCACCGCCTCCATCGTGACGGCCAGCGTGCTGGGCGATGTCGGCACTAACGGTACCGATGCTCACGGCATTTTGCTTCAAAGCGGGGGCGGTAGTGGCGGTAGTGGCGGCATCAATATCTCTGGAGGATTGAGCCTGAGCGGTGGTGCGAGCGGTGCCCTCGCTCTGGGCGTTGGCGGCTTTGCAGGCGGTGGAGGCGTGTCCTCCCATGTAACCGGAACACTCTCTGGCAATGTGTATACTTATGGCAATCAATCGTCCGGCAGCGTCCTGCAAAGCCTCGGCGGCGGGGGCGGCAATGGCGGCATCAATGTCTCCGGTGCTATCGCCTTTGCGCCAAGCACACGCCCGGCAGCGAGCGTTGGCCTCGGTGTCGGTGGCTTCGGTGGTGCCGGCGGGAATTCCGGCAATGTATCAGGCACCGTCTCAGGACTCTATCAGACGACTGGGCTCAATTCTGATGCCGTGCTGGCCCAAAGTCTGGCTGGCGGCGGTGGGAATGGCGGGATAAATGTGTCCGGAGCCATTGCCCTAGGCGGCGACATTGCCGGTGCGGCGGCAATCGGTATCGGTGGCTTTGGCGGCGATGGCGGCGATGCTGGTACCGTCCACCTGGTGCGCACCGGCACGACCTCGACATTCGGCGAAGACTCTGACGGTGTGGTTGCCCAATCGATTCGCGGCGGCGGCGGGAACGGTGGGATAAATGTGTCTGGCGCGATTTCCGGCACGACCGGTGTTGCCGGAAATTTCCTGTTTGGTATGGGCGGCTTCGGCGGCGATGGCGGCAATGGCGGCACCGTCACCGGCGGCGTAACGGGGGATATCACTACGACCCGCGACCGATCTTCGGCCCTGAGCTATCAGAGCATTGGCGGCAGTGGTGGCGCAGGCGGCATCAACATTACCGGCGATATCAGCGTTTCGACCTCAGCGGGGGGTTCTGGAAGCTTTGGTGTGGGCATTGGCGGCTTCGGCGGCGGTGGCGGCGATGCCGGCGTGGTCTCTGCGAGTTTGCGCGGATCCGTCTCGACTGCAGGCTATCTCGCACACGGTGCGTTGTTGCAAAGTCTCGGCGGCGGCGGTGGCTCTGGCGGTCTCAATGTTACCGGGGCGATTGCTCTGAGCGCCGGGACGTCCGGTTCGATGTCCTTTGGTATCGGTGGCTTTGGTGGTGGCGGTGGCTCCGCGTCTCATGTGACCGGCACATTGTCGGGCCAAATGGTGACGACAGCGGATCACTCCTTCGGCACGGCCCTGCAAAGCGTCGGTGGTGGCGGTGGTTCCGGTGGTCTTAATGTGACGGGCGGAGTGACACTGACCGCCAGTTCAAGCGCGGCGGCCACTATTGGTCTGGGCTTAGGCGGATTTGGCGGCAGCGGGGGCTCAGCTGGCAATGTCGACGGCTCGATTACCGGCCTGTATTTTACCACGGGTTATAATTCGGATGCGATCCTCGCCCAAAGCGTCGGCGGTGGCGGCGGACGGGGTGGTTTGAACATCTCGGGCGGGTTGACCGTCGGAGGCGGAACAGCCGGGACCGCAACCATTGGCATTGGCGGTTTTGGTGGAGGCGGTGGAAATGCCGGGAATGTCAGCCTGACACGTGTCGGCGATACACGAACCACTGGCGGTAATTCTGACGGTATCGTCGTTCAGTCCCTCGGCGGTGGCGGTGGTGCTGGCGGGGTGAATATCTCGGGCGGCATTTCGGCTTCAACGGGCGGTTCGGCCGGCAATTTCGGCTTTGGCCTGGGTGGTTTTGGCGGAGCCGGCGGGAACGCTGGAACGGCGACGGCCAATATTACAGGCAATGTCTTTGCCACTGGATTCGTTAGCGATTTGATCGGCACCATTCAAGTTGGCGATGCCGTTTTAAATGCCCGCATACGTCAAGGTGGATCGCATGGTGTCGTTGTTCAGAGCGCTGGCGGCAGTGGCGGTGTCGGTGCGCTTAACGTGACCGGACAGATATCGATCGCCCAACCCGGAAGTCCGACAATAACGAGCCGTTCCGCCGCTATGGGAATCGGCGGATTTGGCGGAAGTGGTGGCGATGCCGGTGCGGTCGTGCTTTCCCTCACAGCACCTGCCATCGCTGGTGTAACCGGAACAGAACGCGGTCAGGTTCGCGCAGCTGGCGACGAGCGTTCTGCGGTGATTGCCCAAAGTTTGGGCGGTGGCGGTGGCGTGGGTGGTATCAACATCTCTGGCGGCGTGGCCCTGGGCGGAACCCTAACCACCGGTATCGGTGGTTTTGGAGGCGGTGGCGGTATTGCCGGCACGGTGAATGCGACGGTGACAGCCGATCTGTTTGCCGCGGGCAATCGATCGCGCGGCCTTCTCGCGCAGAGTGTTGGCGGCGGCGGCGGTTATGGCGGGATCAATATTTCCGGCGGATTTACGCTGGACCCCGCGGGAAATAATTCCTCTCTGGTCTTCGGCCTCGGCGGCTTAGGTGGTGCGGGAAATCGCAGCAGTGATGTGACGGTTCAGCAGACCGTTAACGTTATGGTCGACGGCGTCCACTCGGCGGGCATCGTGGTGCAGAGCGTCGCTGGCGGCGGCGGCGATGGTGGTATCAATGTGTCCGCCAACCTGAACCTTGGCAGCGCTACAACCAGCACGAACCCGTTGCAGGGGTTTGCCTTTACCGGCGGCGTGGGTGGAAATGGTGGTGATGGAGCAGATGCCGGGAACGTGTTCCTTGAGAGCAATGGGACAGTGATCATTAACGGAGCGTTCCGCTCTGACCCACAGCCGGGCGAGGATACACTTGAGGCGGTCCAATTCACCGGATTCTCTGACGGCATTGTAGTCCAAAGTGTCGGCGGTGGTGGCGGTCTGGGTGGCATCAATGTCGCGGGGGCGATTGCGCCCTTCGCCAATCCAGTCGCGGTCGGCGTCGGTGGCAGCGGCGGCAGTGGTGGACATGGCGGCACGGTCACGGTCGTCAGAGGGTATGAGGCTGGCGTCGCCAATCCTCATCTCGTGCGAACATTTGGTGATAATTCCGGTGCCTTCATTGCACAAAGCACTGGAGGCGGCGGTGGTCGCGCCGGCGTCAATATTACCACAGCCGTTGCCGTGGGTGGCGAGACCAATAAGCCAATTGCCGCCCTGATTTCGGTCGGGGGCGATGGCGGCGGCGCGGGATCAGGGAACACCGTTTCCGTGCGTCATGCAGGCGATCTCGTCACGCAGGGCAATGCTAGCCAGGGCTTGTTTGCGCAATCGCTAGGCGGCGGCGGTAATGCGAATTTCAATATCGGTCTCGGATTCATCCAGGAAGCGAGTTCAGTAAACTTCTCGCTCGGCGGCGCCCCGACGGCGGGTGGATCCGGTGGCAATGTTACGGTCGAGCATATTGGTACGATTGTTACGTCTGGTGATGATTCATCTGCGATTATCGCACAGAGCCTGGGCGGTGGTGGCGGCAATGCAGCGCTATCTATGGCCGTTGGCCTGGCGGCGCGGAATTCTCTCAATCTAAATATTGGGCGCCGGGGCGGAGGTGGTGGCCTTAGCGGCGATGTGACCGTGTCTTCGGACGGTGTGATCGATACAGCGGGGCATCGCTCCCATGGTATTATTGCTGAGTCGATCGCTGGAGGTGGTGGCCTTAGCGGCGTGACCTCAGCGGGCGTGGCCGGCGCATCGGGACAGGGGGCGAATGCCTCCTACATGTCCCTGAATGTCGCCGTCGGCCTAGAGGGCGGCACCGGCGCTATTGCCGGTAATGTTGATGTTACATCCAACGGCACGATCACGACCCGTGGAAATGACGCACACGGTATTTTCGCACATAGTGTCGGTGGCGGAGGTGGTGCCGGCGGCGGCGCTTTGAACGTCGCGTTTCGCACGACAATGTCCGCCAGTGTTGGGGTAGGCGGGTCGGGTGGATCCGGTGGTCTATCCGGCCAAGTTCACGTCCGATCGTATAACGATATACGCACGTTCGGCACCGGCTCAGATGGTATTTTAGCGCAATCAATTGGTGGCGGTGGCGGTACCGGTGGCTATGCGGTGACGCTGGGTCTGCCAATTCTCGCTCAGGCGAATATCAACGCTTCCAATCCGGGAGGCGGGATTGCTATCAATGTCGGCGGCAGTGGCGGTGTGGGGTCTGTCGGCAATCTGGTTGATGTTACAAATACAGCTCTCATCGCAACGTCCCAAAATCGATCCAATGGCATCCGTGCGCAATCTATAGGAGGCGGCGGCGGCGATGGCGGCCTCGTCCTCAATCTACGAATGGACGGACTGCAATCGTCAAACCAAACAGTAGACGTCAATGTCGGCGGCTCCGGCGATCGTGGCGGCGCAGGCAGCACGGTCAATGTCCTCAATCAGGGAGTGATTTATACCGAAGGTGCGGAATCCGTCGGCATCAGCGCCAATAGTATTGGCGGCGGCGCAGGCGGCTTGTTGCTCGATCTGGTCCTCGGCACGTTCAGCGCACAAAGCGCGAGCCAGCGCTATGCACTCAATATCGGTGGATCCGGTGGGCAGGGCGGCATTGGCGGCAATGTCAACGTAAACAATGAAGCACTTGCGGGCCAAGTCGGCACAGGTCAGATCGTGACAAGAGGTGTCGACGCCTACGGCATCCTTGCTCAAAGCCTGGGCGGCGGCGGGAATGGTAGCTCGATCCTTTCGGTTACCGGTCAGGCAACAGGTGCAAGCCAAACATCGGCTTCGCTCAACATTGGCGGTGCGGGCGATATTGGCGGCTCGGGCGGTGATGTGACCGTGGTCAATTCTGGTGTCATCGATACAACCGGCGCGCGGGCGCACGGAATTCTCGCACAATCTGTCGGCGGCGGCGGCGGTAATGGTGGACTGGCCATTGCGGCGAATACGGCGGTCAGCGCGGCACCAACCTCTCCGCTTGTCTCTATCGGCGGCTTTGGCGGTGATGGTGGCAATGGCGGTGCGGTCACGGTGACCAATTCGGGAACAATCGTGACGCGCGGTGAAAACGCCCACGGCATTTATGCCCAATCGATCGGTGGCGGTGGCGGGAATGCCAATCTGGCGCTCAGCGCCACTCTGGACGTTTCCTCACTCATCTTGTCCAACGCCTTGGCTGCGCTGGTCGGCGCTCATACGAGCGGCAATGGCGGCATTGGCGGCCAGGTTATCGTCAATCATACCGGCGATATTTCAGTCTTCGGTGCCGGCGCAACCGCGATCAAGGCGGAGAGCATCAATGGCGGTGGCGGTAGCCTGACCCTTGACCTGGACGGCATCACATCGCTCCCCGGGCGCCCGCCAATCTTGGACGGCGTCTTCGGACCCTCGGGCGGTGTTGCCGCGGATCCCATGACCGTGGCCCGCGCAGGCTCGACAAATTCATCCGGAATGAATGCGGCCAATGTAACCGTGAATTCAACCGGTACATTGGGGGTCGCTGGAAATCATGCGGCCGGCGCAGTCGCACAATCGGTCGGCGGTGGTGGTGGGCAAATCAGCTTGATCGCCAATCTTGCCACAACGCCGACGACCCAGACCAGTGGCACGGCTCAGTCGGCGCTGCGGGACAAGCCGGACTTCACGGTTACTCCGCTGGGACCCATTGATATCGCTTTGACGCTTGGCGCTCTCAATGGAACGAATAATTCCGGTAGCGATCTGGCCGGTACACATACGGGGAGCATTTTGACAACTGGCGTCATGTCGCCCGGAGTCTTCATGCAATCTGTCGGCGGCGGTGGCGGTCGTGCAATTGTCGATTTGACGGCCGGAATCGGATCACAATTGGGGCCGGTCGATTTGATGCTGGGTAGCACAAATGGCAATACCGAACGCGGTGGTAACATCTCCCGCACGCAGACCGGTTCGCTGGTCACGACGGGCAATTTCTCTGCCGGCGCGTTGCTTCAAAGTATTGGCGGCGGCGGCGGTGCAGCGGATGTGACCCTAAATGCGACCGATCAATCTGCGCTGAGAGTCCGACCCACACTTGGCGCGACCGGCGGTTCCGGCCTAGATGCCGGCGATATCGCAGCCAATTTTGGCGGTGGCGTCGTAACGGTTGGCGACCACGCGGTCGGAGTCCTCGCCCAATCTATCGGCGCTGGCGGCGGCGATGTCCGCATATCGGGCAGTGAACGGGTTGGCATAACACTGGGTGCACAATCGGGAGCGAGCGGTTCAGCTGGTTCGGTCGCGGTTGCCTCCACTGGCCTCATCCAAACCGAGGGCCAAAGCTCGCACGGTGTGTTGCTGCAATCAATTGGCGGTGGTGGCGGCTCCGCGTTCACCGATGCAAGCGAGATTGATTTCCGACTAATGGCTGACGGTGCTGGTGATGGAGCCAACATCCTCCTCGACCAGACGGGTGATATTTTCACGCTGGGTCTGGATAGTATTGGTGTCATCGCCCAGAGTCTTGGCGGTGGCGGCGGTTGGATTGATGGCGCGTTTGCCGGATCCGCTGGTGGTGCCGGAGACGCGGGCAATATCAGTCTGACAATCGACGGGAATATTGCGACTGTTGGCGACAATTCGACGTCTGTACTGGCGCAGAGCATCGCTGGATTCGGTGGCAATGCGGGCGATATCCAGTTTGATAATACTGGCCTGATCCAGACCATGGGCGATAAGGCTCATGGTGTGTTACTGCAATCCATCGGCGGCGGCGGCGGCGCCATTCTCAATGCTGCAGATCACGCGCTGGTTTCTGGTTTGACGACCGGTGCAGGCAATGGCGGCGACATCACATTGACCCAAACCGGCAATGTTCTGGTGACCGGGGAAAACAGCCTAGGCATCATCCTGCAAAGCCTTGGCGGTGGCGGCGGTTGGTTTGACGGCGTGTATGTCGGTGCCGCTGGCAATGCCGGGGCGGGCGGACGCATTGATCTGTCCGTTACGGGCACGGTGCTGACCACGCGCTCCAACTCCACCGCGATTCATACCCAGAGCACGGGCCTTGATGGGGGCGACAACATCACAATCACGCTGGGCGATCTGGTGCGGGGCGGAAGTGGAACCGGACGCGGCCTGTATATCGATGGCGGTGCCAACAATTCCATTCTGACCACCACCTCGCTATCGGCGGTTTCAACCTGGGCCTTGGTTGCGACTGACGGCCATGATGCCGTGGTCAATGAGGGCCTTGTGGTGGGCAATATCGATCTGGGGGCCGGCCAAAACAGCTTCGACAATGTCGAGGATGCTGTGTTCATTGCTTATGACACCATCAATATGCGTGATGTGGTGCCTGTGCCGCAGGAGGCACCGGGCAAGGAATCCGTATCGGATGTCCAGCCTGCTCGCGACACAAACGGGGCGCTCGTCGGATCGGTCAATGCCTCATCTCAAAGCGGTGAGATGGAAACCTCAAAATCGCCGACCGCGGATGTATCCCTGCGACGTGACACGCTGGCGGACGCCTCGGTGATCGCCCTCGATTCTGTCCTGGGGGATCTTGGATTGCCGGTCGTTTCAGATGTGATGCCGGTGTTTGAGTCCAAGACCACTGACCCGTCCGTCATAATGGAAGCTGACCCGGCGGAACCCATGGCGGCCTTGCCGGCTATTGGCGACGCGACCTTCCGAAATTCCGGCGACTTCCTCATGGGATTGTCGGCTTCGCGTTATCCGTTGGACCTGTTGAACGGCGACACATTTGGTAATCTGGACGCGATTGGCGATCCGACAACCAATCTTCTATTTGGCGCACGTGTAATCAATACGGTCGAGCTGGACGGTCACTTTGAGCAAACCGAGACAGGTCACCTCGCCTTCGATATCGCCTTCGGACCATATGCCTCCGACACGGTCAATGTGTCGGGCACAGCCACCGTTGACGGGACCGGCGATGTCATCCTGACCTGGCTAGAAGACAAAAACCCGGTGACGCTGTTTGGCACTGGCGTCGGCGGCTTTGATAACGGTCTTGAAATCACCGACACGATGGCGGTTGATTTCTCAATTGCTGCGGATGCGGCCGGCATTCACCTCAATATCGATACCGATTTCGGATTGGATAGCTTGAATCGGAACGGGCGTTCGCTGGGTGGCCATATGGATTCCGCAGTGGTTGCCGGTGGTTCAGCCGGCATCGGTCGATTGCTGGCCCTGCTGGGTAATATGCAGGCCGATCAGCTCGACGTTTATCAGGCCCTGTTTACCGAGTTAAATCCGGAACCACACTTGGCCCCCGTGCATGGCCAGCTTACTTCTGCCAACAATTTTTCCGCCGAGCTTTTCAATTGCGGTTCGGCCATCGATTCGCTCGATGAGCAATGTGTGTGGTCACGGCTTGAGATGACGACGCGTGACCGTACATCCAGCTTTGAGAATTTCCGGGTTGAAGCTGCGACGAC
>JAQXCQ010000221.1 GCA_029251785.1 Maricaulis sp. | reverse complement strand
TGCCCCGAGATTGCCCTTTTTTCGCCTGACGGTTGCGCGCTTCATGCTTAGTGTGTGCGGTGCGAGGGACAGGGAAGGGAAGATTATGACAACGAAATTGCTTGCGACCACAGCTCTGGCGAGCCTTGTGGCGATGACGGCGACCCAGGTTCAGACTTCGGCGGCGATTGCCCAGGATGATGCGGACAAGCTGGAAGAACTTGCGCGTGTACCCGCGGCCTGTCGGCGATATGCGGGATATGCGGATGAGGAAGATGTGATTACGGTCACGGGTTCGCGAATTCGCCGGAGTGAAGCGGAGGCGGTTTCGCCTATGATGGCCCCCCCATCACCCCCGCCGGCTCCGCCGCCCCCACCGGCGCCAGGCAGTGGCAATACGGCCTATGTTCAGGCTTCCCAACTCGCGTCGCGAGCGATGCCGCCACGACCTCACCCAGGCCCGCAAGAGACAAATCGCGACCGCTATGAGAATGTCGACGCCAATCCTGTGAATCTGACGTCGGAAGATCCGGTCTCGACCTTCTCCATCGATGTTGACACGGCCAGCTATGCTGTTGTGCGCAATCATCTCAATAATTGTGAGTTGCCGCCTACGGATGCGGTGCGGATCGAGGAGATGATCAATTATTTTGATTATGATTACGATCTGCCGGACTCGATGGAAAACCCCTTCGAGACGCAGGTGCATGTGACACCCAATCCATGGAATGAAGACACGCAGCTCCTGCATGTCGGCATTCAGGGGTATGCGCTGGCGCAGGAAGAACGGCCACGCGCCAATCTGGTGTTTTTGATCGATGTGTCGGGTTCGATGCGAGCGGCCGACAAGCTGCCGCTGGCGGTGCAGGCCATGCATATGCTGGTCGATACGCTCGATGAAGACGATACCGTCTCTATCGTGGTCTATGCGGGCGCAGCCGGCGCGGTATTGCCGCCGACACATGCCAGCGATCAGCGCACAATCCATGAGGCGCTGGACAGTCTGAGTGCTGGGGGTTCTACCGCGGGCGGGGCCGGTCTGGCGCTGGCCTATGATTTTGCCGAGCGCAATTTCGACGAGGATGCGGTGAACCGCGTGATGTTGCTAACCGATGGTGATTTCAACGTCGGCGCGACGGATGATCAGAGCCTGGAAGACTTTGTTGCTCGCAAGCGCGATAGCGGAATCTATTTGTCGGTGATGGGCTTTGGTCAGGGCAATTATAATGATGCCATGATGCAGACCATCGCCCAGGCGGGTAATGGTGTGGCGGGCTATATTGACAGTCGGGCCGAGGCGCGGCGCATGTTGGTGGAGGAGAGCTTTGGCTCACTCTTCCCGATTGCCAATGACGCCAAAATCCAGATCGAGTTCAACCCGGCGCGCGTCGCTGAGTATCGGCTGGTCGGTTATGAGACGCGCATGTTGGAGCGGGAAGACTTCAATAACGACCAGGTGGATGCCGGCGAAGTCGGCTCGGGGCATTCTGTCACAGCAATTTATGAGATAGTTGGACCGGGTTCAGACGGCTTGCTGGTAGAGCCCCTGCGCTACAGTCCCGAGGCGGCGATTGCACCGGATGTGAATGGTGAGTTTGGCCATCTTCGCATTCGTTACAAGCATCCCGGTGAGGATGAGAGCGTGTTGATCGAGCGGGCGATTTCCGATCGCGACAGTTATCAGAATTTCGACCGCGTACCGGTTGAGGCTCGGTTCTCAATCCAGGTGGCAGGCTTTGCGCAAATGCTGCGCGGTGATCCCTATATCCAGGAGGATTACAGCTATGACCAGATCATTGAAGGGGCGTCTGATGCGCTCGGTGCGGACGAATACGGCTACCGTGCCGGCTTTGTTGAACTGGTCGAGATCGCTCGTTACGCCGCGGATCGTGAAGGTACCAAGGTAAATTAGCATCGCCTCCTCTATCGACCACAAAAAAAGAGCCGCGCCCTTTCGGACGCGGCTCTCTTTTTGGCGTCAGGTCAGAGACCTGATGTTTGACTACTCGCTAAAGCGATAGTTGAAGCGCACGCCGATTGTCCGTGGTGGAGCCACGTTGGCGTAGTGAGAGCGCACATTGGCCCCACTGACCGTCTGATTGCTCAGAGGTGTGGAGACCATGCCAGTCTCAATGTATTCGTCGAAGACATTGTTGACGAACAGGGTGGCACTCCAATTGCCGGCATCATACTGCACCGAACCATTGGCGACGGTGTAGCTGTCGAGTGTGACGCTGGAGCCGCGTCCACCCGTGCGTGTCAGGATATCGCCCTAGTGGCTGAAGCCGAAGTTGTAGAAGACAACCGCGCCGTTCTCGAGTTCCTGATCGTAGGCACCAAACAGTGCAAACTGATTTTCAGGTGAACCCGGCAGGCGATCGCCGGCCTGGCCGTCTTCAAACGCCGTGGCAAAGCCTGGAGGCGTGATGGTGCGAACCAGGAATGGCACGTCGGCGGTGAGCTCTGTTTCTGTGTGGCTGAAGGAGCCGCGAATGCCAAAGTTATTGGTCATCTGCCAGGAGCCCTGGATCTCGAAGCCAACCGATTCAGCGCCTTCGGCATTGACGGTGATTGGAATGTTGGCGTTAACCGACGCTGAGGAAACCTGCGGGTCTTCCCATTCGACGAAGAAAACAGCGCCATTCAACGTCATGGCACCATCCATAAGCGTCGTCTTGGCACCCAATTCCCAGTTGATCGTCCGGTCAGGGCCGTACTGGCGCTCGTCAAACTGCGCGATATCACCCGGATTTGGACCGTATTGCTGGCCCGGTGCCAGGCCGCAAGCACCCTGTGTCGCCAGCGGATCATATGCCGGGCATGGGCCCAGACCGTTGGAGGCACCGATGCGATAGCCCTCGGAGCGAGTGAAATAGACCATGACTTCATCACTGAGGTCATAGGCGATGTTGAACTTGGTCAGGAAGCCGTCATCGGACTGGGCCAGCGACGGATCAAAAGCTAGATCACGGATTTCGGCGAGCGTCAGCTCGACAAAGCCTGGAGCTTCAAACAACGGGAAGGCCACGGTGGAAACGGATTCCAGCTCATAGTCATACATCCGACCACCGATCGTGACGGTGAGGTCGTCTGAAATATCCCAACCGAGTTCACCAAAGAACGCGCTTTCGGTGAGCTGGGTGTTGGATGTGGAGAAATACTCCGAATTGCCAACCGTCAGACCGGCAAACAGGGCGTAGTGTGGTGTGTATTCTGTCGATGAATTGACAAATTCCGCCTGATTGTAATAGCCGCCGAGGATCCAGTTGAAATTGCTGTCATTTGTGGAAACAAGGCGAATTTCCTGGTTGAAGAATTCGTCTTCGGTCAGCTCATGTGTGTAGGCGGTGAATGTTGGGAATGTCTCATAGGAATATTCCAGCGAGATCAACAGATCCGTCTGGTCGCGCTGACCATCTGAATCAAAACGCCCCAAACCGGTCGCCGATGTCAGTTCCGCGAAACCCAGGTCGGCTGTCAGCTCAAGCGCAAACAGCTCATTGTTCCGCTCGATTGGCTCAAGTACGCGCTTGGCGGACTCATAACGTCCGGCGGGCACGGTTGAGCGTTGGGATGAAATCTGACGACCTTCAATATCTTCATTCTGGAAGTAGTAGGTGAAGGTGGCGTCGAGCCATTCATTGGGCTGCCAGCGTGCGGCGATACGACCGGAGAGGGCGTCTTCACCGTCGGCATCAGCCACGCTGCGCAAATTGGCGGCAACATCAGCGGCATTGCCGAAGTCTGGATCTGGATTGGAAACACCAATGTCCTGAACGACAAAACCGTAATCGGTGAAGCCGCTATCATTGAGAACGTCCAGCGAACCGCGAAGGGCAAAATTATTGCTCAGCGGCAGGTTGAAGGTGAAGCCCACTTCCGAAGACATGCTGTCAGCTTCAGAATACTGATAAGCGGATCCACGAACCTCAAACAGGTTTTCGTCGAAATCCGGGCTGTTCGGGATATAGCGAATTGCGCCGCCCAGTGTGCCCGCGCCATAGAGCGTGCCCTGTGGCCCAAGCAAAACCTCAACGCGCTGAAGGTCGTTCAGCTTGAGATCGAGAAACATCGGGATTTCGCCGAGATAGGTGGCCACGGTGCCGCCGCCATCATTATTGCCGTCGCCGGAACCAATTGGGTCGGCATTCAGGCCGCGGACAATGATCGGGTTACCCTGACGTCCGCCGCGATCGACAACATTGATACCGGGGACATAAGCGAGGATATCCGCAACGTCGGAGAATCCTTGCTCCTGAATTTGCGTCCCGCTGACGGCCGCGATGTTCAGAGGTACATCCTGGACGGTTTCCTCACGACGGGTCGCTGTCACGTAGATCACATCGCCTGCTTCTTGATCCTGCGCAACGGCTGCCGGCGTTGCAACGATCATGCTGCTCAAGACCAATGCACCGATACTTGCGCTGCCGCACAAAAGTTTTTTTATTCATAATTCCCTCTCCCAAAACACAGCGGTTCTCCGCCGATATGAATCTATAATGCCCCGATCTCCGGCGAATGTTTCGCGGAATACGGAAGTGTGGACCGAATTTAATTTCGTGATCGCCTTGGCAGTCGAATTAAATTCGCTGGTTGCAAATTGCTTCAGATCTACCGGTTTGGTCATGAAATTATTCTGCCAAAATATAGCGTGAATTGCGCCCTATGGTCAGAAATTTTCCTCGATTCCCATCGCCTGTCCCTGAATGTGGGCAAGAATGTGCAGCGGAAATCCTTCAAAGGGTTTAACTATGTCGAGAACTGGAACCGTCACCAATCGTCCGATGCCCAATTGACTGTCGAGTAGCTGGTCCGACAGTCTGGACAGGTGTTGCATGTCTGAAGTGGCCATGGCCAACAAGTAGTCAAACCGGCCACTTACCTTTACTGCAAAGACAATTTCGGCGACATCACTTATGGCGCGCTCGAAATGCCGGTGATCCTTCAAGTCGTGGCTGTCGAGGGTGACCTCCAGCGTTGAAAACAAGGTGGGTCCAAGTTTTGTGGCCGCGATAATGGATATATCGCGCTCGATATAGCCCAAATTTCGGAGGCGCTGGACGCGGGCGAAGCAGGCGCTGGCCGACATCGAGATCTGGCGTGACAATTCAAGATTTGTCGTGCGCGCCTTGTTTTGCAACGTACTGAGGATCTTGATATCGACTCGGTCCAGTCCATTTTTCATGATGTCGGCTCAATTCGCACGGGCATCCGGCACATTTGTCGGCTTGCCTTGATGCGCTTTCCCGGAAATTCTTGCGCAATTGATGGGTTTTGCAATCGCCTACCAAAGAATATTCGGCGATATTCGGCCCATAATTGTCACGTGTTGCCGAAGTGACACGGCGAAAATAGGGTGGAAAGCGCCGATTGTGGTGATGGGTGCGGTCATCAGATATGTCGAGATTCGCGTGAGGGATTGATTTGAGCCAGTTAGCCAGCCTGTTATCGACCGCGAATCAAGCCCTGTCGGACAAGGACTACAAGCGCGCTCATAAATCTTGCATCCAGGTGCTGCAGACCTATGGCCCCAATGCCGAGGCGTATTTTTTGTTGGGTGTGCTGACTGCCGAGCACGACAATCATGCCAAGGCTGTTGAGCTTTTTGACCGCGCCCTTGTTCTGCACGACGCAGAAGCGCGTCTGCATGCGCATCGCGCGCGTGCCCTGCTGGCCATCAATCAGCGCGACGCGTCTCGTTTGGCAGCGGTTCGCGCGGCGCAGCTGGGCCCCAAAGATGCGCTGACCCGCGATACCATTGGTGTCGTCTTTACGCGACTGGGTGATCACGATGCTGCGGTCGCGCTGTTTGAGGATGCGGTGACCAGCAATCCTGATCATGCAGAATATCAGTATAATCTGGCATCTTCACGTCAATTTGCCGGAAATTTCGACGGCGCGAAGCAGGCCTATCGACGGGCAATCGCGCTAGACCCCGGTTTGTACAAGGCGTGGTCTGCGTTGATTTCTCTGGAAAAGCAGACGGTAGAAAACGAACAAATCGATACGCTTTCACAGGCGTTTGACCAGAGTGGGACAGATGAAGATCGCCGGTTGCATCTGGGGCATGCTCTGGCCAAAACGTGCGAAGACCTTGGCGATCATACGGCTTCACTTGAATGGCTGGGCCGGGCGAAAGCTGCGCGTCAGATGTCCCTCGACTATAAAAGCGCTGCAGATGAAGCGGTGTTTGAGGCGGCCAAGCAGACGCCAGGGGAGGGCGCGGCCGGATATTCCAGCGAACGTCCCATTTTCGTCGTCGGCTTGCCGCGGACCGGAACAACGCTGGTCGAGCGGATCCTATCAAGTCACAGCGATGTCGACTCGGTCGGCGAGCTCGCGAATTTTTCCACCTTGTGCAAGCAGATGACCGGGACGCCGGGCAATCTGGTTATGGACGCTCCAACGCTCAGAGCTGCGGGGTCGGCTGACATGACGTCACTGGGAAAGGCGTATGAGGATAGTGCCGCACACTTGTTTGGTGACGCTCCGCGCTTTGTCGACAAAATGCCGCTCAATATCCTGTATGCCGGACTGATCCTGAAGGCTCTGCCCAATGCGCGCATTGTCTGTGTGCGTCGCCATCCGATGGATGCGTGTCTCAGCAATTACCGCCAGCTCTTCGCCACCAGTTTTTCCTATTATAATTACGCCTATGATCTGGACGATTGTGGCCGCTATTACCTGCTGTTTGACCAACTCTGTGCCCATTGGCGCGCCAGCTTGCCGGCGGATCGCTATATGGAAATTTGCTATGAGGACGTGATTGCCGACCAGGAAGGCGAAACACGTCGATTGCTCTCGCATTGTGGTCTGGACTGGCAGGAGGCCTGCCTTGATTTTCACAATCAGACGGGTGCCGTCGCCACCGCCAGCTCCGTGCAAGTGCGCCAGCCTCTGTATTCCTCCTCTATCGGTCGCTGGAAGCGCCACGGGACGGCGTTGGACAGTCTGCGAGCCGTGCTGACACAGGGCGGCGTGCTTGATGATGCAGGCGAATGGCTGCGTGGCTGATCTGATCACTGGAAAGCGCGCGCGAGCCGTGTAGGATCGCGCCGATCAACTCCCCGCGGGCGTGGTGGAATTGGTATACACAGCAGACTTAAAATCTGTCGGGCGCAAGCCCTTGCCGGTTCAAGTCCGGCCGCCCGCACCACTTCTTGTTTGTTTCCGCTGCGCTCGAATCCGTGCCCGCGGCCATGGCAGTGTGGGGTTCGT
>JAQXCQ010000211.1 GCA_029251785.1 Maricaulis sp. | reverse complement strand
TGGCCCCGCTCAAACGCTATCTGGGCAAGCAGGTCGGGCGACCGTGGAACAAGGTGTATTCGGACATCTGCGCCAATCTGTCTCCGGGCAATGTTGTGCAGCAACATGTGTTGGAGCATTTGGGCGATTTTGTCCTTCAGCCGGTCATCGGGCGTACCGGTGAGTGGGTTTGGGGCAACCGGTTCTGGATGCGTTTCGAACCGCGTCCGGGGCAGATGTATGTGCATCCCAGGGACGGATTGCTGAAACGCTGGAAGGTCAAACGTGGCCAATCCGGGTCTCGGCGTAGAACCGTTTGGGACGATCAGACCACCTAACACATCGTCCGGTTCTACACCGTTCCTGTCACACCTCCCCAGTGTCGACGGATGCGTCCAGGTGATAGGGCCGAGCAAACGGGAGACAGATGGGCGGCAGTCAAGCCGCATTCGTGCGGCTGTCTCCCGTCAGCATTTGCGGCGTTTTGTGGAGAATTTGCCGTGAAGAGCTGTCCACCGTTCGAATACCGCCTGTGGATAACTTTTCAACCTTGCGGGCCCACCCCGTCCCGATCACGAGTCAATTCGAGCATCTGGTTGCGAGTCTCTCGGCAAACTGCACGCGGACGGAGAGCTGGCGCCATGGCAGAAATTGTGGGCAGTCATCCGGTTTCAATACAGGCTTTTTACTGACTGACCGGTCAGTTATATATAAACCATGACAAAGCCCCTCTCCCACCGCCGCCGTCCGGAAGCCCGTTCCGGTGAAATTCTCGATGCCGCACTGGCCGTCTTCAGCGAGGAAGGATTCTCAGCCGCCAGGATGGAGACGGTCGCCAATCGGGCTGGCCTCTCCAAGGGCGCGGTGTATCTGTATTTCAAATCCAAAGACGCCATCCTTGAGGCGCTGATCGAACGCTCGGTTGGAGAATTGGCGCGCAATACGGCTAAAATCGTGGAGCAATTCGCCGCGGTTGATCCGGTGGACACCTATCGAAATTTGCTGCGGGCAATGTTCACGGCGATTGCCAATCCGTCCATTAATGCCGCCCCGCGCATCGTCTTCGCCGAGGCGGGCCGCAATGCGAAGCTGGCGCGCTACTATCGGGAACATGTGATCGATATTGGCAAGGCAGCGATTGGTGTGTTGATCGAAGCCGGCATCGCACGTGGCAAGTTTCGACATATTGATCGCGAAGTTGCCATGAGATGCATCGCTGGACCCGCGATCGCGCAATTAATGCTGACCGTTGTTTTCGCCCTACCGGACGACCCCCGGCTCGACCCCACCCAACTGGCAGACGACATAAGCGATGTTGTGCTGAACGGCCTGCTGATCACAGAACCATCACCCCGGGAGAACCCGTCATGAAGCCGCATCTGTTCCTGACGGCAATCGCCGTGTTGATCACCGGCTGTACCGAACCGGCCGATACGGCCCTGCACGGCTATGCGGAGGGTGATTTCATCTCGATCGCACCCGACACATCCGGCCGCATTGTCGAGACTGGCGCTATTGAGGGCGGGTTAATCGTCGCCGGCGCGATGTTGGTGCGCCTGGACGACACCCGACAGCTCAACGATTTGGGTGCTGCGCGGGCCCATCTGGAAGCTGCCACCGCTCGATTTGATGATGCGCTGGCCGGGGCCAGAGCTCCAGAAATCGCTGCGGCCCGGGATCAACTCACACAGGCGCGCGCAGCCCAGACCGAAGCGCGAGATGCCCG
>JAQXCQ010000093.1 GCA_029251785.1 Maricaulis sp. | reverse complement strand
TTGCGCGTCAGTGGAGGTGCGACGGTGCTGGGGCCAATGCTTCTAGGCTTTGAGCTCCCCGTCCAAATCGCCCGCCTCGGCGCGTCGGTCAGTGACATTACGACCCTGGCCGCCCTCGCGGCCTACGACCCGGAAAAACACGAAGTCGAAAAACACGAGGCGGGCTAAGCGTCAGGTTTCCGCCGGTTTGGATTCGGTTCCTGGCTTGTTTGCGATCCGGGTTCGCACCGCCTCAGCTATCGATGCTGCGACAGCAATCAGGCCCAAAAGTGTCGTTAAAATAAAGACGTAGGCGAAACCCTGTGTCTCTATCATTTCTCCTAATGCCGCTCGGCCCAATGTCCCGACCAACATAGTCAGGGAAGCTAAAAGCGCATATTGGACGGCGGCATATTTGGGATTCACGATCGAAGAAAGATAGGCGACAAAAACCACGCTAGCAAAGCCAACGGCGATGTTTTCGCCCGCGATGGCAGCAACTAACCAGGCTAATCGCTCACCCACCCCAAAAAAGGCCATGAACCCATAAAGATGAGTAAAGCTAAGAAAGCCATCAACGAACCGCGCGCCGGTAGTTAGGTCCCAGAACAACATATTTGTCGCTGCCGCCAACACAGCACCGGCGATTAGACAGGGCATCCGGCCGAATTGCTTGATCGCCAAACCCCCAAACCCGACCCCAACGATGGTCATAATCACACCAACGAATTTTGATGCGACACCCACCTCCGCGAGAGTGTACCCCATCGCTCCATAATTTACCCCAAGGTAGAAAACGTAGGCGAGCGACCCCCAAACAAGATCAGTAAACCGATAAGACAATATGAGCAGCAAGATTAGAGGGGCCGCCCACCCCAGCCGTCCGATTATATCCATCATCGGCTCGAGTATAAATCGGTGCAAGGTGTCAGCTGTTCGCCCAATTGTGCTCGATGGAGCAATATAAACGCTATCAGCGGCTCGATTTTTCCAATTCAACCAGGCGGCAATAATTGCTGGAGAAATCACAGTTGCGAAAACAATCCAAGGGCCGGTTCCTCGAATAAAGTCGCGCGCATTCGGCG
Organism: Maricaulis sp.; assembly: GCA_029251785.1. GTDB lineage: Bacteria > Pseudomonadota > Alphaproteobacteria > Caulobacterales > Maricaulaceae > Maricaulis. The sequence continues at coordinate 1,197 of JAQXCQ010000093.1, read as the reverse complement.
GTGTTTCGGAAAGAAGGGTGTCTGAGAGGAAATCACCGAGCATAAATAGTGACCAGACCCACCCAATCAAGACGACTCCTAAAGCCATATATCGTGTTTGGGATTGGACGTTCCGACCTAACGAGATCGATGTGTTTTGGTCGTTTTGAGCAACTTCAGGCTCTCGTGCCAGGGCGACACCAAAAAACCCTAGCAGCATCATTAACGCTAGAAACCCAAAGGTAATTTCCCATCCAAACCTATCGGCCAATAGGAGGGCCAAAAAGCCGCCAATAAATCCAGCCACTCTATAGCCAAGTTGATATAGGCCAGAGAGCACGTTGAGATGCGTATCATCTCTGGCGATTTCGATGCGCCACGCGTCAATGACGATATCTTGGCTGGCGGACGCAACTACTCCGCACAAAGCAATAACTGCAATAGTTGGAAGTTGGCTAACTGGGTCGGACACCGCCAGAAACCCGATGGAAATCATGATAACAAACTGGAATAACAGCATCCAGCTTCGTCGGTTTCCCATTCCACCTATGATTGGCGCTTTGGATCTGTGCAGTGCTGGCGACCAAATGAATTTGAACGAATACGCTAGGCCGATAAGCGACAACACCCCAATCGTCGAGACATCCACCTCTGTCTTGGTGAACCAAGCGTTCATGGTCCCAACCAGAACCGCATAGGGAAGCCCTGCGGCCAATCCCAACAAAAGCATTGCGAGCAATGAACGGTCGCTGCCAACCTTGGCCAGGTTCGAAAATGTTGAACTCTTCGCTGTTTCGGAATCTGGCATCGTGATGCTTTCAAATACAATGAATTTATAGAAATTGGCGGATGAGGGTTGTATACCCTACGCGATGCTGGCCTGTTTTTCCGGGCCGCACAAGCGCAGCAGGGTATCGACCAGGAGATCCGGGTCGACGGGTTTGCTTAGAAACTCGTCCATACCCGCTTCCAGACAGCGCTGACGGTCAGCTTCGCTGGTATTGGCGGTCAAAGCGATCAGCGGAATATCGACGCCCGACAATCGCGCCAGCTCAGCCACATTCTTCCCGTCCATGCCTGGCATTCTCTGGTCCAGCAGGGCCGCATCAAATTGTTCCGTCTCGAGCGTCTGAATTGCGCGGGGCCCGGAATCCGCGACCGTGACTTGCGCACCAAGGCGCTCGAGTGTCTTGCGGGCAATCAGCGCATTAACCGGAT
>JAQXCQ010000137.1 GCA_029251785.1 Maricaulis sp. | reverse complement strand
CTCGTGGAGCAGGTCCTCGACGTTCCGAAGCGAGAGCGGGAAGCGGATATACATCATCACCGCCAGGCGAAGGACCTCAGGAGATGTTTTGAAGTATCGAAATGGGTTGCTCATCCGCCAAAAATATTGGCTAACACGATAATGGGCAGTTTAATCTGACAGTACCCTCAGATGTGTCCCATAGGCGCTGACGGGGGACACATGTTGCCGCACCCACCTCAAGACTTGAGATGGGTGCGGCAAAGTCTTTGGTTTAGGCAGCGTCGCGTACAGACGGATTCATACTATAGGTCCCGATTTGAGACGCCTGATCCAGCACATGACCTTCCATAGCTGCCAAAGCCTCAGCGCCGGTGAAAGCCCCATCAAGGTCAAACGTTTCGACATCCAATGCATAAACCGTGAAGTGGTAATGGTGCATCATACTGTCATTCCATGGCGGGCATGGCCCATCATAACCACCGTAGTCGCCACCCATATCAGCGTCACCGGCAAACCAATCCGTATAGCTGTTGATCCCGGTCAGCCCATACTGTTGCTGACCTGGCTCCTTGCCGGCTGGGGTGACGCCAGAACTGTCTACTCCTTCTGCGATTTCGGATACATCTGCGGGTATATTCACCAAAACCCAATGAAAGAAGTCGACACGTGGCAAGTCCGCAGGGATCTCGTTGCCTTCTTGGTTCACGTCTTCGCCAGAGGACGGGACATCGGGATCGTGCACGATGATCGCAAAGGATTTTGTGCCGGCTGGCGCGTCGCTCCATGCGACCGCAGGATTGATGTTCTGCGAGAGTTCAAAGCGCCCTTCGGCTGGGATATTGCCAAAGGCGAATTTTGGCGAGATCGGAGCGTTGTTTGCGACGCCGTCAACGAGAAGTTTCATGGGAATAATCCTTTATGCGTGTGGGGCACCCCGATGGCACGGGGCGCAGCTTTTTAGCGGTTGTAGACTGCTGTGATGGTAGAAGAAGCCAAGCTGTTTGCATTGACCATGTAGCCGGCAAGCGCATTGCTGACAGAGTTGTCCAATTCCAGAGTTGTTCCCAACGCATGTACAGTGAAGTTGTAGCGGTGGACTTCACCGGGAGGAGGGCACGCGCCGCCGAAACCAACTGCACCGTAGTCGTTGGTTAGCTCGACACCATTGATGGCCTCTCCACCGGACAGTTCGCTCACATCCGCAGGGATGTTGAACGCGAACCAGTGCCACCAGCCAGAGCCTGTCGGTGCATCAGGGTCATAAACTGTGACCGCAAAGCTTTCGGTGCCTTCCGGCGCGCCGGACCATACAAGTGTCGGTGCTAGGTTATCGCCTTCGCACCCAAAGCCTTGGAACACTTGTGCGGCGTTAAGTTGCTGACCTTCTGCGATGTCGGGGCTGGTGAGTTGGAACCCTTCGGCGGCAACCGGAGCAGCCAGAGTGGTGGCAACCATCAGGGAGGCGAAGAATGACGTACGTGTCATGTTGAAGTCCTTTCAGGGAGGTTCGTTTTTGATGACACGAACTTAGCCATTAACCCCGACTGCCGCTTCCGAATGCCACGCAAGAACTATCGAATTTCGCTCAATCCGCCGCCAAGCGGATGTCTTTTGGTTTAATTTCGAATCTTTTTCGAAAGGCGTCTGAAAAATGAGACGGCGTTTTAAACCCGCAATCCAAAGCGATTGCGGAAATCGGATCATCTGTTGTCTGAAGCAAGCTCAATCCGTGCTCCAGCCGCGTATGCAACAGGATCTTTGCAAATCCCTGCCCCGTTTTTGCAAGCCACCGCCGCATGGTGGCTTCGCTCATGGCGAAATGCCCGGCCACCTCATCTGCCATCCAGGGATGGCTCAGGTCCGTCTCGATCAAACGCCTCACTTTGCTGATAGGTTGCTCTTCGAGTGTTGAAGGCAAAATGACGCCTTGGTCTCGCAACCAGATGAGCGGCTCGATCAAACGGTGCTGACGAATAACTTCGGGAAGATCTTCATTTGCCAAATTCTCTTGGATCAAGGACAAGATCGCATTGGGTTTTTGCGGGCCTGACCTCACGACCCGCATATCAGTTGCGTTCCGCGGCATAGGTGTATCAGCAAAAACGGCATCGATGAGATCATGCGAGAAACACACCCCAAGTGCGCGGTAGGCGTCATCTAAAACTGGGCGGTTGACCATCGTCACCATAGCACCGGGCGGGAATATCATCAGATCGCCTTCACGACCCAGCATCTCGCCCTGTGTGGGTGTTTCTACGTGTTTCTCACCGCGCTGAATGAAAAAAAAGAACGTCAGGCGAAAGTACAGGTCGGCAAACGTGGCCGTTGTTGCTTGGGTAATGGGAAATATCGACACCTGCCCAACTTCGTCGGGCAAAGATCGTCGTATTTCGTCAGTTGCTTTCATGGCAACACCATGTCCGTCGTCAGATAAAATGGAACACTTGAGCGTTTGAGTTATTGGAGGCTCTGGTTCTTTGTGTGGTTGATTATGCAGCTTGCCTTTGATGATGCAAGCGGCGCTGTTTCATGGTCTGGTGCTTGATCCTTCTCCTTTCTCTCAAGATTGATTTATCCCGCCCGAAGTAGACGTCTGCAGGCGTGACGTTGGAGAGGCTCTCGTGGTAGCGACGGTGATTATAATGCTCAACGAAGGTCTTGATTTGTTGCTCGAGCTGACCCGGCAGATAGTAGTTTTCTAACAAGATGCGGTTCTTCATGGTCTGGTGCCAGCGCTCGATTTTGCCCTGTGTTTGGGGATGGAAGGGCGCGCCGCGTATATGGCTCATACGCTGATCAGTGATGAACTCAGACAGCTCCCCGGAGGGTGGTGTCAGACAAAAGCGAAACGGTCTCGGAAGACGGGATGATCGCCAAATTCAGGCGGTAAGTTGGCGCCACTCGACCAGGGCTTGGATGCGGTTTTCTTTGAAGACCTCGCGCCGATTTAGGTGGGGTTGATGGCTGAAATGATTGTGGATTGAAGATTGGGCTGAAACGAACTTCTGGAGCGTTTCGAAACTACGAAACTTGCCCATAACCCGTTCCTTTCGCCGGAACGGAAGGTGGGAGTTTTCGGCTCGGTTGTTGAGCCAGCGCCCGGTCTCCTGGCGGCCGGCATTGCCGATCATTTTCATCGCTGCTTTGTATGATCCCAGTCGATCCGTCACCACGACTTGCGGATTGCCATATCGTTTCATCGCTTTTCGCAAGAATCGTA
>JAQXCQ010000123.1 GCA_029251785.1 Maricaulis sp. | reverse complement strand
GACGGTCAGGAAATCGATGTACCGAATTCCTATACGCTGTTGCAGGCGGCTGAAGAGGCCGGGCGCGAAATTCCGCGGTTTTGCTATCACGAGCGTTTGTCCGTAGCGGGCAATTGCCGGATGTGTCTGGTTGAGCTTGTGGGTGCGCCGAAACCGGCTGCGTCCTGTGCGATGCAGGTCAAGGACATGCGTGGCGGGCCGAATGGTGAGCCGCCGGCGATGAATACGCTGTCTCCGATGGTCAAAAAGGCGCGCGAGGGGGTGATGGAGTTTTTGCTCATCAATCACCCGCTCGATTGCCCGATCTGTGACCAGGGCGGTGAGTGTGATTTGCAGGACCAGGCGCAGGCCTATGGCCGCACCGGCTCGCGCTACCCAGAGAATAAGCGCGCCGTTGAAAACAAGAATATGGGTCCGATCGTCAAGACCGAGATGACCCGCTGTATCCAGTGTACGCGCTGTGTGCGCTTCATCACCGAAGTGGCGGGCGTGCCCGAGATTGGCATGATCTCGCGCGGTGAAGATGCTGAAATCACAACATATCTCGAAGCTTCGATGAATTCAGAGCTGTCGGGCAATGTGATTGATCTGTGCCCTGTCGGTGCGCTGACCAATGCGCCTTACGCGTATAATGCGCGGCCCTGGGAGCTGAAGAAGACGGAATCGATCGATGTGATGGATGCCGTGGGTTCCAGCATTCGCGTTGATGCGCGTGGCCCGTCTGTTCTGCGCATCCAGCCTTGTGTGCATGAAGGCACCAATGAGGAATGGATTTCCGACAAGACACGTCTGGCCTGGGAAGGTCTGGGCCGTCAGCGTCTGGACACGCCCTATGTTCGCGAGAATGGCCAGCTGCGCAAAGTTGGTTGGACCGAGGCCCTGCAAGTAGCCGCCGACAAATTGTCTGGCGATGCCTCCAAGATTGGCGCGATCGCCGGTGACCTCTGCTCTGCCGAGGAGATGAAGGCCGCCAAGGATCTGTTTGATGCGCTGGGCGTGGCCTCCTACGATTGTCGTCAGGATGGTGTGAAGCTGGGCGGCGGCGCGCGTGAGGAACATCTGTTCAACGCGACGATTGCTGGCATTGAGGACGCGGATGCGATCCTGATCATCGGCTCCAATCCACGCTTTGAAGCCTCGATGGTCAATACGCGGATCCGCAAGACCTGGCTCAACAATGACACCCAGGTCGGCGTGATCGGCGAAGCCGCTGATCTGACCTATGATTACGAACATGTCGGCACATCAAGCGCTGATCTGGCCGGTCTGGCCAAGAAGCGTTCCGGCTTTATCAAGACACTCAAAGACGCCAAGCGTCCGCTCATCCTGCTCGGTGCAGGCGCGCTGACCGGCGCGGATGGCCGTCAGGTGCTTCGTGCGGCGGGTGAGCTGGCCGATGCTGTCGGTGCCGTCAGCGCTGACTGGAATGGTTTCTCAGTCTTGCACACGGCGGCGAGCCGCGTTGCCGGTCTCGATCTCGGCTTTGTGCCGGGTGAGGGCGGTCATGATGTGGCGGGCATGCAGTCGACCAAGATGGACACGATCGTCCTGATGGGCGCTGACGAGCTGGACATGTCCAGCTTTGGTGATGCCTTCGTCATTTATATCGGCAGCCACGGCGATAACGGTGCTCACCGCGCCGATCTGATCCTGCCGGGCGCAGCGTTTTCGGAAAAAGACGGCATTTACGTCAACACCGAAGGCCGCGCACAGCTGGGCTTCCGGGCGGTCTTCCCGAAGGGCGATGCCAAGGAAGACTGGGCGATTTTCCGCGCTCTGTCTGATCACCTCGGCAAAACACTGCCTTATGACAATCTGGCAGAACTTCGCGAGAAGATGTTTGAGGATTACCCTGTTGTGGCTGGCATCGACAATGCGCCAGGCGCGTCGACGGCGGCTGATTTTGATGTGAAGTCCATCGGTCAGGCGGGCAAGGTCGCCGGGTCTGACCTGACCTCACCAGTATCCAACTTCTATTTCACCAACCCGATTGCCCGGGCCTCGCAGACCATGGCGGAATGCTCCGCCCTGAACAGCGACCCGGCCAAGGCCGCAGCGGAGTAGACCGGATGATGATGCGATCCATATTTGGTGCGGCTGCACTGGCGATTTCCGTTTTGGCGACTTCAACGTCTGCCCAGGAGCCCCGTCCGGTGCTCAACGCGTCTTCGGCGTCGTTGATAGTGGCGGCCTGTGAAGCGTGGGCGGTTGAGCGCGATATGGCTCTGGTGATCGCGGTCTTTGACCAGGGCGGTGATCTGAAAGCCTTCCTTCGCATGGATGAGGCCCCACTGGCCTCGATCGCCATTGCAGAGTGGAAGGGCACAAGTGCTGCCGGGATCGGATATTCCAGCGCACAGATCGGCGCGCTTGCCGCGGGGAATCCCGCGATCTATCACGCGCCCAGCCTGTCTACGCTGCGCGGTGGCGTTCCTATTCGTACAACTGACAATGTTTTGATCGGTGGTGTCGGCGTATCCGGTGCCAGCGGCGCAGACGATGAGCGCTGTGCAATTGCCGGCGTTGAAGCAACAGGGCTGGTCACCGGCCTGCCTGAGGCGGAGTGAAGAGATGAGTCATTTCATCGAGCAATGGGGCCCGTTCTGGGGCACGATGGCCACTCTGGGTCAAATCCTCGCCTTCGTGGTGGTGTTGCTGATCTCGCTGGCCTTCCTGCTATTGATGGACCGCAAGGTCTGGGCGGCGGTACAGATGCGCAAGGGCCCCAATGTGGTCGGGGCGTTTGGCCTGTTGCAGAGCTTTGCCGACTTTTTAAAATTCGTCTTCAAGGAAGTGGTGATCCCGGCGGGCGTTGACCGGTCGCTATATCTGATCGCGCCACTGATTACGCTGATCCTCGCCTTTGTCACCTGGGTGGTTGTGCCTGTGGCACCGGGTTGGGTGATTGCGGATCTCAATGTCGGCTTGCTGTATCTGTTTGCGATGAGTTCGCTGGGTGTTTACGGCATCATCATTGGTGGCTGGGCCTCCAACTCGAAATATCCCTTCCTGGGCGCGCTCCGCTCGGCGGCGCAGATGGTGTCTTATGAAGTCTCGATTGGCTTCATCATTGTCACTGTCTTGTTGTTTGCCGGCTCAATGAATTTGACAACAATCGTGGAAGCACAGGGCGGCTGGTTCTGGAACTGGAACTTCCTGGCCCTGCACACGCTGGCCAATGGCTGGCCGATGTTCATCGTGATGATCCCGATGACGGTCATGTTCTTCATTTCGGCGCTGGCCGAGACCAACCGCCCGCCATTTGACCTGCCCGAGGCTGAGTCCGAACTGGTCGCCGGTTATCAGGTTGAATATTCCTCCACGCCTTATCTGCTGTTCATGATCGGCGAATATCTCAACATCGTTTTGATGTGTGCGATGATCACCATCCTGTTCTTTGGCGGCTGGAACTCACCGATTCCCGACGCGATGATCGGCCTGGCGGACTGGCCTGTCTGGGCATCCAGCCTTTGGAACTTTGGCTGGTTTGCCGGCAAGGTGGTCTTCTTCTTCTTCATGTTCGCGATGGTGAAGGCTCTGGTGCCGCGCTATCGCTATGACCAGCTGATGCGTCTGGGTTGGAAGATCTTCCTGCCGACATCGCTGGGCGCTGTCGCCCTTGTCGGCGCTTACATTGTCTACGGTCTGGGGTGATCGCTATGGGACGTCTTGAACAATTCTTCCGCGGCGCACTTCTGATAGATTTCCTGTCAGCCTTTGTGCTCGGCATGCGCTATTTCTTCCGCAAGAAAGCCACCTTGAACTATCCGTTTGAGAAGGGCCCGCTGAGCCCGCGTTTTCGTGGTCAGCACGCCTTGCGCCGCTATGACAATGGCGAAGAACGCTGCATTGCCTGCAAATTGTGCGAGGCGATTTGCCCGTCGCAGGCGATCACGATTGAGGCCGAACCGCGCGAGGACGGCTCACGCCGCACCACGCGCTACGACATCGACATGACCAAGTGCATCTATTGCGGTTTCTGTCAGGAAGCCTGCCCGGTAGATGCGATCGTGGAAGGGCCGAATTTCGAATTCGCGACCGAGACCCGCGAAGAACTTTTTTACGACAAGGCAAAACTGCTCGAGAACGGCGATCGCTGGGAACGGGAAATTGCCAAGAATCTGGAACTGGACGCGCCTTACCGCTGATGCGGTGGGCTTGTTGACGACAAGAGAATGGAAGAGGGCATCATGCTCGCATCACTGGCCTTTTGGGCCTTTTCAGGAGTAGCGATTTTGTCGGCCTTGATGGTCGTGATCGCTCGCAGTCCCGTTCGTTCGGTCATGTTCCTGATCCTGAGCTTCATCTCGGCTGCGGGACTATTTGTCCTGCTCGGGGCAGAGTTTCTCGCCATGCTGCTGATCGTTGTCTATGTGGGCGCGGTGGCGGTGTTGTTCCTGTTTGTCGTCATGATGCTGGACGTGGATTTTGCCGAGCTCAGCGCGGGCTTCGCGGAAAATATTCCGCTGGGCGCTCTGGTCGCAGTGGTGCTGGCTGTTGAGTTGCTGATGATCGGCCTGACCTGGGAGAGCGCACCACAGGCTGCGGCTTTACGGGCGGCGGTCACCCCGGACGGTCTGAGCAATGTCGAGGCGCTCGGAACGCTCCTGTATGACGATTACATTTATTTCTTCCAGGCTGCCGGACTTGTTCTGCTGGTCGCCATGATTGGGGCCATCGTGCTCACCCTTCGCCACAAGCCGCATGTGCGTCGCCAGAATGTGGCCGACCAGGTGCAACGCCGGGCCGAGGACGCCGTTGAACTCATTGATATTAAACCGGGTCAGGGGATTGGCGAATGATGGAGATCGGTCTGGGGCATTACCTCGCTGTTGCGGGCATAATGTTCACCATTGGCGTCTTCGGTATCTTCGTGAACCGTAAGAATGTCATCATCATCCTGATGTCGATCGAGCTGATCTTGCTGTCGGTCAATATCAATCTGGTGGCCTTTTCCAGCTTTGGTGAAGACCTGGTGGGCCAGGTGTTTGCCATGTTCGTGCTGACCGTCGCTGCGGCCGAGGCCGCCGTTGGTCTCGCCATCCTTGTCGTCTACTTCCGAAACCGCGGGAATATCGCGGTTGAGGACGTCAACATGATGAAGGGCTGATTGGTCATGGCACCGATACTCATCGTCTTCGGACCTTTGTTTGCTGCGGCGTTTGCCGGCTTTTTCGGCAATATCATCGGTCATCGTCCGGCACAGATTGTCACGACGGGATTTGTTATCCTGTCGGCTCTGCTGTCGATGTTTGTCGTCTTCCCGGATGTGGCCTTTGGCGGCCATGTGCGCACGATTGATCTGGGCACCTGGATCAATGTCGGTGACTTCCAGGCTGGCTGGGCCATCAAACTGGACACATTGTCGGCCGTGATGCTGGTTGTAGTGACCAGCGTGTCATCGCTCGTGCACGTGTATTCCTGGGGCTATATGTCTCACGATCCGCACCGGGCGCGCTTCTTTGCCTATCTATCGCTGTTTACCTTCACCATGCTGGCGCTGGTCACAGCCGATAATTTCCTGCAGCTGTTCTTTGGCTGGGAAGGTGTGGGCCTCGCGTCCTATCTGCTGATCGGCTTTTGGTACAAGAAGAAGTCGGCCAATAATGCGGCGATCAAGGCGTTTGTGACCAATCGCGTCGGCGATTTCGGTCTGGCGCTCGGCATCATGGCTTTGTTTATGGTGTTTGGCTCGGTCAATTTCGGCGATGTGTTTGCCCTTGCGGGTGATAATGCGGATACGACGCTTAGCTTTATCGGCATGGAATTCAATGCGATCGAGCTGATCTGCTTCCTGTTGTTCATCGGTGCGATGGGCAAATCGGCGCAATTCTTTCTGCATGTCTGGCTGCCCGATGCGATGGAGGGCCCGACACCCGTGTCGGCCCTGATCCACGCGGCGACGATGGTGACGGCGGGTGTCTTCCTGGTGGTGCGCTGTTCGCCGCTGTTTGAGATGGCACCGATGACATCGGCCTTCGTCACCGTTATTGGCGGCACGACGGCGCTGTTTGCGGCGACTGTTGGCTTGGCCCAAAACGATATCAAGCGCGTAATTGCTTATTCAACCTGTTCACAGCTGGGCTACATGTTCTTCGCGGCGGGGCTGGGCCTTTACGGTGCGGCGATTTTCCATCTGTTCACGCATGCCTTCTTCAAAGCCTTGCTGTTCCTTGGATCCGGTTCGGTCATTCACGGCATGTCTGACGAACAGGACATGCGCAAGATGGGCGGCCTGTACAAGATGATGCCAGGCACCTGGATCATGATGTTGATTGGTACCATCGCTCTGACTGGTGTTGGCTTCCCGTTTGCCATGCTGGGCTGGAGTATGGGCTTCCTGCCGGATATTGGCCTGTCGGGCTTCTATTCCAAGGATGCCATCATCGAGGGCGCCTTTATCGCCGGCGAAGCGGGCAAGTCCTTTGGACTGTTTGCCTTCTGGATTGGTGTCACCGCGGCTCTGCTGACCAGCTTCTATTCCTGGCGTCTGATCTTCATGACCTTCCACGGCAAATTCCGTGGAGAAAAGCACGTCTTTGAACATGTGCATGAATCACCGCGCGTAATGATGATCCCGCTAGTTCTACTGGCGGCGGGCGCAATCCTCGCTGGCCCAGTGTTTAAGGGCACGTTTATCGGCAATGGCGCTTCAAATTTCTGGTCCGACTCGATCGTTGGCTTTGAGCAAGTTGAGGGCGATTACGCGGCCGGGGACCACGGAGAAGGTGACCACGAAGAAGGTGACCATGGCGAAGGTGCTGATGATCATCATGATGCTGTAGAGACGCATGCTGCGCCAGCGGACGACCACGGCGCTGCGGTGGACGACCATGGCGATGCCGCTGCTGGCGATCATGGCGGTGGACATCACGATGTTCCTACCTGGGTGATCCTGGCACCGTTCTTTGCCACATTGTTTGGCTTTATCGGAGCCTGGTGGTTCTACATCACCAAGGAAGGCATTGGCGCGCGTATCGCGGCCAAGCGCGGTCCGGTCTGGAGCGTGTTGTACAATAAATGGTATTTCGACGAGGCCTATCATCTGATCTTCGTGCGCGGTGCGCGCGGGCTGGGTGATCTGTTGTGGAAAATTGTCGACGTCAAGATTGTCGATGGTCTGGGCCCCAATGGTCTCGCCGCATCGACAATGGCGACCGCCCGCCGGGTGGCCAAGGCGCAGTCCGGTTATCTTTATCACTATGCATTTGTCATGCTGATCGGTGTTGTGGGGCTCACGCTCTGGATCGTCGCCGGCGCTGGAGGCCAATAGAATGTTTGGACAAGAAGGCGCTCTGTCGATCCTGACATTTGCACCGACGATCGGTGCATTAATCCTGGCGATTTTCCGTTTCACATCCCGGGCGGATGATCAGGAATTGATCGACCGCAATTCGCGGCATGTGGCTCTGGCGACGACCGTGGTTACGCTGATTGGTGCGCTGTTCATGCTCGCTGATTTCGACAGCTCCAATCCCGGCTTCCAGTTTGTCCATGAAGTGACCTGGCTGGAAAGTATCGGTCTGGGCTATCGCATGGGCGTGGACGGGATTTCGATCCTGTTTGTCGTGCTGACCGCGGCCCTGATGCCGATCTGTATTTTGGCTTCGGGCGCAATCAAGAAACGCGTCGCCGACTACATGATCGCCTTCCTGTTGTTGGAAACGATGATGATCGGCGTGTTCACCTCGCTCGATCTGGTGATGTTCTACATCTTCTTTGAAGGTGGCCTGATCCCGATGTTTCTGATGATCGGTGTCTGGGGTGGAGCCAACCGTATTTATGCGGCGATGAAATTCTTCCTCTACACCTTGCTGGGCTCGGTGTTGATGTTGATCGCAATGATCTTCATGTTCCAGGAAACCGGAACGACAGATATCACTGTCCTGCTGCAGACCGAATTTGGTCGGGATGCGCAGACCTGGCTGTGGTTGGCGTTCTTTGCTTCCTTTGCGGTGAAGATGCCGATGTGGCCGGTGCATACTTGGCTACCTGATGCACACGTGCAGGCGCCAACGGCGGGTTCTGTGATCCTGGCCGGTGTGCTCTTGAAGATGGGCGGCTATGGCTTCCTGCGCTTCTTGTTGCCGATGTTCCCTGATGCGAGCCTGTATTTTGCGCCATTGGTCTACACCTTGTCGGTGATCGGGATCATCGTGACGTCACTCATTGCGTTCCGGCAAACCGACATCAAGAAGCTGATCGCCTATTCCTCTGTCGCCCATATGGGCTTTGTGACCATGGGTTTGTTCACGATGAACGAATACGGCGTGCAGGGTGCGATCTATCAGATGATCTCGCACGGAGTGATCTCAAGTGCGCTCTTCTTATGTGTCGGTGTGATCTATGATCGTATGCACACACGCGAAATCGCTTTTTACGGGGGTCTGGTTCACCGGATGCCAGTGTATGCGGCGTTGTTTGCCCTGTTTGCGATGGCCAATGTCGGTCTGCCGGGGACGTCCGGCTTCATCGGCGAAATCATGACACTGGTCGGTGCCTTCCAGGTCAATCCTTGGATTGCCTTCTTCGGTACAACCGGCGTGATCCTGTCGGCCGTTTACATGCTGACTGTGTATCGCGATGTGGTCTTCGGTGAGATGACAAACCCGAAGCTGGAAACCATCGTCGATCTGAACTGGACTGAAATTTTCATCCTGGTCTCCCTGGCAATCGGTACGCTGGTACTGGGCCTGTTCTCGACGTTGATCACAGATGTGACAGCTTCGTCGGTAGATGCCCTGATCAATCAATACAATGCGGCCCTGTCCGCCACAGCTCAGTAAGAGAGACGCGCCATGAATACGGCCAATCCAATCGAGAACATCTTCCTGCTGGCACCAGAAATGCTGCTGGCCGGTGGTGCGATGGCATTATTGATGCTGGGTGTTTTCACCAAGGGGCAGGGTGCCAATCGTCTGATCTCAATGTTATCGATAGGTCTGCTGATCGCCGCGGCGCTGGCAGCACTCTTTCTGACCGGCGATGGTGGTCTGGTGTTCGATGGTGCCTTTGTTGTCGATCCGATGGCTGTATTTGCCAAGGTCGTGATCGGGACTTCGGCGGCGCTGGCCCTGCTTTTGGCGATGCCTTATCTGGAATCTGAACGTCTGGCGAAGTTTGAATACCAGATCCTGTTAGTGCTGGCCGTGACCGGTATGGCGATGATGGTGTCGGCCAATGATCTGATCTCCATGTATATGGGTGTCGAGCTGCAATCTTTGGCGCTGTACGTGCTGGCTGCATTCAACCGCGACAGCCTTCGGGCCTCCGAAGCCGGCCTGAAATATTTCGTTCTGGGCGCTCTCTCATCCGGTCTGCTGCTGTATGGCGCATCGCTGATCTACGGTTTCACAGGCTCAACCGGCTTTGCTGATATCGCGATCGCCGTGTCGGGTGAATATAATGTGGGTGCCATTGTCGGCATGGTGTTTGTGATCTGTGGTCTGGCTTTCAAAATTTCGGCAGCGCCCTTCCACATGTGGACGCCGGACGTTTATGAAGGTGCGCCGACACCGGTAACAGCCTTCTTCGCGACAGCCCCGAAATTTGCCGCGATCGTTCTCCTCGCCCGGGTTCTGATGGAACCGTTTGGCGGGATGGTCGATCAATGGCGCGACGTGGTCTGGATCCTGGCCGTATTGTCGATGGGCATTGGTGCTTTTGGGGCGCTGACTCAACAGAATATCAAACGCCTGATGGCTTATTCCTCAATCAGTAATATGGGCTATGCGCTGGTTGCGATTGCTGCGGCGAGTACGATTGGCCTGTGGTCCTTGCTGGTCTTCATGTCGATCTATGTCTTCTCGGTGATCGGAACGTTTTCTGCGGTGCTGTCGATGCGGACGCGTGAAGGCATGGTCGAGCAGATTGATGACCTGGCGGGTATCGCGCAGAAAAACCCGGGCCTGGGCTGGTCTTTGACCGCGCTGATGTTCTCGATTGGCGGCTTGCCGTTCTTCGTTGGCTTCATCGGAAAATTTTTCGTCCTATACGCGGCGGTTGAGTCCGGGCTGATTATTCTGTCTGTATTGGCCGTGCTGTTCAGTGTAGTGAGCGCGGCCTATTATCTGCGGGTTGTCCGGGTGATGTGGTTTGATGAGGGTGAAGTGGAATTTGTTCCGGCCTCGGTGAGCCATTACATGATTACGCGCATTGCCGGCATCGCAAGTATTCTGACGCTCCCTTTCGTCGGTTGGCTGATCTACAACGCGACGACAGCGGGCACGGCGCTAATCTAGCTTGTCGCAACAATCCCAGCCCCGAACCGAGTGGATTGAAGAAACCGTATCGACGAATGAAGACGCGCGCTTGCGGGCCGAAGCTGGTGAACGCGGGCCGTTATGGATTGCCGCGCGGCGGCAGAGCGGCGGACGGGGTCGGCGTGGGCGCACATGGGAGGGGTTGGACGGCAATTTGTTTGCCACCGGCCTGTATACTATGGCTCCGTCGCCCGGTCGGGCCGCTCAATTGTCCTTTATCGCCGCGCTGGCTGTCGCATCTGTTTGTGACAAGGCTGGAATTGATGACCGCCGAACAAAGCTGAAATGGCCTAATGATGTGCTGGTCGACGGGGCCAAGACTGCGGGCATATTGCTCGAGTCCGGATCTACACCCGGCGGTGATCTTTGGCTGGCCGTGGGGATTGGCGTCAATCTTGTCGCCAGCCCAAAGGATATGCCCCAATCGGTAACGCATCTCAGCGCAAATGGCGGTCACGTTGACCGGGAGACCGCGTTGATACAATTAGCCGAGAACTTTGATGATTGGCGCTCGCGCTGGCTGCGCGACGGCTTTGGCGTGATCCGGGATGCCTGGCTTTCGCGCGCCTATGGGCTCGGCGAAAGATGCATTGCACGGCTTGCCGACGAGACCCTTGAGGGGCAATTCGCTGACCTTGGACCTGATGGCGCACTGCGTTTGGACTTGGACGGCGGCGGCCGGAGGTATATCTCCGCTGGTGAAGTGTTTTTTCCGTCGTCCGATTTGTGAGGCCTCGATGCTGCTGGTAATTGATTGCGGTAATACGAATACCTTGTTTGCCGTGCATAACGGCACGGAATGGTGTGCCCAATGGCGAGCCGGGACCTATTCATCGCGTACGGCGGATGAACATGCGGTCTGGTTGACGCAATTAATGGCGCTGGAGAATTTGACCTTCGCTGATATAGACGCCTGTGTGATCTCTACCGTGGTGCCTCAGGCGTTGTTCAATTTGCGCAATTTATCGCGACGCTACCTCAATGTTGAGCCGATGATTGTCGGCGAACCCGGTGTTGAACTGTCTATCCAGGTCAATCTGGAGCGCCCGCAAGATGCCGGTGCGGACCGCCTGGTAAATGCGATCGGTTGCCGGACGCATTATTCCGGTGATCTGATCCTGATTGATAGCGGTACGGCGACGACCTTTGACGTGATCTCTGCAGAAGGTGCATTCGAAGGCGGCGTGATCGCGCCTGGCATCAATCTGTCAATGCAGGCCCTGCACGCAGCGGCGGCGAAGCTGCCGCGGGTTGCCATCGCCAAGCCAGAAAAAGTTATGGGCCGCGACACAGTGAGTGCGATGCAATCGGGTGTGTTCTGGGGCTATATTGATTTGATCGATGGTCTGGTGGATCGCCTTAAAGCCGAGCGCGGCAATGAAATGACGGTGATAGCGACCGGTGGTGTCGTTTCACTTTTCGATGGGGCTTCGCGCACCATCGACCATTACGACCCGGATTTGACGATCCGCGGACTTCTTGAAATCTGGAAACTCAATGGCGGTACTTCGTGAGCGATAGCCTTATTTTTCTGCCCCTGGGCGGATCCGACGAAATTGGTATGAATCTGAATCTCTATGGCTATGGCCCGGAATCAGATCGCAAATGGATTATCGTGGATTGCGGTGTGACATTTGGAAATCTGTCGACCCCCGGGGTCGATATCATTATGCCCGATCCGGCCTATATCGAGGAATATGCCAGCAATATTGTCGGCATGGTGCTGACCCATGCCCATGAAGACCATATGGGTGCGGTCGCTCATTTGTGGAAGAAATTCCGTTGTCCTGTCTATGCGACGCCCTTCACATCGTGGCTGGTACGGGACCGCCTCGGCGAACATGGGCTGACCGACGACGTTGAACTGCACGAAATTTCGATGAATGCGCGCTTTGATCTTGGTCCATTCGACCTGCAATTGATCACGCTGACCCACTCGATTCCGGAACCCAATGGCATTGCTATTCGCACACCGGTCGGCACAGTCTTGCACACGGGTGACTGGAAGATCGATCCCGATCCCGTGTTGGGCGAAAGCACGGATATTACCGCGCTGACGGCGTTGGGAGACGAAGGCGTGCTGGCGATGGTCTGCGACAGCACAAACGTCTTTTCCGAGGGCGTGTCTGGTTCTGAAGCCGATGTGCGCGATGAGTTGATCAAGGTTGTTGGTGAGCAAAAGGGCAAGGTGGCGATCGCGGCCTTTGCCTCGAATGTCGCCCGTCTGTCCTCAGCAATTGCAGCGGCGGAAGCCAATGGCCGCCGTGTCTGTCTGGTGGGACGTTCAATGTTCCGCATGACGTCTGCGGCAAAAGCCGTCGGCATGTTGCAGAACATCCAGGAATTTGTGCCGCTTGAAGAAGCTGGCCATTTCCCGAACGATAAAATTCTCTACCTTTGTACAGGTAGTCAGGGTGAACCGCGCGCGGCCCTGTCTCGAATCGCGGAGGGCAATCATCGTCATGTGTCGCTGAAATCCGGCGACACTGTGATTTTCTCCAGTCGCGTTATTCCGGGCAATGAAATTGGAATTTTTGAACTCCAGAACCAGCTCGCACAATCCGGGGTGAAAATCATTGGCGAGAAAGACCGGCCAATCCATGTGTCGGGGCATCCTTGTCGCGATGAATTGGCCGAGATGTATAGCTGGGCAAAGCCATCGATCGCCATCCCGGTTCATGGTGAGCGGCGTCATTTGTTAGAGCATGCGCGCTACGCCAAATCTCTGCAGGTTCCGCACACGATTTCAGTCCGCAATGGCGATATGGTTGAGCTGCGTGCCGATGGTGGTGGATCCATTATCGACGAGGTCAAATCAGGGCGACTTCACCTTGATGGCCGTTTCCTGACAGATGCTGGCGCAGTGTCGATGCGTGATCGTCGAAAATTAGCTTGGGGCGGGCATGTCTCTATGGCCCTCGCTGTGGATGATCGCGGCAAGTTGGTGTCTGGTCCGGATGCAAAGTCTGTTGGGCTTCCGGACGTCAAGGAATTTCCGCTCGAGGATTTCCTCGACGCCATGGAGGTGGCGGCGGAAGCTTGTTTTGATAGACTTTCCGGGCCGGAGAGACGCGATATTGAAACGGTTGAAGAAGAAGTACGCATTGCGGTGCGTCGAGAAGCCAATCGGATCTGGGGCAAAAAGCCAATCGTCAACGTATTGGCGCTTTCAGTCTAGGGAGTCCTGCAATGAAAATCGGGCGATTAAATCATGTTGGTGTGGCGGTTCCCAATATCGCGGAGGCCATAAAGACCTACGCCGAATTATATGGCGCGACGCAGGCCACTGAAATTCTGGATTTTGAGCATCTAGGTGTTCGCGTTGCCTTTGTGACGCTCGAGAATAGCCAGATTGAATTGCTTGAACCGTTTGGCGCCGACAGTCCGGTGCACAAATTCCTTGAGCGTAATCCGAAGGGGGGGCAGCATCACCTCTGCTTTGAGGTCGCTGATATCATTGCAGCCCGCGATCATATGGTGGCGGCTGGCGCGACCGTGCTTGGAACCGGAGAACCCTATATTGGGGCCCACGGCGTACCCGTGATTTTCATCCACCCCAAAAATAGTCATGGCCAATTGATTGAGTTGATGCAGGAGCCGACGCGATGATGCGATATTTGCGAATCTTACCGGTGGTCTTGGCCGTGGGGGCATGGTTGTCCCAATTTGCCATACGTGATGGTGGAGTTGGGATTGCCAATGGCCTCGTCGTATTCATCATCATATGGTGGCTCGTCCTTTTCATGATGCTGCCGATTGGCGTGCGTAGTCAGGAAGAATGCGGCGATATTGTCGATGGTAGCGAGCCTGGCGCGCCGAGCCTACCAATGATGAAGCGCAAGGCCTGGTGGGCCACTGTCGCCGCGTCTGTCATATGGCTGATCTATTTCGTCGTCACAGAAACCGGGATGCTCAACGCCTGGTTTGCCAGCTTCAGGTATTGATCCGCGTGATCGCAAGTATCGGGTCGCAACCCGGCGCATTGCGTGAGCATAAAGGGGCTTCAAATATTGGAGCCCCACATGTCATTTCAAATTTCCGGCCTCTCTGGATCCGAATTTAATCCCCTGTTCGATCTTACCGGAGCGCAATTGGCCGCACGTGGCATGACGCGCGTGTGCGCAGACACAGACTTTGGTTATCCCGACCGCGTTTCTTTGGCGGATGCTGCTGTTGGAGACCATCTGATCTTGCTCAGTTATGAGCATCAGCCAGCAAGCTCGCCCTTTCGGGCATCCGGACCGATATTTGTCGGCCCGAGTGCCTGCGCCGACCCAGTTTCTCATTTGGATGATGTGCCGGCCAGTCTTGCACGACGCCCGATATCCCTGCGTGCCTATGACGAGGCCGGCATCATGATTGATGCGGAATTAGTCGATGGCGCTGTTTTGGCGGGTGTGATTGGGCGACAGTTTGCGAATAAGAAAGTGCGCTATTTGCATGCCCATTTTGCGCTGCGGGGGTGTTTCGCGGCGCGGATAGACCGGGTTTAGGTGCTCACCGCCACATCGCCTGCTTGTAAAGCGCTCGGAACGCGGTCTAATTAGGTTTGACCTTCTCAGACCGGACCTCCTCCCATGCGCCTTTCCAATTATTTTCTGCCTGTGCTCAAGGAAACCCCTGCTGATGCAGAGATCGTATCTCACCAGCTAATGTTGCGTGCGGGCATGATCCGCCAACAATCAGCGGGGATTTATTCCTGGCTGCCGCTCGGCCACAAAGTACTCAAGAAAATCGAGCAGATTGTTCGTGAGGAGCAGGATCGTGCCGGCGCGATCGAAATGCTGATGCCAACGATCCAGTCTGCGGACCTGTGGCGCGAAAGCGGTCGATATGACGATTACGGGCTGGAAATGCTGCGCATCACCGACCGCCGCAAGCGCGAAATGTTGTTTGGGCCGACCAATGAGGAGATGATCACCGAGATCTTCCGCTCCTATTGTCGCTCCTATAAGGACGTGCCGAAGCTGCTCTATCACATCCAGTGGAAATTTCGTGATGAGATCCGCCCGCGCTTTGGCATCATGCGCGGCCGGGAATTCCTGATGAAGGATACCTATTCCTTTGATCTCGATGAAGATGCAGCGCGCAAATCCTATAACCGGATGTTTGTCGCCTATCTCAATACCTTTAGCCGTCTCGGTCTGAAATCTGTACCAATGCGGGCGGATACGGGCCCGATCGGCGGTGACTTGTCGCACGAATTTATTGTGCTGGCGGAAACTGGCGAAAGCGAAGTGTTCTGTCATTCCGATCTCGTGGATATGGACGTGCCCGGAAGCGACGTCGATTTTTCAGGAGATTTGCAGCCGCTGGTCGACCAGAGAACCGCGCTATACGCGGCCACAGAGGAAATGCATGACTCTGCTGAATTCGCCAAGGTGCCGGAAGGAAAACGTCTGTCCGCCCGTGGGATTGAGGTCGGTCACATCTTTAATTTCGGGACAAAATATTCGGACCCGATGAAAGCTGTGGTGACTCATCCAGACGGCAAGGATCGGCCCGTACATATGGGCTCATATGGTGTCGGTGTATCGCGTCTATTGGGTGCGATTATTGAAGCCCACCACGATGAAAAAGGTTGTATTTGGCCCGAAAGTGTCGCGCCATTTGGTGCGGGCGTGATCAATTTGCGTGCCGGCGATGCGGCAACAGATGCGGCATGTGACAATGCATATGCGACGCTCTGCGATGCGGGTCTCGAACCGCTTTATGACGATACGGGTAACCGTCCGGGGGCAAAATTTGCGTCGGCAGACCTGATTGGTTTGCCCTATCAGCTCATCATCGGTCCACGTGGCCTGAAAGAGGGTAAGATTGAAGTGCGCGTGCGCCGCTCCGGTGAGGTGCATGAATTGTCTGTGGAGGACGCGGTTGCGCGCCTCGCGGAACGAAGTTTCTCGAATGGTTAAACCAACGGCAAATTCGAATTCGATGGGTGAGGGCGGCTTCTCTGGGAACGGCCGTGCCGCCCCGTTCAGCCCTTTTGAATTTGAAATCGCCTTTCGCTATCTGGGCGCGACGCGTAAGGATGGCGGTGTCGCCCTGATCGCGATTATTTCCTTTGCCGCTGTCATGCTGGCCGTGACGGCCCTGATTGCCGTCATGTCGGTCATGAATGGATTTCGCGATCAATTGCTGAGTAATTTGCTCGGTGCGCAGCCCCATATCATTGTGGATGGTCGAGGGCTGGAGCCTGAAGCGCTGGATTTAATGTTGGCAGACCTGGAGGCGATTGACGGTGTTCGATCCGCGGGTCCCATCGTTCAGGGCGAAGTTATGGCCAGTGCTGAACGTGGCGATACCTTTGCCCAAGTGCTCGGCATGCGACCCGGTGATCTTGCGCGGTTGGAAGTGGTTGCAAATGGGGATGATGGTCGTGCAGCGACGGGAATTACTCACGGCTCGCTCGATGAGTTCGGCGAAGGCCGGAATGGTGGAGATGTCATTGTTTTGGGGCGCGGCCTGGCGCAGCGCCTGGGCGTGAATGCCGGCGACTATGTCACTTTGATAACTGCCGCCGGGCGACAAACAGCTCTCGGCCGGGCACCCAGTCGAAAGTCCTATTATGTCGGCGGGCTGATTTCGGTTGGCGTGTCGACCATCGATAATGCCGTCGTGTTTATGCCGATTGTACAAAGCCAGCTGTTCTTCGGGCGTGGCGATGACATCGATCAAATTCAAATTCGCACTCACGATATTGATGCGATCTCTGATCTGGTCGGACCGGTCGAAGACGTTGTCCTGCAGGAGCAGTTCGGGCGCGATCGATATGTGAGCGA
The DNA here is from genome assembly GCA_029251785.1 of Maricaulis sp. Lineage (GTDB taxonomy): Bacteria > Pseudomonadota > Alphaproteobacteria > Caulobacterales > Maricaulaceae > Maricaulis. The sequence continues at coordinate 2,076 of JAQXCQ010000123.1, read as the reverse complement.
TTACACGCGCCTGGATCCGGCATTCTTCACGGCTCTGCAAGTTGAACGCATGGCCATGCGGATGATTATGGCGATCGTGATTGCCATCGCCTCTCTCAATATTATCTCCGGTCTGGTCATGCTGGTGAAGAATAAGCGCCGCGATATCGCGATATTGAGAACAATGGGAATTACGCAGGCCTCGGTTATGCGCATTTTTGTCATCATCGGGGCAATGATTGGTATGATGGGCACACTCGCCGGGATCATCTTGGGTATCTTGTTTGTGATCAATATCGATCCGATTCAGGATTTTATCACCTGGGTGTCGGGCACGCAGGTGTTTAATCCGGAAGTCTATTATCTTTACCGCGTTCCGGCGAAATTGGACTGGTTTGAGGTGGGGTTTGTTTCGGTATTTTGTTTCACAGTGTCGCTCTTGGTGACCCTGTTACCAGCATGGCAAGCTTCCCGATTGGATCCGGTTGAGGCGCTCCGTTATGAGTAAATCGTCCGTCCTGGAATTGCGCAATATCACCCGCACCTATGTGACGGATGCTGGCCCCCTCAACGTTCTGCGGGGCGTGGATCTGGATTTAAAGCCCGGCGAGTTGGTGGGGCTGGTCGGACCGTCGGGTTCGGGCAAGTCTTCGCTGTTGCACGCGGCTGGGCTGTTAGAAAAGCCGGATGATGGTGACGTATTGCTGGCCGGTCGGTCGACCCGAGATATGACGGATCGTGAACGCACTGCTGTACGGCGCAGTGAGGTGGGGTTTGTCTACCAATTCCATCACCTTTTGCCTGAGTTTGACGCCCTGGAAAATATCGTCCTGCCACAATTAATTGCGGGGGTTTCGCGATCAAAGGCGGCGGCGCGATCTCTGGAGCTGTTGGCGCTGATGGACCTCAGCGACCGGGCCGATCATCGCCCCGGGCATCTATCGGGTGGGGAGCAACAAAGGGTGGCGATTGCGCGCTCGATGGCAAACTCTCCTCGTGTGCTCCTCGCTGATGAACCGACGGGTAATCTGGATCCGCATACATCCTCTACCGTATTCAATGCCTTCCGCGATCTAGTGAAGGAGCAGGGGGCATCAGCCCTTGTGGCGACACACAATCATGAGCTGGCAGCTTTGATGGATCGTGTGGTCACCCTTGAGGATGGACATCTCAGCCCGTATTCGGCGAAGTAGAACAAAAATCGAACAAAATAGATGATTTGGCTTGACGGTGCCTCTTGATCATGAAAAGAACAAATCAAGAACATATTCTAGAAGGATTTGATATGCGCCGTTTTGTTCATGATGCATCTGCCGCTGCCGCGATACTGGGCTTTACCTGGATGATCACGATGTGGGGCTCTGTCCTCAGCGTTTAGGTGGAGCATTGAGTGGCGGATTTTTGGTTGGTCTCTCTCTGGCGCTGCGTTGACTCCTTAGCGGAGGTGCCTGTGGTGATTCCGTTGCCGTTCGCAGGCGGCGCCCGCTTACTTATGTGCCGGGTCTTCGCGAAAAGCTGCGGAAAACCTGGCGAATGGCTGGGTGGATGGATATCTCAGCTTGGACGAATAGCGTAGAACACAGTTTATTGCGCGGATCGAGTGAGGTCTGGGATCAGTCGGGCGAGAGCCCTTGCGAGGGTGGAGACAGGCGTGGCGGTAAAGCAGCCCTTTGTGCATTTGCGAGTCCGGTCTCCGTATTCCCTGCTTGAAGGGGCCATCCGCATTCCGCAAATGGTTGATGCCTGCGTCAGTCATGCGATGCCCGCGATCGCGCTGACGGACACCAATAATCTCTACGGTGCCCTTGAATTTTCCGAATATCTTTCGGCGGCCGGTGTGCAGCCGATCATCGGGTGCACTTTATCAATTCGACTTGGCAAACCACACCCGGGTGAACGCGCTGAATCGGATGGCTCAATTGCTGTCCTTGTCCAGAACGAGGCCGGCTATCAAAATATGATGGCGCTGACGAGTGCGGCTTTCCTCGACGTCGAGCCCACGGAAATGCCGCACATTCCGCTCGCGTTATTGCTTGAGCGAAGTGAAGGTCTGATCGTCCTGACCGGCGGCCCTGAAGGAGCCCTGAACCAATTACT
>JAQXCQ010000103.1 GCA_029251785.1 Maricaulis sp. | reverse complement strand
CCCGGCAGGGCGAAGGCGTTGGGGAAACCCGCATCGACCACACGCAGTTTCAGCTCGAAGGGAGAATCCGACACGTCCTGCAAGCGTTGACCCAGCTCATCCAGTGAGGCCTGTGCCAGCTCACTTGCCTCGCACTCATTGGAAAACATCGACACAAACTGATTGGACTGCGCGCCCATCCGCGCTTCGATCTCCAAGGGAGTGATGTCGGCCAATGGTCCCGACAAGGCCGGCAGGCCAAACACCATAAAACTGGCCAGACCGGCGGCCAGGGCGGTCAAACTACCGCCCAGCAGCCAGGTGCCACGCCGCTGACGTTTTGGGTCCAACAGCACGGGAAGCAGGGCGCGCAACGCGTCTGTGTGTTGTGGCGCCACGCTTATAAAGGCGTCCGAATTGCGGGGGCCGAACACAATGCTCCGGTCGGCCGGGGCGGGATGCTGGCGCAATGAATTCATCGGCCAATTGACCGACAGCTCATCATTGGTAATCGACACAATATCGTCGCGCACACGCAGTTTGACCTGGTGCAGTTTCGCCGAAAGGCCGTCCGAATAGTGTGCCGCGATATCCATACTAAATCACATTGCCAATATCGAAGGCGTCGGCGAGACCTTCTCCGGATTTCGGACCACGATCTGCCGTTTGCTTGATCGCGTCGATATCAATCTGACCCTCAGCTTCCAGACGCCGGAACACATAGCGCCAGACCCGCATCTGGGCGATCGGCAAGCCGAGGCCGAGGGTGAAGATCAAAATGAACATATTGACCAGATAAATCCAGCCCAGGCTGAACATATCGGCCCGCAACGAGAAACGCAGCTCACCCAGGCCAAGGATTGCGACTTTCCGGCGCAATAGCGCTGCGTGATAGGGCAGGCTGAAAAACCCGTAGAGAACGAAAAAGACAAGCATGGCCAGGTACAGCTTGAGGATCATCTCCATATTCATCGTCGGTGCGGTATTGCCCGCCTCAAGCATCGGCCCGATCATCGCGATATAGACCCCGATCGCGGCAAAATAGGCGATCACACCCGCAAACCAGGAGAGTGCGAAGGTCGGGTAGAGTGGCCCGGCAAGACCCTCATCACTTTGGGTGATGTCGAAATTCTTGTCGCCGAAGAAGGTTTCGCCCCAAAGTCGGCGCGATAGTCGCATCTCCTTAACCGGCTCAAACCAACCCATCGTCACCGCGACCAAAAATCCATAGCCGATTGAGGCCCACGAGAATGCATTCGCAGATCCAGCCTGGCCAAAGCGGATACCGCGCCAGGTTGTGCGTGACAGGCGGTAGCGGCGGGCAATCCAGATCGCCATGCCCATCAGCCAGGAAAATGCGAACAGGATCGGAATATAGGCGAGGCCCAAAATCATCATGGCCTGCTCTGGCGGCAGGTAGAGCTGCAGGGCGAATATGCCGCCATAAATCGGCAGGAAGATAAGCAGCATGACGAAAATAAAGGAGCGAAACAGCTCGGCACCGCTACCGGTATAGGTCAGGGGTGTGCCATTGATCAGCGTGGTCGACCACATATATCGGCGCACACGGGTGCGTCCCCAAAACCGCCACAGTGTCAGCGTGACGATGTTGAGCAGGGCATTGAGGGCCGCGATCGGGAACACGCCGCCCCATGTGGCGGTCTGCTCGAACGAGATAGATTCACCGGAACGTGTCGCGGTACCTTCGGGACCAGCCCCGCCATCATCGCTCATCTGCGTGCTTACGCCAGCTCCAGCGATACCATCACCGGCCGCGGCCTCTTGTGACACAGCTGGGTCCACGCCGTTTTCAGGCGCGCCCTTGTCGTCATGACTCATGAAATCCCCCAGGACACAAACTCAATTCAGGCTGATACGGTAGTCGTCCGGCCCCACCGGTCAACAATAAAATTAGGATTGTATGAGATCGCATTCGATAACTTAACATTGTGAGCGTTAAGTTGATCAAGTGAGCCATGGTGATGGCAGCGTTCAAGTGGGCTGGTCATTGAGCCAAAGCTCGGATAAATCGACGGGACCAGTCAGCGGGGCCGCACGATGAGTACTCAAAATATCTCAGTTCTGGGTTCGGTGAAGGCCGCATGGACCTTCGTGAGAAGCAACATCGAGCAGCTCCTGCTTGCCGCATTGCCCTACACCGCATTCACAGTTGGCATTGCCATTCTTGTTCAGGTCAATTCCGAAGATGTTCTGGGTGCAACCGGCGCTGTTATCGGTTTGATGTTTTCGATCGGGGCCGTTGTCAGCGGTCTGGCGTTTTATGCCGCCGTACTTCGATTGTCGGTCAACAAGTCAAATGATGGATGGCTGGGTCTGAAGTTTGGTGCCGAAGAACGCCGAATTCTGTTCGTTACCCTGTTGATTTTCGGCCTGGCCATCCTGACCGCCAGCCTGATCGCGATGTTCATCGGCCCGCTCTATTTGTCAGTCGCAGACGCAGCCATGCAGAGCGCGGGGCTCGATCCGGAGGCGTTGGAAGTCGATGCGGTACAGGCCCTCAATTATCTGAAGCCGGCAGACTGGGCGGTTATGATCGGTGCTGCACTGATTGGTCTGGCTTTGATGATCTGGTTGCTCGCCCGATTGCTGATAGCTTTCCCGGCGACCATCGCGGAGGACAAAATTCGTGTTCTGAGCGTCTGGGGTTTGAGCACGGGGCAAACCGCGCGATTGGCCATCGCCCTGGCATTGGCCCTCGGGCCGCTCCTGGTCGTTGAAGTCGCCGTATATGAAACACTGGCAGCTGTGTTCGACACGCGCTTTCTCTATGTCGCCTTTAATGTCGGCCCCGAACAAGTTGTTGATCCACGCAGCTCAACATTCCAGGAAATGGTTCGGTTGGTCAGCCTGTTTGCCTTCATCAATGTGCCGATCGTTTTCGGGCTGTATGCGGACCATTACCGTGCCCTGAATTCGCCGGGCACCGGACACTAGCGGGACAGCTTCGCCAAGCGTCCCCCTTTTTCTGCCTTCATTCTCGGCCATGATAGAACGCTGATACCCGTCACACTGGCGGTGTCTTGGACACATGAACGAGCATAGGGGGCAGCCATGCAACGCAAATCATTCGATATCGGCACCGGTATCATATTCTTTTTCAAGCAAGTCGGGGCTCGACCGATGAGCGCCCTCTGGCTGACCGCGTGGCATGTTGGCCTGTCAATCGTGCTGGCTGTTCTGGCGATGTGGGTGATGTCGCCCTTTTGGGGCGAAGTGTTTGTGTGGGCTGAAAGCAATCACGACCCGGAAGTCGAGGAAGTTTTCCGCGTGCTGGGGCCGGTTGTGCTGGCCATGCCCTTCCTGTTCCTTGGCGGCATACTGTCTTGGTTGATGATGAATTCCGCCTGGATGCGCTTTTTGGCGCGCGATGAAATTGCTGCCGGTATTCCCTATCGCATTGGCAGTGATGAATTGCGATTTCTTGGTGTAACGCTGCTGGCCCTGGTTGTGATGTGGGCAGTGCAAACCGTACTCGGAATTGTGCTGGCTGCCTTGGGGCTTGGTGCAGGCGGGCTGATGATGATTGCGGACGGCGATGCCGCTGCAGTGCTTTCGGGCGGGCTGTTTATGTTGATCGCCGTGCTCGGGTCCTTGGTTGCGAGCCTCTACATCACCGTCAAGTTGTCCGCGGCGACGGGCCTCAGTTTTGTGGATCGAAAGTTCCGGTTTTTTGAATCCTGGGACGCTACAAAAGACAATTTTTGGGGCATTCTCGTCAGCTATCTCGCCATTGGCGTGCTGATTTATTTCATGGCAATTTTCCTGATGATCTTTTTTGGCCTCACCATGGCTGGGACATTGATGCCATTGGTGGGTGAGCTTGAAGCGATCGGGGATCGAGATTTCGCGACGGCCCGCGAGGGGCTCGATGCGGTCAAATCCGTCCTGATGGTTCCGGCCGTGATGATTCCGCTGGGCATTGTGATCCTGGTTGGCACAGCCTTCGAGGTCGTGATGGCCGGCATGTTTATGGGCGTCGGTGCGTACACAGCGCGCCTGTATCGCGAAAACACGCCCTTTGAGGACGGTGACTCACCGACTCTGGACGGTGCTCATCCCGCCGGCGCCTCGCCTAGCGAAGGTTGATATGAGACTCCCTGGCGTGGGTGTACGATCTCCCGCGCTCACAGAGCGGCCCGTCCTGCCCAGGAAGGGCCGTTTCTGTCTTGGATGTCGGTGCAGACCATGGCACATTCGCGCCTTACAGATGTGTGGCGCCTCCCTGCAGGGCGTTTCAGGGGAAAGTATATGAGCCAGCCGACATTTGGATCGATCGAGGCCGCATTCTATTTCTTCTCGGTGTTTCGCAAGCGCCCGGTGGCGACGCTCTGGCTCAGCCTGTGGAGCGTTGTGCCCATCGTGGCACTACATGTTTCCGCTCTGGCTTATCTGCCGACCCTTGTGCAGGCAGATCCCGGCCAGCTTTCATCGCGACTGCCGGCTATGGGATTGATCTGGCTCGGCGGAATGGTTTCGATGGTCGCCATCTACGCCGCCTGGTTACGACTGCTGGTCCGTGAGGAGCCGCTCAAGCTGGTCCCGATTGGGATTGGTGCGGACGAATTGCGACTGCTCGCCACGGCGTTTTTGTGGACGCTTATTTTCATGGGCTTTGGATTGGTCTTCATGCTCGGTCTTGGGGTTTTGGGCGGTGGCATCATCATGGTTTTGGGTGAGGGGGTATCGGTCGGGTTGAGCATTTTGCTCGGCGCGCTGATCTTCCCCTTGTATCTGTGGCTGATTGTTCGCCTCTACCCGGTTTATGCGCTGAGTATTCTGGAGCGAAAGATTGTCGGGCTAAGCGGCTGGCAGGCCTCGCAGGGCGTATTCTGGCCGTCGCTCGGCGCGCTCGCAATCATGATGGGCTGCTTTGCGGTGATCGAGATCGTCATCGCGATCATCTTGATGCCGACCATTTTTGTATTCGGACCCGAGATCGTCGCCGGAAATGTTCCTGATATTCAGGGCATGATCGAGCTGGCGGGGCCTGTTACGGTGGCATTTGTGGCCCTCGGCATGTTGGTGCTGGTGTGGCTCATCGGGTTTGCCATGGGGCCCTCCGCCTATATCGCGCTCTGGCATGTAAGGCGTCAGCAATCCCTCGATTTACCGTCAGTTTCGACCTCCGCAAGGCGCTCAAAAATGACGGGTGCACAGCAAGGAAAAGCACTGGATATCGCCATGAAAAATCAGGAGTCGACCATGCAGACACCGTCTAAACCACCTGCCAGTGCATCCAGTTTCGTCGGGGATATCCCGCGCAATTATGATGAGGGCCTCGGCCCGCATATCTTTATCGATTATGCCCGGGACATTTCAGCACGGGCCGCAAAACTGGGTGGCCAGCGCGTACTCGAACTGGCGGCCGGCACCGGCATTGTCAGCCGGCAATTGCGCAATGAATTGCCAGCTGACGCTGACCTGCTGATCACCGATCTCAATCCGCCGATGCTAACGATTGCCAGTCAGAAATTCCAAAATGACGAAGCCGTCAGCTTTGCGCCGGTCAATGCCATGGAGACTGGATTGGAGAACGGTTCTGCCGATCTCATGGTCTGCCAGTTTGGGGTGATGTTCTTCCCCGACAAGGTGGCGTCTTTCCGCGAAGCCCGCCGTGTGCTGGAACCAGGCGGGCATTATCTGTTCAATGTCTGGGGACCGATCGAGTCCAATCCGTTTTCGCAAGTCGCCAGCGACACCGCCGCCGCCCTGTATCCTGACGATCCGCCCGGCTTTTACAAAGTCCCGTTTGGCTATCACAACATCAAGCAGGTGACCGCAGATCTCACCGAGGCCGGGTTTGCCAATATTTGCCACGACGTGGTGACGGTGGACAAAACAGTGGAGGATTGGGCGCTGTTTGCCCGTGGCCTGGTGCTCGGAAATCCGCTGATCGAAGAAATCCGCCAGCGCGGCGGCCACACACCCGAAGAGGCGGTGGAATTACTCACCGAAGCGCTAATCAGACGCTTCGGTGAGGCACCGTCAGCAATGCCTCTCGAAGCGATTGTGTTTGAGGCGAAGTCGCCGGATTAGGCCGTCGCTTTTTCCTGGCGACTCTTATCGCGTTCCAGCATTGGCGCGAGATAGCGACCGGTCCAGCTGGCCTTGATTTTGGCCACATCTTCGGGCGTGCCGGCAGCGACAATTTCACCGCCGCCATCGCCGCCCTCGGGGCCCAGATCGATCACCCAATCGGCCGTTTTGACCACGTCCAGATTGTGCTCGATCACCACCACGGTATTGCCCGCATCGACCAGCTCATGCAGCACTTCGAGGAGTTTGCGAACGTCCTCGAAATGCAGGCCGGTCGTCGGTTCGTCGAGAATGTAGAGCGTCTTGCCGGTCGCGCGCTTGGCCAATTCCTTGGACAGTTTCACGCGTTGAGCCTCGCCGCCGGAAAGCTGGTTGGCGGGTTGGCCGATTTTTACATAGCCCAGACCGACACGTTCCAGCGTGATCATCTTGTCGCGCACGGCGGGCACGGCCTTGAAGAATTCCGCACCTTCCTCAACTGTCATGTCGAGCACGTCGGCAATCGACTTGCCCTTGAATTTGATTTCCAGGGTTTCGCGATTGAAGCGCTTGGTGTGGCAGACATCGCACGGCACATACACATCTGGAAGGAAGTGCATCTCGATCTTCACAACGCCATCGCCCTGACAGGCCTCGCAACGTCCACCTTTCACATTGAAGGAGAAACGCCCGGGCTTGTAGCCGCGGGTCTTGGCTTCGGGCAGCTGGGCGAACCATTCACGGATTGGCGTGAAGGCGCCGGTATAGGTCGCGGGATTTGAGCGCGGCGTTCGGCCGATCGGGGACTGGTCTATATCGATAATCTTGTCGAGCTGATCGAGCCCTTCAATGTGATCGTGCTTGGCCGGAAGCGTCTGTGCCTTGGACAGTTTCCGAGCGGCGGCTTTGTAGAGGGTCTCGATCGTCAGGGTCGACTTGCCGCCACCGGAGACACCGGTGACGCAGGTCAGCACTTTGAGCGGGAAGTCAGCGGAGACATTCTTCAAATTATTGCCGGTCGCACCGACCACTTTGATGGCCTTCTTGAGGTTTGCCTTGCGCCGAATATCGGGCACTTCAATCATCTTCTTGCCGCACAGATATTGCCCGGTCAGGCTCTTGGGATTGGCCTCGATCTCATGCGGTTTGCCCGCGGCAACCACTTCACCGCCATGCACGCCCGCCGCCGGGCCCAGATCCACCACATAATCGGCCGTGAGGATTGCTTCCTCATCGTGCTCGACGATGATCACGGTATTGCCCAAATCCCGCAGCCCGCTCAGGCTTTCCAGCAGGCGGGTATTGTCGCGCTGGTGCAGACCGATGGACGGCTCGTCGAGCACGTAGAGTACGCCGGTCAATCCGGACCCGATCTGGCTGGCCAGGCGAATTCGCTGGCTCTCCCCGCCGGACAGCGTGCCCGAGGCGCGGTTCAAAGTCAGATAATCCAGCCCCACATCAACAAGGAATTTCAGCCGCTCGCGAATTTCCTTGAGGATGCGCTCGGCAATCTGGAGCTGGGTTTGGTTTAGCGTGTTTTCGACAGCACCAAACCAGTCCCGCGCCTCGCGGATCGACATCTCGGTCGCGTGGGAAATGTCATGCTCGTCAATCTTCACGCACAAGGCTTCCGGCTTGAGCCGGCGTCCATCACACACCTCACACGGTTGCGAGGACTGGAACCGTCCCAAATCATCCCGCACCCAGCTGGAATCGGTTTCCCGCCAGCGCCGTTCCAGATTGGTGATCACACCTTCAAACGGTTTCTTGGTTTCGAATTTTCTCAGGCCGTCCTCATACACGAAGGTGATTTTCTCCTTCGTTCCAAACAGCACAATTTTGCGAAACGTGTCCGACAGAGCATGCCAGGGCTGGCTCATATCGCCACCGAAATGGTCACACAGGGCCTGCAAGGTCTGCTGGTAGAGTTTCGATGTGGCCCGGCTCCAGGGCGCGATCGCTCCATCATTAAGCGGCTTGTCGCGGTCGGGAACCACCAGGCCTTCGTCAAACTTCAGCGATTGGCCCAGGCCGTCACAGGTCGGGCAGGCACCGAAAGGGTTGTTGAAAGAGAACAGGCGCGGCTCAACTTCCTCGATGGTGAAGCCCGAAACAGGGCAGGCAAACTTTTCAGAGAAGATGATCGGGGCGGGGGCGTCATCATCGCCGCTCACGGCAATCTCGGCTGTTGCCAAACCATCGGCCAGACGCAGCGCCGTCTCCAGACTGTCAGCTAGTCGGCCCTCAAGGCCTTCCTTGACCACCACCCGGTCCACGACAACATCGATATTGTGCTTGAATTTCTTGTCGAGCGTCGGCGCCTCTTCGAGCGAATACATTTCGCCATCCACCTTCACGCGCTGAAAACCCGCCTTCAGCCATTCGGCAAATTCCTTGCGGTATTCACCCTTGCGCCCGCGCACGACCGGGGCGAGCAGATACAGGCGGGTGCCGTCCTCCAGCGCCATCAGCCGGTCAACCATCTGGCTGACGGTCTGACTTTCAATCGGCAGGCCCGTGGCCGGCGAATAGGGAATGCCCACGCGCGCCCACAGCAAGCGCATATAGTCATAGATCTCGGTCACCGTACCGACCGTGGACCGCGGGTTTTTGGACGTAGTCTTCTGCTCGATGGAGATCGCCGGCGACAGACCCTCAATCGAGTCCATGTCCGGCTTCGACATCAGCTCCAGAAACTGCCGCGCATAGGCAGACAGGCTTTCCACATAGCGGCGCTGTCCCTCGGCATAGATCGTGTCAAAGGCCAGCGAGGACTTGCCCGAACCGGACAGGCCGGTGAAAACGATGAGCGAATCCCGCGGCAGGTCGACGGAAACGTTTTTCAGATTGTGTTCGCGTGCGCCGCGGACGCGGATGGTGTCGAGGGCCATAAAGCGTTTTCCGGACCAAGGTGGATCAAAGTGTTATTTCGAACATTTAGGGAACATCGTGCTTCAAGTCCAGCGCCTCACGCTTGCATGCTGACACCACGGTGGCAGGGGGCTAACCGGCAATGAGAGCCCCTGCCAGACTTCCGGTCGGTCAGGCCATCCTCCGCGTTGGAGACGAAGTGATGGATCCGGAAAGGATTATCGAAAATTCCGGATAAAAATTGCGAATTTCGCCTAGGGATCCATGTGTGATCGCCTGTGGGCAAGTGCGTCGTAACCGCTTGCCCCGCTAGACTCTCCGCTGGCTCTCCTGTCAACTCTCGACCGAGTCGCGGGCGCATTGACGGCCGGAACATAATGTGAACAAATGCGATCGGCAAGGTCGTACCAAACAGATGGAGAGCAGGGCATGGCGGGCGTTAACAAGGTGATTTTGGTGGGCAATCTCGGGCGTGACCCGGAAGTCAAGTCCATGAATAATGGCTCCAAGCTGTGCAATATGACGGTCGCAACAAGCGATAGCTGGCGCGACAAGCAGACTGGCGAGCGCAAGGAAAAGACCGAGTGGCACCGTGTGGTGATCTTCAATGAGCATCTGGTAAAGGTTGCAGAGAATTATCTTCGCAAAGGCTCCAAGGTCTATGTTGAGGGCGCTTTGCAGACCCGCAAATGGACCGACCAGAATGGTGTCGAAAAATATTCGACTGAAATCGTGCTCCAGCGGTTCAATGGCGAGCTTCAAATGCTCGACAGCCGTGGCGACAATTCAGGTGGCACCAGTTTTGAATCCAATCGCGATACAGGCGGATCTCGCGCCATGGAAGGCCCAAAAGAGGACTTCCGGAACGCAGATCTGGACGACGAAATCCCGTTCTAGGCCACATTATCAATTCATTTCCTTTGTAAGGGGGGTGATAGTGTATCCCCCGGAACGACAGGAACAGGGTTCTAGCCATGCGTAGTATTGCAACAATCATCACTGCCTTTCTCCTTCTCGCTGGGCCCGTCTGGGCCCAGGAAGCTGATGCGTCCCAGACTGATCCTAATCTGCGCACCCCGCAGATCTATGAGGTTGAGTTGGAAAACGGGAATGTCTCAGCGTGGGTCGTCGGAGAGGCGGCGTATGGCGATGTCGTCAATACGATCCTCGGACTGCATCTGGCCGATGCCGAGCAGGATCAACTCATTCAGGATCAGCTTTGGCAGCGTCGCGACACCAATTCGCCGGTCTTTCTTTACGAGATTACGCGTCGGGCCGTTGCCAGCAATCCCGAGCGTGCTCTTGAGGCGTATTTTCTGGCCCGGTCTCGAATTCTCTACGACGCGGCCCGCTGCGTAGATTCTTCCGCCATGGGAGTCGTTGATGCCGCGTCCGACTATGTGGGTGATGAATTGGTCAATTTGATCAATAGCGACATGGTGATGGTTGAGCGTGTCTTGTCCAACCTTGCCGAGAGTGGTGAGATGTTCACCAGTCAAGCATCGCCCTGGTATGCCTGTTCCTTCGGGGATGCCGCGTATTTCGCGGCGACAAACGGTGTTTCCCTGCCAGGCGCTGAATGGCTCAAGACAGAGGTGCGTTGGCAGGACGCCCGTGACAGCGTTGAGTACAATATCCGAGGAACACTCGCAGTGATTCAAGCCGGTCTCGAATCCGCCGAAGCAGAGTAAACAGGACCGCCCCTTTTACCGCCTGGGCCTTTGAGGGGCCAAGTGGCAGCGGCCGGCACCTGGTAAAACGGGAAAAGCAGGCAATGACGCTGAAGGACGATGCGAGAACGGTCGCACAAGCGCTCGAGGATTATGATCGCAAAGGACTGGCCCGTGAGGGGATCGCGCTCCGCCAGCCGCCATCTTCCCAGCTCATCCAGTCTATGGATTTGCAGCGATTTGCGACGGAAGGCGGCCTGACCGGGGATGCCCTCAGGACGTTTGTTGAGGCCTATCTGGATGGCACGATCAAGCTTCGCGATCCTCGCGTCATGGGGCACCAGACCGCCCACACCAATGATGCGGCGGCACTCGGCTGCTTCATCGATGGCTATGCGTCCAATCCCATGGCGATCAATGAAATGGGTCCGGCCGCGAATGCCATCGAGCAATTTTATCTGGACTGGATGTTGCAAAAAATAGGCTGGTCAGTTGATCGCAGCCAGACCGGCCATCCTGGCGGCGTGCTGACGCATGGAGGTTCTCTTGCCAATTTGACGGCGCTGTGTGCCGCGCGTTCAGCCGCCGATCCAGACGCCTGGATGTCAGGGCCCTCCCGCGATCTGGTGGTATTGGCGCCGCCGGCATCGCACTATTCACTGGCCCGCGCTGTTGGCATTCTCGGTCTTGGAGAAAACGCCATTGTCGACATTCCCGTCGACGAATGCGGGCGCATCATCCCGTCGGAACTGGCCGTGCAAATTGAAACCCAGCGGGCCGCCGGTAAGGTGATCATGGCGGTGATCGCCAACGCCTGTCAGACCGCGGCAGGCCTGTTTGATCCCCTGCGCGACATCGCCGATGTGTGCCGCAAGGCAGGGACATGGTTCCATGTCGATGGTGCGCATGGGGCAGCTGCATCCCTGTCACCCGATCTCGCCCATCTGGTCGACGGAATAGATCTGGCGGACAGCCTTATCTGGGACTCACACAAAATGCTGCGCACGCCTTGTTTGTGCGCGGCTGTGCTGGTGCGCGATCACCGGCATCTCGACGCGGCTTTCAATCAGGAAGCCAGTTATATTTTCCACGAAAAGGAAAATCCCGGTTTCGATTTTCTCGGCCGGACCGTTGAATGCACCAAATCGGCGCTTGCCTTGAAAGCCTTCATGGCTTTGGCCTATGAGGGTGAAGCGGGGTTATGTGGTTACGTGGAGGCACTCGTCGCGCGGACGCTTGAGGCAGCCAGGCTGGTTGCCAACCAGCCGGACTTCGAAATCGCTGTGCAGCCGGAATTCAACATTCTGTGCCTGCGTCTGACAAAGGGGCAGCAAACCTGCTCGCTGGAACTTCGCAAGCGTTTGCTGGCGCGGGGGCGTTACTACACGACCTATGTTGAATTTCTGGGCCAGAGCTGGATACGGCTCACCCTCATGCAGGCTGAGACGAATATGGATGACATTCGGGGCCTGCTCGATGAAATCCGCCTGGTTGCAAGGCAGGAGGCATGAAGGTTCTAATTACCGGAGCGGCGGGTTTTATCGGCTCGCATCTGGCCGCCGATTTACACAATCGCGGCATCCGGGTGGTCGGCGCCGCGCGCAATGTCGAAGCCGCGCGGTCGCGCTTGCCTCACATTCAGTGGATCCAATGCGATTTTACCAAGGATTCAAGCGAGGATTGGCAGCCGCGTCTCGAGGGCTTCGGTGCGGTAATCAATTGTGTGGGTGTGCTGCAAGATGGGCTCAATGAGAATAGTCGTGCCACCCACATTGATGGTGCTCGTGCCCTCTACAAAGCGTGCCGCGACGCAGATGTGCGGCGAGTTATTCACTTTTCCGCCGTCGGTGTCGATGACAGTGCGGCTTCCGCATACGCCCGCGACAAACTCGCCGGCGAAAGAATGCTGCAACCGATGGACCTGGATTGGGTCATTCTAAGGCCATCTCTGGTGATCGCCCGAAATACGCATGGTGGAACCACATTGATCCGATGGTTGTGCGGCCTTCCCTGGGTCACTCCCATTATTGGCGGGGATCAAGTGTTTCGCCCGATCCATGTCGATGACATCGCTGACACCGTCAATCGCATGTTGTCTCCGCGGGCTGTCAAACGTGTCAGCTGGGATCTCGGCGGTCCGCAAGAGGTCACAATGTCAGAGCTTGTTGCGGCGTATAGAAAATGGCTTGGTTTCGGCAAGTCGCGCATATGGAATGTTCCGAAATGGTTGGCAATTCCCGCGTTCAAAATCGGCGATTTATTAGGTTGGGTCGGCGTTCAGACCCCAATGCGCAGTGCCGCCCTGGCCCAACTCGAACATGACGTTGCCGGTGATCCGTCAGAATGGCTCAAGGAGACCGGGGCCAATCCGCGCTCTTTGACGGCCTGTCTGGAAGCGGATGTGGCGGGGCCGCAGGACCGCTGGTATGCGCGGCTCGGTTTCGCCCGGCCACTGGCGCGCTGGGCGCTCGGGCTTTTCTGGCTCGTCACCGGGCTTGTTTCAGTGACGGTCTCTGCAGACCCTGCCCGGGCGATGCTGGCCGAATTGGGGGTCGCGGAGAGCGCACGCGCACCCTTGCTGTGGGCGACCTCCCTGTTCGATATCATGCTGGGACTGGCGATGGTGGCAAAATGGCGGGTGGGAGCGGTCGCCGGCCTGATGTTATTGGGCAGCCTCGGTTATGTCGCCGCCTTGTCCTGGTTGGCCCCCGGCTTGTGGCTGGATGTGCTCGGACCGGTCACCAAACTATTGCCGATCATGGCGCTGACCTTGATCATTGCTGCCACGGAGGATCAACGTTGAGCACGGCCTTCATCCTCGCCAAGCTGATCCATATCCTCTCAGCTGCCGTTCTATTTGGCTCTGGGGCCGCGATCGCGTTTTTTATGTTTGTCGCCTGGCGCTCGAAGGATGTTGCGGGGTTTGCGCTGACGGCCCGCCATGTCGTGCTGGCTGATTGGCTGTTCACCTCGAGTGCGGTTGTTATTCAGCCTTTGTCCGGCATCGCCCTGGCCCATCTGGCCGGCTGGCCGCTTGATGCCGGCTGGTTATTGGCGACATACGGACTCTATGGTTTGGTCGGCGTGTGCTGGTTGCCGGTTGTTTGGATCCAGCTACGCGTCCGTAAACTGGCGGAACAGGCAAAGGCGACCGATACGTCCTTGCCGGACGCGGCCCATCACCTGATGCGCATTTGGATCATCCTCGGGATTCCTGCTTTTATCGGGGTGATCGCGATTTATGTATTGATGATCGCCAAGCCCGTCGGGATTTTCGGGTGATGTGCCTGTGAGTGGGTCAGGTCGACTAATCGGCCGAACTCGTCATTATCACCGCACAGGCAATCCGCGCACCGGCGCCGCCAATCGGCTGGCTGGTCTGATCGTCCGGGCCAGCATGGATCACCAAGGCTGAACCATCACCATCCAGCAAGGCGGGCAGGGTGCCATCGTCTGGCCCTTCCAGGAAAACGCGCGTCGTGTGCAGCTCGGCGTGCAAGCTGCCATCTTCGGCGACCCAGATATTGCTCAGATCCGCATTGTCCGGCCCAAATGCATTGAGCAGGCCGTGCTGGCGCATGGACGGGTTGATATGGCCGGATGAGGAGGTGAAGTCCTCGTTCGAGCAATCGCCCACACTGTGCAAATGGACGCCATGCCACGCCCCGCGCGCATCTTCGGACAGGCCTGATGCCTCGATCCGGATCAGCACGCCGGATGATCCCTGGGTCAGCGACACCGAACCCAATGTGCTCCTGTCGCGTCCAATCAATTCTCCACTGGCACTCGCGCCGGGAACCAGCTCATTCGCCTTGTTGGCGATTGGCGCAGGCGTCGACTCAGCCGAGCAGGCCGACACGGCCAGTCCAGACACGGCAAGAAGCAGGGCGGTATTGAACTTGGACATGGGAAAACTCCGTTAAAAGAATCAATCTCTGCACTAGCCATAGCAGGCTTCTACAGCTGTCCGGGCAAGTTTTAACGTGCGTCCGGGCAGGAAACAGGTTTTCATTGCCCCGTGAACTCCACAGCAATGGGGTGTCGCCAATGCCCCGGGGTCAAATCCTGTTGGCATTGATCGGATAACACAGGACCCAGACCAGATGACCAAGACCAATCCACCCAGAGCCAAGCGAACAGAAAAGCACAGCGAGACTCTGGAAATCCGCATGCCCCATAATCTCAAGACCGAGTTTATGGACGCCTGCAAGGAACGTGGCCTGACGGCCAGCGAGGTCGTGCGTGATTTTGTCGGAACCTATCCGGTCAAGCGGCGGCGCAATTTTATCCCCCAAATCAGCCTGCCTGATAAAATGGAGCTTCCCATGAATTTACTTGCTGTACCCATCCTCGCCCTTGGCCTCGCCGCCAGCAGTGTCACGCTCAATACCGCCGCCATCGCCAGCCACGACAATGATGCCGAAAGCTTTGCGGATATGGACCGCGATAATGACGGCTATCTGGTCGTCGACGATTTGTTTGTTATCGCCGGCCTCAATGCCGATGGCTCTATGGGCGAAGTTATGCGCGCCGACATATTGGACTCTGTTGAGGTTTCGCTGTCCGAAAACGGCCTGACCATGATTGACGGTGCAACCGCCGATGAATTCGTCGACGAAATCATCGAGGAGGCCATGCAATCGGCCAATGAAAGCGTCCGCGAAGTGTTCGCCGAAATCGACAC
>JAQXCQ010000102.1 GCA_029251785.1 Maricaulis sp. | reverse complement strand
GCCGTTGCGGTGCTCGGTTTTGAACCGGAAGACCCCGCAGCCTATGGCCGTTTGATCCTGGATGATGACGGCAATCTGGACCGGATCGTTGAATTCAAAGACGCCGATGAAATCGAACGCGCGGTGCGATTGGTCAATTCTGGTGTGCTGGCGGCCTCCTCCTCCCTGATGTTTGACCTGCTCGGCGAAGTGACCAATGACAATGCCAATGGCGAATACTATCTGACCGACCTTGTGGGTCTGGCACGTGCGCGCGGCCTGAAGGCTGTCGTCGTGCGCGGCAGTGAGGACGAGGTGCTCGGTGTCAATTCTCGCGTTGATCTGGCCGAGGCTGAAGCGTGTTTCCAGGCCGGTAAGCGTCAGGCTGCGATGCTCGACGGGGTGACTTTGGTTGCGCCTGAGACGGTGTTTTTCTCCTGGGACACGCAGATCGCCCGCGACGTACTCGTTGAGCCCAATGTGGTTTTCGGACCCGGTGTGACAGTGGCCGAGGACGCTGTGATCCATGCCTTCTCACACCTTGAGGGTGCCAATGTTGAGAGCGCAGCGATCATCGGGCCCTATGCGCGCCTGCGCCCCGGGGCGGATATCGGCCCTCGCGCCAAGGTCGGCAATTTCGTCGAAGTGAAGAAAGCGCAGCTCTCAGAGGGTGCGAAGGTCAATCATCTTTCCTATGTGGGAGATGCGCGCATCGGTGCAGGTGCCAATCTGGGTGCCGGGACCATTACTTGTAATTATGACGGCTTCGACAAGCACCTCACCGTCATCGGTGCCGGGGCTTTTATTGGCTCCAATTCCAGCCTGGTGGCACCGGTCACTGTGGGGGAAGGAGCCTTTACCGGATCTGGCGGTGTAATCACCGCTGATGTGCCAGACAATGCGCTCGCGCTCGCACGCGGGACGCAGACTGTAAAAGAGGGCTGGGCGACACGGTTTCGCGCAGCCAAGACGGCTCGCAAGGCCAAGAAGGATACACGCGTATGACTATTGCTGATCGCCTCAACGACAAAACGCTCTTTCAGACCCAGTCCTTTATCAATGGCGCGTGGGTGAAGGGCGAGGGTGCTGTTGCTGTTACCAATCCGTCCAATGATGAGGTGATTGCCGAAATTGGTGATGTGGGCGCCGCGGGCGCACGCGCCGCGGTGGACGCTGCGGCGGCGGCGTTTGAGACATGGAAAAAAGTCTCACCGTTTGAACGCGCGAAGCTGTTGATGAAATGGCACGCCTTGATCCTCGAAAACGCCGATGATCTGGGACAGCTGATTACCCTGGAAATGGGCAAGGTATTGCGCGAAGCCAAAGGCGAAGTGCTGTACGGCGCGTCTTTCATTGAATGGTCGGCGGAAGAAGCCAAGCGGATCTATGGAGAAACCATCGCCACACCTTTCCCGGGCACACGTGGCTGGACAACGCACGCGCCGATCGGTGTGGTCGGCTGTATCACGCCGTGGAATTTCCCCAATGCGATGATCACCCGTAAATGTGCGCCGGCCCTGGCGGCGGGTTGCACGATGGTGATCAAGCCGGCTCCGGAAACACCGCTGTCTGCACTGGCGCTGGCCGAGCTGGCCAAGCGCGCGGGCATTCCCGATGGTGTGTTCAATGTTGTCTGCGGCGATGCGCAGGAAATCGGCCCGGTTCTGACCGGCTCGGATGCTGTGAAAATGGTTGGTTTCACCGGCTCGACCGCGGTCGGCAAATTGTTGATGCGCCAGGCGGCGGATGGCGTAAAGCGCGTGGCACTGGAGCTGGGCGGCAATGCGCCGTTTATCGTCATGGATGATGCAGACATTGAGGCGGCGGCGGATGGTGTTGTGGCATCAAAGTTTCGCGTGTCAGGCCAGACTTGTGTGTCGGCCAACCGGATCATTGTTCAGGCGTCCGTCGCCGACAAGCTGGTTGAGGCGTTGGAGAAACGGGTGTCGGCACTGAAAGCCGGCGATGGTTTTGATGGTAGCACCGATGTCGGCCCTCTGATCCATCACACAGCGGTTGAGCGTGTCGATGCGCTGGTGCGCAATGCCCGCGATAGCGGTGCGCGGATTATCACGGGCGGCAAGCCGATGGTCGATGAGCTGGGCGGTTCCTTTTATGCCCCGACCCTGATCGAGGGCGGTAGCGCTGATATGGATGTGGCGTGCTTTGAGATCTTCGGACCTGTTGCATCGATCTACCGTGTTGAGGATGAGGCCGAGGCGATCGCCATGGCGAATGATACGCCTTACGGGTTGGCGGCCTATCTCTATACACGCGATGTCAGCCGGGTTCACCGGATGACCGAAGCGCTGGATTACGGCATGGTTGGCGTCAATGCGCCGATGGTCGGCGCGGCCTCGACACCGTTTGGCGGGGTCAAGGAATCCGGTATTGGTCGCGAAGGCGGCAAGTGGGGCGTAGAAGAGTTCACAGAGCTGAAATACGTACTGCTTGGAGGCGTCGACTAATGATCGAACATCCCCAGAAACTGCGCGCGGCCACGGCGGCGTTGCAATATGTCGAAGACGGCATGACGCTG
>JAQXCQ010000101.1 GCA_029251785.1 Maricaulis sp. | reverse complement strand
AGGCGCTGGTAGTGCGTGATGACCAGCATGCCGACATCCGGCGAGCGCAATGTATTCACGCCCTCAGACACGGTTTTCAGAGCATCGATATCGAGCCCACTATCCGTCTCGTCCAGGATCAGGAATTTCGGCTCCAGGATCAGCGCCTGCAGGATTTCCAGGCGCTTCTTCTCGCCACCAGAAAAGCCGACATTGACCGGTCGTTTGAGCATATCCATCGAGATGTCGAGCTGCTTCGCCTTCTCGCGTGCCAGCTTGATAAAGGCCGGTGCAGACACTTCATCCTCACCACGCGATTTTTTCTGCGCATTGAGCGTTTCCCGCAGGAATGTCAGCGTCGGCACACCGGGGATTTCGATCGGGTATTGGAAGGATAGATAAATCCCCCGGCTCGCGCGTTCCTCGGGCGGCAGGTCGAGCATGCTTTCACCGAGAAAATCGATTGATCCATCCGTGATATCATACCCATCCCGGCCGGTGACCGCATAGGACAAGGTCGACTTACCCGAACCGTTCGGCCCCATGATCGCGTGGACCTCGCCCGCAGGCACATCAAGAGAAAGCCCCTTCAAGATAGGCTTCGCCTCGCCAGACGACACTTGAACTTCACAATGGAGGTTATTGATATGAATCATTTTCTTCGACTTCATGTTTTGTCTTGATTCCAAATGAGGCCACACTGACCACCTGGTATGGGTTAGGCTTTTATGGGCACTTCACCCTCAACCGAATATTCGGCAACAACTTCGATCGGGCCCTGGATTGCCGCATTAAATTGCGCCAGATCTTCCGCCGGAACCCAGAGCTCCTCGTGCTCACGGCCCCCCACAACTTTGCGGTCGTATCGCTTCAAAAACTCGGCAAACAAATAGAAGCGAGTCACAAACCCTCGCTTCTCTTCATTGTGTTTTACATTCCAGTCTCGCGCGATTTGACGGGCATAGGCTTCATTTGTGACCGGATAGAAAATTGGCTGCTCGGGCAAGCGAGGCGGAAAGGCCGACCAACCGCTCTCCTTCACCAAGGCCAATTCCTTCGTGCCAACAGGCCGATAGAGTGCAGTTAGCTCTTTCATCCTTCGCCATCCCAATAACCCGCACGCTCACCAACCACGGCGAGATGGCGGAAGACAGGTTCGTCATCATCGGAATTGGCATAGCTGGAAATGCCAATTTTGTTGGAGTCCGGATATTCAACCACATCCGTCTTGAGCATGGTCGACATGCACAGATATTTCAGATCGTCCGCGCCGGTATTGATCAATTGATGCGCCTTGTCGCGGCCTCCGGCCGGAGCGGCGATAACATCGCCTTCCTTGACCGGATAGACCGCTTCACCAAAGCGGTATTCGCCGGCCCCGGACAGGATCACCATCATCTCTTCATTGACCAGGTGGTTATGGTGCGGAAATGCGCGCTTGCCTGGTCGAACCACAGTCAAGGAACAACCGAGCTGATCAGCGCCGATAACCGGGCCAACCCGCCCGATGCGGTATTCAAACTTCTCGCCATGCCCGCCCTGTTCAAGCGAGATATCGTCAATGTTCACAATCGGATTGGGAGCGGACATATCAGCCAAAGCTCCTTGCTGCACACTTGCCGGTGATTTCATCCTCGGTGAGATCGTAATCCGCCAGATCGGCCGACGCGTTCACCGAGCAGACTTCGGTTTGGTAATTGATCTCTAGTTCATAGATGGTGCTGAAACCGTCGGGGCCAAGGTGCAAAGCTGTCTCATAATGCGTGTAAGCATTGCCACGCGATGAGGTGATGATGAAACCGTCGCGGATATCATAGAACTCAACAGCGAAACCAGATATTTGACCGGCCGGCTGATAGATGCCGTCCGCATTCTGTTGCCACACAGAAAACTGGGTATTCACATTGCCGGTCATCAGCGGGATGAACAGCTCATCATTGCCATTGCCATTAATGTCGCGAAGCCCCGGGGCTGAATAGATGTTTTCAATGCTTAAAGGCTCTGAGTACAGCTCCGTCGTGCCATCAAAACTGTGCTGCCCGACGACCAGTTCATGACCGTCCTGGCTCGGCGCGTAGGTGAATGTCAAAAAGCCCTGTTCGCCGAGCATCAAGACACAATCTGTCGCTCCGCCCTCACCGGCCTCGAGCTCATTGCAATAGACATCACCGCCACGCTCTTCGGTCGGTGTCATCGTCGTGGCCTGCAGTCCGCCAAAGGCAATAATCGCAATCAATAACTTCAACATCACCCAACACTCCCCTCGAGACTAACTTTCAACAGAGCCTGAGCCTCTACGGCAAATTCCATCGGAAGCTTTTGCAGCACATCTCGTACAAACCCATTTACCAACAAAGCGGTCGCCTGTTCTTCGCTCAAGCCGCGCTGGCGCGCGTAGAAAAGCTGATCTTCGGACAGCTTCGTGGTCGTCGCTTCGTGCTCCAAAATCGCGTGAGGCGTCTTGCACTCCACATAGGGCACGGTGTGCGAGCCACATTCATCACCGATCAGCAAACTGTCACACTGGGTGAAATTACGCGTGCCCTCGGCCTTGTTATGGACCGAGACCAGGCCTCGATAGGTTTGCTGTGACTGGCCCGCAGAGATACCCTTGGAAATAATCCGACTGCTTGATCCCTTGCCCAAATGGATCATCTTCGTGCCGGTATCCGCCTGCTGATGCCCATTGGTCACCGCGATCGAATAGAACTCACCACGCGAATTCTCGCCCCGCAGCACGCAGGACGGATATTTCCAGGTGATCGCAGATCCGGTTTCAACCTGAGTCCAGGAAATTTTCGAATTCTTGCCGCGACAATCGCCACGCTTGGTCACAAAATTATACACGCCGCCCTTGCCGTCGGCATCGCCGGGCCACCAATTCTGGACCGTCGAATACTTGATTTCGGCATCATCCAGAGCGATCAGCTCAACCACCGCCGCATGCAGCTGATTTTCATCGCGCATTGGGGCCGTACACCCTTCCAGATAGGAGACGTAGGATCCCTTATCAGCGATGATCAAGGTGCGCTCAAACTGCCCGGAACCTTCCGCATTCATGCGGAAATAGGTCGAGAGCTCCATGGGGCAACGAACACCCGGCGGTATGTAGACAAACGAGCCGTCCGAGAAGACAGCCGTATTAAGCGTCGCGTAGAAATTATCCGAGAATGGCACCACCGATCCGAGGTACTTTTTCACCAATTCTGGGTGATCGCGCATCGCCTCGGAGATTGGGCAGAAGATCACACCTGCCTTCGCCAACTCTTCCTTGAACGTCGTGACCACGGAGACACTGTCGAACACCGCATCCACGGCGACCTTGTTTTCCGATCCCTTCACGCCGAGCAAAACTTCTTGCTCAGTCAGTGGAATGCCCAAGCGGGCAAAGTCGGCCAGGATTTCATCCGGCACGTCATCAATGGACTCATATTTCGCGCCTGCCGAAGGGGCTGCGAAATAATGGATGTCCTGAAAATCAATCGGCGGATGTTCAATCTTGGCCCATTCAGGCTCCTTGAGCACCTCAAAGCGCTTCAAGGCCTCCAATCGCCATTCGAGAACCCATTCTGGCTCTTCCTTTTTGGCCGAAATATAGCGCACGATATCCGCGCTCAGCCCCTTGGGGGCGAGCTCGGTTTCGATATCAGTGGTAAAGCCATACTTATACTTGTCGGCTTCAAGGCCTTTGACATCTTCGATTGTTTCTTTAACCGCAGCCATACTAATCGCCTTCAGGCACTGACAGAGAGACGGGGAGCCACGCGCGCATAGGCCTGCTTCCAGGCCAAGAGCAACGCATCGACATCGTCTCGTGTTGAATTCCAACCCAGGCTGATGCGGACAACCGCCTCAGCCAGCTCTGGTGATAATTGCAAGGCACCACCAACCTTCGACCCACGCACCTTACCGGACGAACAGGCCGATCCCGCGCTGATCGACACACCTGCCAAATCCATCGCCATCACCTGATTTTCCCGCTTCCAGCCCGGAATCGCCAGGCTGATCGTATTGGGCAATCGTTCAGCACCCTCACCTAGTAAAACCATATCAGGCGCAGAGGCCCTTATCCCTGCGACAATTTCATCGCGCCAGGAGGTCAATGCAGCGAAGTCCTCAAGCGATTGCGTCGCCAGCTCAATAGCAAGACCAAGACCGACTATTCCCGCCAGGTTTTCAGTTCCCGGTCGACGGCCCTTTTCCTGACCACCACCGTGATGGTGAGCGGCCGAGGGAGCATTACAGGCCATAATCAGGCCGCCTGCGCCTTGCGGGCCGCCAAATTTGTGACCGGAAAACGCCATATAGTCCGCGCCGCTCGCGGCGAAATCGACTGGAATTTTACCCACGGCCTGTGTCGCATCGATCAGCAAAAGCCCGCCGGCAGCGTGCAGGAGAGCTGCCGCCTTCGCGACCGGCTGAATCGTACCGATTTCATTATTGGCCAGCATCAACGCAAGGAAGGGAACGCCATCGACATCGACATTCCACGCGTCAAGCCGTCGTGCGAGCCAATCCAATTGAGCAACACCATCGGTCGACACAGGCAATATTTCGACCGGAAGGCCGCTTTTTTCCGCGAATTCCGCCACCGCAGAATGCTCGATCGCTGAAACGATCAACCGCTTCACGCCGCCAGCTGCGATAACGCAATTGATTGCCAAATTGACTGATTCCGTGCCGCCGGAGGTAAACACCACGTCTTCTGGTCGCGCGGACAGGGCGCGCCCAATCTGGGCCCGGGAGACCTCAACGGCCTTTCGCGACCGTTGACCATGCTGATGCACCGAAGACGGGTTACCGACCTCCGACATCGTCGCTGCCATCGCCGCGATGACTTGCGGGCGAATTTGCGTAGTCGCGTTATGATCCAGATACACAGACATCGATCTAGTGGCTTGGCTCAAGCATTTCGTTCACGAGCAGACCCGCCGCCCCGCTCGCGCATCCCAACACCCGTCGATCGAGCACATCTTGGATTGTGACCGAAGACAGGAATAGATAAATGTGCCGGCCCAATTCATCCCAAAGATCGTGGGTGACACATCGGCGCCCATCCGCCAGACATCCTTTTTCCTTTGAACACCGGGTCGTGCGCAAAGGCTCATCGACCGCCAGCATCACATCGGATACCCGGGTTTCGCCGGCAGCGCGTGCCATGCGATAGCCACCGCCGGGCCCGCGCACGCTGTTGACGATGCCTGCTCGACGCATTTTTGCGAACAATTGCTCAAGATAGGACAAAGAGATCGACTGACGCGTTGCAATGTCGCCCAAAGCGACCGGGCCATCCTCACAGGAGGCCGCCAGATCGGCTACAGCCATGACAGCATAACGGCCTTTGGTGCTCAGCTTCATGTAAATGCCTCCATAAACACTCGCATCTCACACGATGATCATGCTAAGACGCGCGCTTGATGTGGGGTTGCGTGCAATTAATATGGTACGCGAATCCAATATCCGAGTGAATTAGTCAAGTATATGGGCGCGATAATACGCACATACAACTGTCCGTTTTGACGCATGCCCGCACTAAATGAATTGAAACACCATAAGAAGGCTTGTCTGAATGCCCGACGTGATAATTCCCGGCCCTGCCGGCCGGCTTGAGGGGCGCTACAGCCCGAGCGAAGATCCAACGGCTCCTGTCGCCCTGATTCTCCATGCGCACCCGCTCGGTGGTGGCCATATGGACAATCCGGCGATCGACATGATGTACGATGTTTTTCGCAAGCGAAACTACGCCACTCTGAAATTCAATTTCCGGGGTGTTGGTCGCAGCCAGGGATCCTTCGATCAGGGCTTGGGCGAATTGTCCGATGCAGCATCTGTCCTCGACTGGGTCCAGGGCTATAATCAGAGTGCACGTTTCTGCTGGGTTGCCGGGCATTCCTTCGGAGCCTGGGTTGGCATGCAATTGCTGATGCGTCGCCCGGAAGTAGCCGGGTTTATCTCTGTGGCCCCGCCCACCAATATGTATGACTTCACCTTCCTGGCCCCCTGCCCGGCCTCCGGCATTATCGTGCACGGCGGCGCCGACAAAATCGTCCCACCAGACGATGTCGAACGGGTCATGTCGAAAGTGCGGGTTCAAAAAGGTATTGTGATTTCGCGGGAAATTATCCCGAACGCAAATCACCTTTTCACCGATCATCAAGAAGAGCTGGAAAACAGCATCCAGACCTATCTGGAAGATCGTCTCCCGATCGTCGAAAAAGAGCGTTCCGAGACTAAGATTACCGGCAAACGCTAAAACAAATCAGTTTTTCAACGGATTGTCATAATCCGGTTATCAGCCCCGATGTTTTCATCGGGGCTGTTTTCATTCCACCGCCAGCTCAGGTCACTGCCATCAATTGCGTGACCGGATTCCATCCGGCGGGAGCCGGTGTGTCGGTTGATGACCATTTCATGCCGCGCGCCACCCATGCATCGCGTAATTTTGCATGCCCGGCCACAAGATCGTCACGCCCCAAAACACTGGAACAGCACGAACAAGCCGCATCATCGTTTGATTTTTTGGGCTTTGCTGATTGCAGACCACACACAGGGCAATGATCATCGGTGCGCGCCTGGCTGGTTGTCTCGTCGCTTTTGATCTTGGGCCTGGCTATATTGCCACCACAGACCGCACCATTGGCCCCTGTCGTTGACGGAAGACTTGTCGGCAATCCGACCTCAACCCGTGCTGCCAGCCAGGCAAATGCTTCGGCTTCAAGCAGGTCGCCGCGCCATCCCACCACTTCAACAGGCTCGGGCCCAATCCCCAAAGCCGCAGCAAGCATCCGCATCATGACCGGGTTGTGCCGGCCTCCGCCCGTCACCAGCAATCGCGACATTTGGCCCATATCATTCATCGCACCGGCAACAGATTTCGCCGTAAACGCGGTGAGTGTCGCGGCACCATCGGCATCGCCAAGCGCCTTGACCGGATCAATTTTAAAGTCCCAGCGATCGAGCGATTTCGGCGGCTTCTGGTCAAAAAACGGATGATCCATCAGCGCGGTCAAGGCGTCTGCATCAATTCGACCCGCTGCCGCCAGCTCCCCATTCGCATCAAACCCTCGACCAATTCGCATCGCGCACCAGGTATCGATCAACGAATTCGCCGGGCCGGTATCAAATGAAATCGGATCCTGATCGCCATCAATCCAGGTGACATTCGCCACACCGCCCAGGTTGAGGATCGCGATCGGACCTTCAAGCTCCGCCTTTTCGACCAGAGCCTTATGATATAGCGGTACGAGCGGTGCACCCTGGCCACCCGCCTCCATGTCGGCCGAACGAAAGTCGCTCACCACATCGATCCCAAGCGAATCAGACAGGGCCTGGCCATTCCCAATTTGCAGGGTGCGCCCATTTCCGGAGTCATTTGGCGGCCTGTGCAAAACCGTCTGACCATGAAATCCGATAAGATCAATGTCGCCGGCTTTCAATCCAGACTTTTGCAAAACCGCGTTTACCGCATCTGTGTGACTATGGGTCAGGACGGCTTCGGCCTCGCGAAAATCAGGCGCATCACCCTCAAAATTCCAAGCCAGGGCAGCATTCACGGCATCTTGGAGTATTTGCCGTTCCAGATCGGTATAGAGGCGCAATTCTCCTGGACCGAACGCGGCGATCTGCGTCCCATCCGTCCCCAATAAAGCGGCATCCACACCATCCAGCGACGTGCCACTCATCAACCCGATGACTCGTTTCATGCCAACTCCCTCTTTAAACTCATCGCTACTCGCCCTAGAAGCCCTGTATCAGGAGAGAATTCATGAGCGATTACAAGTCAGACCTCGTGCGCACACTGGTTGAGCGCGGATACCATTTCCAGTCAACCGATCTCGTCAATCTGGATACGGCAGCGCTCGGCGAGTCGCTGGTGGGATATATCGGTTTTGATGCCACGGGATCGAGCTTGCATGTGGGTTCGCTTGTTCAGATCATGATGCTGCGGCGGATGCAACAAGCCGGGATCAAACCGATCATTCTCATGGGTGGCGGCACCACCAAAATCGGCGATCCCTCGGGTAAGGATAAAACACGCTCAATGCTGACGTCCGAGCAGATCGACGCCAATAAAACATCCATTCTGACGGCCTTCGCCAAATTGCTCACGATCGGTGATGGTCCCACAGATGCTGTCGTTGTGGACAATGATGAATGGCTCTCTGAATTCGGATATCTCGAATTTTTGCGCCTGTACGGCCCGCATTTCACCATTAATCGCATGATGACATTCGAGTCCGTCAAAATGCGTCTCGAGCGCGAACAGCCGCTAACATTTCTCGAATTCAATTACATGCTGCTCCAGGCTGTCGACTTTCTGGAGCTGAATCGTCGCTATAATTGCACCCTCCAGCTTGGTGGTGGCGACCAATGGGGCAACATCATCAATGGTGTGGAATTGTGCCGCCGCGTCGACCGCAAAGAAGTGCACGCATTTACCACGCCGCTGATCACCACGGCATCCGGAGCCAAAATGGGTAAAACGGCGGAGGGCGCTGTCTGGCTCAACTCCGACATGCTCAGCGCGTATGACTACTGGCAATTCTGGCGCAATACCGAAGACGCGGACGTCGGGAAGTTCCTGCGTTTGTTTACGGATTTGCCGATGGACGATATCGCCAAGCTTGAAAGCCTCGAAGGGGCACAAATTAACGAGGCGAAAATCCGTCTGGCGAATGAAACCACCACCCTGCTCCACGGCGCCAAGGCCGCCAAGGAGGCAGAAGCCACGGCCACTGCAACATTTGCTCAAGGCGGAGCTGGCGCTTCGCTTCCGACGATTACGGTCGACGGCCTCGAAACTGCAGAGCCATTGCTGATATCGCTATTCGTTGAAACCGGCCTGGCCGCTTCCAATGGTGAAATGAAGCGTCATATCAAGGCAGGTGCGGCAAAGGTAAACGGCCAACAAATCACCGACCCACGTGCGGTCGCGACCGCGATAATGATTGAGGATGGAGCCATCAAATTATCGATCGGCAAAAAGAAGCATGCTTTGGTCAGAGCAGGCTAAAAACCGGCGGGCGAGATCGTCTAACAGCATAAGGGATTATGGCTGAGGCTGCGGGAGCTCGTCGACCATCTCTGCATCGAGATCTGATGTTTCCGTCGTATCGGGATCTGATGTTTCCGTGGTATCGGTCTGGTCCAGATCGACAGCTTCCGGCAACGCATCGACCAAATCTTGAATATCGATTGTAAATTGGTCCGGATCGTCGGTTTCCTCGATCAATCCTTCAAGAACGGAGTGGTCGGATTCCAAATCCTCGGCCCGTAATCTGGCCGCTCGATCCGCGGCTGACCCTTCGAAAATTCGACGAAACACACCGGGAGCCAACGCTGATAAAGGATTGGCGAAGGCAGTGAGTCCATCAAACGGGCCTTCGACAGAATAGGTAATTCCAAAAATGCCCTCGCCCGGTCTGGAAATCAGGATTTCACCGATCAACGGCATGTCGCCCAAGAATGAATTGAGAACATATGAGGGGGCTAGATTGCCATCTATCGCCGCAGTGCGGCCCTCGAAATCAATTGTGCCTGCCGCAGTAACCCCCAGAGCCGACCCCGTGGCAGAGGCGTCTGCCAGGGTCATCAAGCCCCTCTCCAGCATAACGGTAGCGTTTATGGCATCAAAGCTGATCCCATCACCATTCAAAAGCGCTCCAAGCCCTTCAAACGAGCCGGCGGCGAGAATTTGGGCAAAAACCGGAACCCGTGTGAGTGTCAGATTCCGAATCTCAACACGAGCGATCAAGGGACCGTCCACACCCAGCGGAGGTGCCTGGCCGAGGACGGATATCTGACCGCCTGTCGCATAGCCCGGCAACCCAAACAGTGCGACAAGCCGTCCAAGGGACTGCGCCTCGACGCGAAAATCTCGGTTTGCCCCATCAACTGGCGCACCAAAGCTGGCGTGAAATGGCCCGTCCCGGGACCGTCCGGCCAGCAAGAATGCACGAACCCCGTTCGTTTCACTGCGCCAGATAACCCCGAAATCATCCAAAATATTGTCGTCGGCCACCATCAAACGAGATAAATTCACCTCCAGCGACAAAGGCACGCCGGCTTGATCGACGGTGTCAGCATCAGCCACCTCACTGGAGACTTCACCATCGCTAGCATTCGCGTCATCGGAGCCCATCGACATCAGACGAGGGATCAATTCACGTGCATCCAGATAGGTGCCCTCCAATCGAACTTGCAGCGGCTGCTCACGGTCAACCGGAGCGGACAAACTGCCGCTCATATCCATAAAGCCTTCGATCAGAACCCGGTTTGTATCCACTGAGACCAGACGTCCCTGCGGCGTTATTTCCCCGCGCGCCTGAATATCTAATCCTTCGGATTCAGCGACGAATTCCTCGAGCACAAAATTGCCTGCGTCGTTAGAACTGGCAGTAAATCCAGCCATTCCGGGCGTTCCAGCCGCCTTGACCCAAACGCCTCCCGGTGCCTCCAGGGTGGCATCGATCAGATCTGCATCAACATCGATTGATCTGACATCAAGTCCATTGGAAATGGCGCGGGCCTCCAACAGCACATGCCCGTCCAAAAATCGTCGCGCCGGAATTCCGAAAGCGTCCAGTGCTCGGGCACCCAGCTGCGCGGAAACCTCAATCGTCGTTGATGCGGCATCGTCTTCCGCGGTCAAATCCTCCTGCCAGATTATATGCACCGCTGTATCGGCGAATAGCGCATCGCCCTCGGCGGTCAGCAAATCTTGATTGGCGTCGATCCTTACAAGCCCGTTGGTCAGCGCATAATTAGTATCCGGGATTTGCTGCGTGACGTCAGAAAACTCACCGGAAATCTCAAACGGAATGTCTTCCGGCTCCACTTCGCTAAGCATGGCCCGGCGAATATCAAATCTGATCCCGCCCGCGCCCCCGACTGTGGCAGGGTCAATTCCATAATTTGTCACGAAGAATAGCGGCTCTTCGTCAATCAGCGCGAGAATATCACTCGCCTCGCCCTCTACATATCCTGCGTATCGGGCCATCGCGCCCTTTGGGTTGAGACGCGGGAATAAGACACTGCCTTCCGACACGCGCAAATCGCCGATACGGCCGCTATCCAGCTCAACCTCAAAGGAGTTTCCGTACAGAACACCGCGACCGCGTGCGGCTTCAAGCGGGCTCATCGTCGTAATGTAGTAGATAAGCGCGTTTTCAAAATCGAAACTGATGGTCAGATTATCGTTCGGCAAATCTCTTGCGGCGATCGATTCCGCAGAAACATTGAAATCGATCGCGGCATTGTAAAATCGCCCGGCGATAATTCCGGTTTCAACCCATTCCCGCGCGCCTTCACCAGCCGCCAGTGGCCAGTATGCTTTGACGATATCCGGTGTCAGGTCTCCCTCGACCCCTCCCGACAGCACGATATTGGGATACCATTGACCATCCTCAACCTGCACAAGGGAGATCGTGCCAGCCAGAAACGGCGTAACAGGCCCCAAATCAAAGGCCAGACGATCAAACCCTATTTCACGCCGCCCGACATCGACTTGACCGGAGAAAACCATCCCCTCCCAACTCGGGGGACGAACAAAGGCCGGGCCAATGTCCAGATGTCCCTGGCCGATCTCCAAATCGTAGCGCCATTTGCTGGGAAACGCGCCAAAATATGCGCCGATTTCATGAACACGCCCCGATATGGACGTCGTCACGGCATCGGAGACAATCATCCCCTCCCGGATCGTTAATTCACCGACGACTGGATCAAACGACATGCTCAAGCTGGCCTGATCAATGTCGCGGACCTCATCCCCGATATTGAGTTGGCCCTCGCCGACATCTAGATCCAACGCCGCTGTGCGGATACCCGTGTCTTCGAACGCATTCACAACCAGATCAAGAGACAGGGGTGCATCGAAAATACGCAAGCCGGAGAAAAGGCCGTTGTCCGGAGCGATCGCCGCCAAGGATAAATTCTCAGCGCGCGCTTCCAGCATCAGGGATTCGAGGGATGCTCCAGCCTCAAGCCTGATTTCGATCGGCGCAAAGCCGGATGGCGTGGCCAGGCTCCCACCGACGGACGCGAGTATGCGCTCCGCATTGCGATCCAGTAAAACGCTGGCATCATCTAGCAGCCAAGCGAAACCCGACACCTGGTCCACAAGGCGAACCGCGGCGTTTTGAATTTCAATATTTGTCAAACGGCCCAACATGCCGTCGGAATTTGCGGGGTCGCGCAGCAGCTCAAACAAAGACGCACTATCATCACTACGCACTTGCGGTTGGCGGGCGCGCCCTGCAACACGGTCAACGCTACCGAGGCCGGCACCAACCGCCCCGTCTGCCCGTCGAACAATTGAGACCGATCCCCCGACAATCCGGATCCCGACCGGTGAGACGCGGCCGATCAACAATTCATCAACGGCAAACCCGGCTTCGATCAGCGGAGCCCTGGCGACAATTTCGCCGTCCGCTTCCGCCACCGCTACATCCCGCGCAAGAATGACCAGGGCCTGGCTATCTGGATCGAAGCGCGCCTCGAGAGCGCCCAAAACGACAAGATCGCCCTCAAATTCAAGCGCCAGCCGAGCTTGAACGTCTTCGCGAAGAAACTCCAACGGCACTGGTCCGGCGGATAACCTCCACAGCGCTGTTCCCACAAGAAATATCCCAAGCGCCAACACAACAGCGATCGCTTCGAGCAGGTAGATAAAAACCCATTTTGCCGATGTTTTGACCATCACATCTGCCTGTTGGGAGGAATAAGGCTACAGACATCGCTGGACGAGACGCGCGTAGAATGCTGAGTGTATCGCCTCACACGCAGCGGCCATTGATGCGGCACGCAACACCAGGAAGGTTTATCCCCCATGACTGATCTCAATCCGGGCGATATCGCTCCGCAATTTGTGCTCCCCACCGACGGCGGAGGCGAATTTGATCTGTCCAGTTTCAGGGGCAAGACGGTGGTTCTCTATTTTTATCCCAAAGACTCTACTCCGGGATGCACGACGCAGGCTATTGGGTTCACTCAAGCAAAAGGGCATTTTGATGCCGCCAATACTATTGTCATTGGCGTTTCAAAGGATAGCACCCGAAAGCATGACAATTTCAAGGCGAAGAACGAATTACAGCTGATTCTTGGCACGGACGAAGATGGGACTGTTATTGCATCCTATGGCTCCTGGATACTCAAGAAGCTTTACGGACGGGAATATATGGGAATCGACCGCTCGACCTTTCTAATCGACGGTGGTGGCAAAATTGTGCAAATTTGGCGCAAAGTTCGGGTCAAGGGGCACGTTGAGACAGTCTTGGAGGCCTGTCAGGCGCTGAACGAATGATCGCAAACACTACGTCAATCCAAACGGCATGCAGACAAGTGCTGGCAGCCTGTGATCCCGAGGAAAAGTGCCGATTGGCTCATGTATGCGTTGCTGCATGGAAGGCCGGCGATTTATCGTTCGAAAATGCCTGGCGTCCAGGCAGTGAAATCGGCATTCCCGGTCGTCCTGAAAATCCTATCCTTGCCCCCCCACGCGAGGTTCAGCGCCGCCGCGTATCAGGCGAAAAGGGGCGTATCGCGCTGTTACATGCCATCGCACATATCGAGTTTAACGCGATCAATCTTGCCTTCGACATGGTCGCCAGATTTGGTTCGCATACAGATATCCCAGTCGGACAACGATCTGATTTCATTGAGGACTGGCTGAACGTTGGTGACGACGAATCCCGTCACTTTAAAATGATCAATGATCGACTGGCCGAGCTGGGCTCTCACTATGGCGCCCTAACCGCCCATGACGGCCTGTGGGAAGCGGCTATTGCGACCAAAGATGATATCGCAGCCCGTCTCGCGATTGCTCCCCTTGTGCTGGAAGCTCGCGGTCTGGACGTGACTCCGGGCATGATAAATCGGCTCAAACGTGCCGGCGACGGTCCAAGTGCGGAAATACTCGAAACAATTTATCAGGAAGAAATCCAGCACGTCGCCGCCGGGTCTCGATGGTTTCACCATGTTTGCAACGCACGAAATCGCGAGCCGGCAACCTATTTTCATGAACTGGTACAGGCCCATTACGCCGGAAACCTGAAACCACCTTTCAATAGTGTCGCGCGAGAAGCGGCGAATCTGCTACGCGATTTTTACGAGCCTCTCGCCCAATAAGGCTCAGCTCTTGCATAAAGCACGGTTGATAATTAACCCCGGTTTGTGTCAGATGCACGCGGGGCTTCAGGGCAATACTTAGTAGAGCGGCAGAATATATGTTCGCAGGTTTGAAACAGGCTATTTGGGGAACCGCAGAACGGTGGTTTCCCGACCGGCAGATTTATCATCGTAGCGACGGCCAGGTCAGCTATTTCGCGGTGACAACAGGTATGCAGATATCCGCGCTTGTTAGCGCGGCTGTTCTGGCTGGTTGGCTGTGCTTTACGACCGTTTCAGTTGCGCTTCACGGTCAGGCGCTCGCCCAAAAAGATGACGAGCTCGAGCGCCACGACACTGCCGCTCAGCAGCGGATTGCGACCGCCCTTTCCAACGAGGCGACCATGACCGCCTTGCTGGAATCTCGGCTGGAAGAATTCGACCGCACGGCCATTGAATTCCAGGTGCGGCACGACACCCTGCGCCGTTTGATGGATTTCGCCGACCAGCTCAGCGGTCATGAATTGGCCCCGTCTCCATCGATTGACGGCGGCAGGGTCGTTATGGCTGCGACAGCTGCCGATCCCACACCGCGCGAAGCGCGCGACCCGCTCGCCGTTGCGACCATTACCGGCGACACCGCTGAAGATCAGATCAGCTCAATGATCACCGAGCAAGACGCTGTGCTTGCGCGGGTCGAGGACGCGACTGAGGCGCGGTTGGAAAACCTTCGCGGCTTCTTGCGACTGACCGGGATGAATATTGAGGAAACCCTGAGCAGTGGTACGGACACGGAAGAACAGGGCGGCCCTTTTATCCCGATCTCTGAAAGCCTTTCAATTTCCAGCGGCCTGAATCTCGACGCAGAGTTTGAATCCCGGATCGTGCGCATCACCTCACGCCTGATCGAAGTTGAAGAACTGGAACAATTCATAGAAGCGGGACCATTTGGCGAGCCCGTTGGCGTTCCTCACCGCATAACGAGCCCCTACGGCTATCGTCGTGACCCATTCAACAATCGTCGTGCCCTGCATAGCGGTATGGACTTTGGCGCCTATCGCCGTGCGCCGATTACCGCAACCGGTCCCGGAGAAATCGTTTACGCGGGCTGGCGTAGCGGTTATGGTCGTGTTGTAGAAATTGATCATGGCTATGGGTTCATGACCCGCTACGGTCATATGCATGAAATCGCAGTGCGGCGTGGTGATACTGTTGAACGTGGACAAACCATCGGGGGGATGGGCTCCACCGGTCGCAGTACGGCCACACATTTGCACTATGAAATTTTGCACAACGGGGATCGCATGGATCCCGCACACTTATTGAGAGCAGGACAATATGTTCAACAAGAGTAACAAAGACCTCTCGCAAAACGACCAGATAGCTCAATCTGGTGCTTCACCAAAAAGGTCCAACATGAAATCTAGAGCCCCCTCAATCCTGTCCAGTGACGTCGTAATCACCGGATCCATTAATTCCGAAGGCGAAGTGCAACTCGACGGATCCGTTGAAGGTGATGTTCGCGCCGGATCGCTGATCATCGGCGAGGAAGCCGCCGTAACCGGTGAAGTGCTGGCGGAAACGGTCGTCATCCGCGGCCGCGTCAATGGCAGCGTTAGCGCCCGTCAGGTCCAACTCGCAGCGACAGCCCGTATCGAAGGTGACATTGTTCACGCGGCGCTCTCGGTTGAAAGCGGCGCGATCTTTGATGGCCATTGCCGCTATTCGTCCGATCCGCTGAATGAAAAGTCGGGCCCCACAACTTCCGCTCCAAAGTCCGAGAGCAAACCGTCTTCTTCCAAACAGCCGACGCTGTCATCTTTGGAGCCACCTATGGCAGCCAATAAGTCAGCCGGCTAACCTGCGGCAAATCACAAAAAAGACCGGTGATGCAATCCGCATCATCGGTCTTTTTTTTGTAATTTTGTAAAATTCGACACCGCCCTTGAGACGCAGGCACGCGAAATCATTGTGCTTAATCCAGCAATGGGTCTGATTGAAATGTCACAGGTGATTCAGGCATCAACCTCTTCCTCACTGCCAACCCGCGCGGCAAGTGCTGCCGCCATAAAATCATCTAGATCACCGTCCAACACCGCGCCAGTATTGGAGGTTTCCACATTTGTGCGCAAATCCTTGACCATCTGATAGGGCTGCAACACATAGGATCGGATCTGGTGACCCCAGCCAATATCTGACTTGTTATCCGCTTCGCTCTGCGCCGCTTCCTCGCGTCTTTGCAATTCCGCTTCGTACAGGCGCGCCCGTAACATGTCCCAGGCCATCGCCCGGTTTTTGTGCTGCGAGCGATCATTCTGACATTGCACCACAATACCGGTCGGCTCGTGCGTCAAGCGTACCGCGCTGTCGGTCTTATTGATGTGCTGACCACCGGCTCCGGAGGCACGATAGGTATCGGTGCGGACATCACTCTCAACGATATCGATCTCGATGGTGTCATCGATCAGAGGATACACCCACACACTGGCGAAACTGGTGTGGCGACGCGCACTTGAATCGTAGGGAGAAATGCGGACCAGCCGATGGACACCGGCTTCGGTCTTCAGCCAGCCATAGGCATTTTCGCCAGACACCAGCAGCGTGCAGGATTTCAGCCCAGCCTCTTCACCCGCCTGTTCCTCAATCACCTCAACCTTGTATTTGTGCGCCCGCGACCAGCGCGCATACATCCGCGTTACCATCGCAGCCCAGTCCTGGGCCTCAGTGCCGCCAGCACCGGGGTGTATTTCTATGTAGGCGTCATTGCCATCCGCCTCACCCGACAACAGCGCTTCCAGTTCAGCACGACGCATAATCGCGCCGAGCGCCGTCAGGGTTTCGGCCGCCTCGTCGATAATGCTGGCATCATCCTCCATTTCCGCCATTTCGATCAGCTCCAGCGTATCAGCCAATTCGGTTTCAGCAGAGATGATGACGGTCATGGAATTGTCGAGCTTGTTGCGCTCGCGCATGAGCTCCTGAGCCTTGGCGGCGTCATTCCAGAAATCTGGTGCCTCTGAGCGGGCGGTCAGTTCATCAAGACGTTTCTGGGCGGTATCCCAGTCAAAGACGCCTCCTCAGCAGGTCGATTGCCTGCTGGATTTCATCGGACTGGCTCTGGATGTCTGCACGCATGATCACGCTCTTTCTGAATCAGCTAAAAGCTTTCAGACTCCGGGATACAGACGTCCGAAGAGACACACAAGATGATCAGTACAGACCACCCAGATCCTCTTCCTCTTCCGGTTCTTCTTCAGGAATAATCGGGAGGCCATTTTCGTCTAATTCAAATTCGGCAGAGCCGTCTATTTCGCTGTTCGATCGGGCAAAGCTCAGACCGCTTTCTTCCAGAATGTCCTGACGAGATGGCTCCGAACCCGGGCGGAAAGCTTCAAGAATCACCAGGGATTGCCCCAACACGCCCGGCTCACCGGTCCGGCGATCAATTGGCACCAGGCGCACGCCCTCAGGAACGCGGAAGGGTGCCACTGGAAAGCGCTCCAGGGCCGTGCCGAGAAAATCCCGGACAATCGGCGCCGCCACGCGGCCACCCGCTTCGCGAGCACCAAGCTTGAACGGCGTATCAAAACCGACATACACGCCAACAATCAAATCCGGCGCAAAGCCCACGAACCACGCGTCACGAAAGTCGTTGGTTGTTCCCGTCTTGCCCGCCAGAGGTCGCCCGAGCGACCGCAAGGCAGCCCCCGTCCCACTCTGCACAACACCCTCGAGCATATGAACCGTCTGATACGCGGTGACCTCATCAATGATCGCTTCGCGCGTTTCCGGAAACTCCGGCTCAAACAGGTCGACGTTCCACATTTCAGCATCACAATTCTCGCACTCCCGAACCTCATGGGCGTAAATTGTCGCGCCCGTGCGATCCTGAACCCGGTCAAGAATTGTTGGTTCAACACGGCGGCCGCCATTGACCAAAGCCGCATAGGCCGAAATCAGCCGATAAAGCGTCGTCTCACCAGCGCCCAAAGACATAGCCAGAACGGGCTCAAGGTCGTCATAAATTCCAAAGCGCTCACCATATTCGGTGATCGGTCGCATACCCATTTCCTGAGCCAGACGTACGGTCATCACATTTCGAGATTGCTCCAGTCCAAGGCGCAAGGTCGACATGCCGTAATAGCGGCCAGAATAATTGGAAGGCATGTAAAACCGCTCATCTTCACCGCCTGTCGCAATGAAGGGAGCATCCAAAATCAAGCTCGCTGGCGTGTATCCATTATCGAGGGCGGCCGCATAAACAAATGGCTTGAACGCCGAACCCGGCTGCCGCCGCGCCTGGGTAGCGCGATTGAACTGGCTGTGTTGGAAACTGTAACCACCCATCATGGCCAATACGCGGCCGGTATGGGGATCCATCGCCATGATAGCCCCGTTGATCGCGGGTACCTGTCGCAGCGCGTATTGGTCGGTCCCGGCGGGATCAGCATCAGTCGCGTCCCCTTCATCCGGTGCCAGCCTCTCCGCGAGGATCACATCACCGACGCTCAAAACTTCACCGGCGGCTTCAATAAAAGGGCCGACCTCACCATCCGCCAAATTTTCTCGAGCCCACTCCAATTCAGCGAGCATTAAACGACCGGTTTCTCCATCAAGAAATCCGAGACTGACAACCTCGTCTCTGACGGCCAGCACCACGGCTGGTAACCATCCGTCATCAAGATCACGTGGTATGCTGGCCCCAGACAGGGCCTCGACCCAGTCTTCTGTCCAATTATCCGGCAAGGGTTCAACAATGTCCGCATCCGGGTCGGGGTTGTCGGCCGCCGCGGCAACAGCCTCTTGCGAAGCGACGATCACATTGGACAGGGCGCCGCGATAACCGTGACGTCGGTCATACGTCTCCAGACCATCACGCAAGGCCCGGCGCGCGGCGATTTGCATGGTTGTGTCGAGCGTTGTGCGGATCGACAACCCGCCTTCATAGAGCTCATCCTCACCGTAGAGTGAGAACACTTCGCGGCGCACATTCTCAACGAAATACTCCGCGGCCACATACGTCGCACCCGACAGTCGTTCCGTGACTTGCAAAGGTTGAGCGGCGGCCTCGTCTGCCTCTGCTTGGGTGACATACCCATTAACAACCATACGGGAGAGCACCCAATTCCGGCGCGCAATTGCCGCCTCCGGGTGACGCTGCGGGTGATAATTTGCCGGACCCTTTGGCAGCACAGCAAGGTAAGCAATCTCATGCAATTCCAGTTCATCGAGCGACTTGCCAAAATAATTCAGCGCTGCGGCGGCGATGCCATAGGCACGATTGCCCAGATAAATTTCGTTCAGATAAAGTTCGAGAATTTCATCCTTGGTGAAGGCCCGCTCGATCCGTCGTGACAACACCATTTCGCGCACTTTTCGCGCCATGCGCTGCTCACTGGAGAGCAGAAAATTTTTCGCAACCTGTTGTGTAATTGTTGACGCACCTTCAAGGCGACGCCCGGACATTATATTTCCGACATTTGAAATCATCGCGCGAAGAATGCCGCGGAAATCCAGACCGCCGTGATCGTAAAAATTCTTATCTTCCGCCGAAATAAAAGCGTGAACCAATTCCTGTGGAATATTATCGATCGGAACAAACACGCGGTGTTCACGGGCATATTCCGCGATCAGCATACCGTCACCGGCATGAACCCGGCTCATCACCGGCGGCTCATATTCGGCGAGTTGCTCAAAAGGTGGCAAGTCTTCGGTCACGCGGACGACGTAAACCGCAACCACAACAAAGCCCACGACAGCACCAACAGCGGCGACAATAGCGCCCCACTTCGCTGCAAACAGCGTGTTACGCAGAGTAAATATTTTCATTACGCCCTCTAGGCCGTCGTCACACAGGTTTGATTTCGCTAAAAATCATCGCCTCACGGCAGCATTATGGCCGGAGTGGGCGCTGCTGGGAAGCGTTTCAGGGCGCGGGGCGCAGGTCCGAATAGGTTTCCTGTCCCTCATTGATGTCACCACGTCCGAGGAAATAGCTGTCGATCGCTTCAGACACCGCCGTCATCTGACGTCGACGCATGGCCGGAGACGTCAAATTCGCCTCGTCCGAACGGTTGGACAAAAAGCCCATTTCCAGCAGCACGGCAGGGACCCGGCTGTCCAGCAGCACGTAGAAATTTTCCTGTCGGTGTGGATTTCCCAAGAGCGGCCCTGCCGAGCGCAAATTATCCAGCAGAACCTCAGCGAAGGCAGAAGACTGATTGCGCTTCATACGTAATTCCAGCGAGACAAGAATATTATTCACATCCGCCTGCCCGGACCGCGCTTCTTCCTGGAGCGCCATGTTTCGGGCCCGACCTTCTGCGCGATCGTTGAGCGTATAAACTGCCGCGCCCCGCGCGTTGGAATTTGTCGGCACCGAGTCCGCGTGCAATGACAAAAACAAATCGGCACGCACATCCGCTGCGACCTGGACACGCTGCTGCAGCGTTCGGTAGGCATCGCCATCCCGCGTCAGAAACACATCATAGCGCCCCGTCGCAATCAATTGCCGGCGCAATTCCCGCGCCGCTGCAAGCGTCACTGTTTCTTCATGTGTGCCGCCTCGGCCGGTAGCGCCAGGATCATGACCACCATGACCGGCATCAATCACCACAACGCGACGTTCGCGCTCAACTGGCGTATAGACCGCCTCTACGCGCTCGGCGATCAGCGAGTCCAGACCTCCAGCGCGGGTCTGGTGGAAGCCTGACGCGCTGGCAAAACTCGCTGCATCAGTACTCTCAACGTCGATGACCAGGCGATGGTTTCCACCATAGGTCGCCGGTTCAAGAGCAAATTGTGCAGTGATCAATGCAGGATGATCCAGCTCAAACACCAAGCGGGAACTGTCTGCGGAATTATTCTCGAAATGGAAATTATTAATGAGCCCGTGGCCAATGCCCTGCCCTTCACTCAAACCGCTCACAGCCCATTGCAAGGCTGGCAGGTCTACGACCAGGCGGTCGGTATAATCATCGAGGGTGAATGCACGAAACTCAGTGGAGTTTTCCACCTCAATGACAATGCGGGTACGCGCGCCTTCGACGCCGAAACGAACATTTTTGATCGTTTCGTTCGCAAACGCCCCTGACGTCACGAGCAATGCCCCTGCAAGGGCAATAAGAATCCGCATTACACGCATCTTCACACCATCTATCCCGCCGTGATTCGGCATATGTCTTTTAAAGCACAATACACGGAGGTCATTGACGTTTAGTTGATGGGTATCATCCAATTTGATCAACACGTTTACCGCGTGAGACGCTTTCCTTCCGAGAACGAATGTTGCATGTTGCTTTTGCTTTGGCGACCGATCTGTTTTGAATGCGGATACGAATGATCGCAAAGCGCGACGAGGCAAGCCTTATTTAGGTTTCGCCGACCCGCTGAATTCAGCCGCGGACACGATGATGTGCTCCCCGGTCCCGACCGCCGCGCCCTCTTCGCAATGGCAATTGCCGACGAATGGCGCTTTTGGAATTTTTGCCTATGCGCTCAGCGCGTCTCATTACGGGTTCAAGATTTGAACAGATGAGTTCGCGTTCCGCGCGTTCGCCGCGACGGTGCGTTTTGCCCACAATTACGATGGTGCAACGCCCGCCTGCGTGCGCAGGAGACCCCTTTTATGTCGAAGAAAATGTTGATCGATGCCGGGCACTCGGAAGAGACCCGCGTCGTCGTCGTAGACGGAACTAAAGTCGAGGAATTTGATTTCGAATCGGCGGCTAGAAAGCCAATTCGAGGAAATATTTATCTGGCCAAAGTCACGCGTGTCGAGCCCTCTCTACAAGCGGCTTTCGTCGAATATGGCGGCAATCGCCACGGCTTCCTCGCCTTCAATGAAATCCACCCGGATTACTATCAGATCCCTCACGAGGATCGGCTCGCTCTGGCCGAAGAAGAGGCCACAGCCGTGGCTGAAGAAGAGGCAGAGGCGGATGCCAAGGCCGAATCGAGTGATTCCACCTCCAAGGCATCCAAGGAAACTGACGAATCCACCGACGAGACAGAAGCATCTGGTGAAGATGGTGATGTCGAAAATGATGGCAGCGAGTCAGACGACGATGCAGCTGAAGCCGTCGAGAGCAATGACAGCTCTGACGACGATGAAGACGACGTGGACGAGCAAAAAGCCGCGCGCCGTCGCCGCCAGCTCTATCGCAAGTACAAAATTCAGGAAGTCATTAAACGCCGTCAGGTCCTGCTGGTGCAGGCCGCAAAAGAAGAGCGCGGCAATAAGGGCGCGGCTCTGACGACCTATCTGTCATTGGCAGGTCGATATTGCGTCTTGATGCCAAACACGCCACGTGGCGGCGGGATTTCACGGAAAATCTCCAATGTCTCTGATCGCAAACGTCTGAAATCAGTCGTCAGCGAACTTGAATTGCCGAAGGGCGTTGGCCTGATTATCCGCACGGCCGGTGCCAGCCGCACGAAGGTCGAAATTCGACGTGATGCCGATTATCTGACGCGCCTATGGGAAAATATCCGCGAGCTGACTCTCAAATCGGTCGCGCCAAGCCTGATCTATGAAGAAGGCAACCTGGTCAAACGCGCCATTCGCGACATGTATGACAAGGAAATCGATGGCGTTCTTGTACAGGGCGATGCCGCCTACAAGGAAGCCAAGGCGTTTATGAAAATGCTCATGCCGAGCCACGCAAAGAATGTGCAGCACTACAAGGAAAGCGTGCCGCTTTTCCTGCGCCATCGTGTCGAAACTCAGCTTGAGGCCAATTATTCACCAACTGTACCGCTCAAATCTGGCGGATATTTGGTCATCAATCCAACCGAGGCCCTTGTCTCGGTAGACGTCAACTCAGGCCGTTCGACCCGCGAACGAAATATCGAAACAACAGCGCTCAAGACCAATCTTGAGGCTGCCACCGAAGTCGCACGCCAAATGCGTCTCCGCGATCTCGCCGGACTTATTGTTATCGATTTCATCGATATGGATGAAAACCGAAACAATCGCGCCGTCGAGAAGCGCATGAAAGACGTGCTCAAGCGCGATCGGGCCCGATTACAGGTCGGACGCATTTCGCAATTTGGTTTGATGGAAATCTCCCGGCAACGGCGCCGCTCATCAATCCTGGAAGGCTCGACCCACATCTGTCCGACCTGTCAGGGTATTGGACATGTGCGCTCGGTGGAATCCAGTGCCCTAGTCGCTCTGCGTGGGTTGGAAGAAGAAGGCCTGAAAGGGCGCTCCAAGCGTATCCGTCTGACGGCACCCACTGCCGTTGTTCTTTACCTTCTCAATGACAAGCGTGACCATCTTCTGTCTATCGAGGCGAATTTCGAAATGCGCGTCAGCGTCGCGTCGGACGACACGCTCAACATGCCTGATTTTACCCTCGAGCCACTGGAAACCCGCAAGGCCGGCGAGGAATTGGTGATCGCACCGCTTTCTGTGGAGTCCGTCGAGGAAATCGATACGTCTGAAGTCGAAGCCGAAACAGAAACACAATCCTCTGATGAAGGCGGTACGTCTGAAACCGGTGGACGCAAACGTCGGCGTCGTCGCCGTCGTCGCGGGTCTGGTTCCGGCGAAGATAATAATACCACCGCAGAAACGGCCGATGACGGCGAAGCACCAGCCGAGACCAAAGCCGAAGGTGATGCGGAGACGCCAACCGCAGACGGTGAAGAGCAGCCACGTCGTCGCCGTCGTGGAAGACGCGGTGGTCGTGGACGTCGCCGGGGCAATAATGCTGAATCTGCAGAGAATGCAGCCAATGCATCAGCTGAGGCCAATGAGGCGTCCGAAAATAGTGCTGAATCTGGTGAAACCGAAGCCCCCGTACCGGCGCAGGCTGAAGGTTCCGAAACCGGCGATTCCTCACCAAAGGATGGCAGCAAGCGTCGCCGTCCGCGTCGTCGCCGCAAAGCCGAAGATGCAGCCAACACTGACAGTTCGGCTGACACAAGCACTGCCGAAGCCACGCCTGATGCCCCTGCATCTGATGAGGCTGTCAGTGATGACAAGCCCAAACGTCGAACCCGGCGCCCGCGCAAGAAGGCCGATGCGGACGCATCCGAGGCGAAGGCTGAGGAGACCAGCACCGCGACGTCGCCTGCCGCTGACGGCGACGATGACGCACCGGCAAAGCCAAAGCGTCGGACCCGTCGCAAAAAGGCAGAGCCTGCAGCGGAAGCCACATCCGACACCGCAACCGAGGCCCCGTCCGAATCAAAAACTGACGATGCCGCCACCGAAGAAAAGCCCAAGGCAAAACCACGCACACGTGCCAAGGCGAAACCAAAGGCTGCGAAGGAAAAGGCTGCCGCTGAGCCAAAGACAGATGCCACACCGGCGCCTGCCGAGGCTGAAAAATCCGACAAGCCACAACGCAAAGGCTGGTGGAATCGCACCGGTCTGTTCGGAAAATAAACACCTCTCCCGCGAGTCTGGGTTACCGGGTTCGCGGGAGACGCACTTACGGGTGGCACTTGTGGGATGTGCTGCTATCATCAACAGGCGGGGACTTTGTAGTGGAGGCAGGATGCGTAGCCTGAAGACCATCGCCGCAGCGTGTGTTATTGCAGCTGCCACAGCGACACCCGGATTGGCGCAAAGCCTGATCCGCGACACCGAAATCGAGCATATGCTGCGCGATTACACCACGCCGCTATTCATTGCGGCGGGTCTGGAACCCAATGATGTCGGCCTGTACATAATCGCGGATCCCTCGATCAACGCCTTCGTCACCGGGGGCCAGAATATCTTCACCCACACCGGCACCATTATCGAGGCCGAAAACCCCAATCAACTTCGCGGCGTCCTCGCCCATGAAACCGGTCATATATCCGGTGCACACCTCGCGCGGGTCGATGAAGGCCTCGCCGCCGCTCAGGTGCC
This sequence comes from Maricaulis sp., assembly GCA_029251785.1. Lineage (GTDB taxonomy): Bacteria > Pseudomonadota > Alphaproteobacteria > Caulobacterales > Maricaulaceae > Maricaulis. The sequence continues at coordinate 33,890 of JAQXCQ010000101.1, read as the reverse complement.
GATGTTTGTCAGTGTCGGGCTTGGAGTGCTCGCTGCACTGGCTGGCGAAGGTCAGGCTGCCGGAGCGCTGCTCGCGTCCAGTCAACAATTTGGCGCGCTCCAATTCATGACCTATTCCCGCGCCCAGGAATCCGCCGCCGACCAGGCCGGTTTGAATTTTCTGGAAGCCAGCGGCAATTCCGGTGAAGGCCTCGTCGCCTTCTTCGAACGCTTTCGCTATCAGGAAGTGATGTCGCAGGCGCGCCGTTTTCCGTATTTTCGGTCACACCCGCTATCATCTCAACGCATTGTCGCCCTGAGAGAAAACGTCAATTCCGCCGAACATTTCGGCGTTCTGGATCCCCCGGTCGAAGTCGATCGCCTGCGGCGCATTCAGGCCAAAATTTACGGGTTCACGGCAGCACCGCAATTTGTCCACTTTCGGTACCCGGAAACCGACCAATCGCTCTATGCCCGCTATGCCCGGGCCGTAGCCTATTACCGCGAAGCCCGTATTGACGAGGCCCAGTCAGAAATCCAGAGTCTCGTTGATGAAGAACCGCTCAACCCATATTTTCATGAGCTTTTCGGTCAGATGCTGTTTGAGAGCGGGCGTGCGGCTGAATCCATACCCTACCATCAAACCTCGGTGGATCTCGAGCCGACGGCACCGCTCCTTCGGGTGAATTTGGCCATTGCAATGATCGCCACGGAAAACCCCGAATATCTGGAGGAGGCTGCCGGTCATTTACGGGTGGCTCTTAATATTGAACACGACAATTCCTTTGCCTGGTATCAGCTTTCCATCGTGCATGAGCGTAATGGCAACACGCCGCTGGCGCAGCTCGCCGTTGCCGAGCAGGCCTTTGCTGTGGGCAACCGCATGCGGGCAAATCAGTTTGCCGGTCGCGCGCGCGCCGGGCTGGAAAACGGCACGACTGCCTGGTTCCGGGCAACGGAGCTCGAAGCGGTCAGTCAACCAACGGCCGCTGATTTGCGTCAGATGCGCCGACAGCGACGCAACCAATAATTTGTGACCAGTTCAACTAAGAATGCCCCGCAAGCAGACACAGCATTAACGCTGCGTTCGATCACGCGCTTATCACAAATTGACCCGACGGCCTGGGATGCGATTGCCAATCCTCCTGGAGCAGAATACGACCCGTTTCTAAGCTGGAACTTCTTGCAAGCTCTCGAGGAATCGGGTTGCGCAATTGAGGAAACCGGCTGGGGTCCCCGGCATTTGCTCCTCGAGGACAACGATGGAAAATTGCAAGGCGCCCTGCCGCTTTACGTCAAAGGACACAGTCAGGGCGAGTATGTTTTCGATCATGCCTGGGCCGACGCATTACAACGCGCGGGCGGCCAGTATTACCCCAAGCTGCTAACCGCTATTCCATTCACCCCGGCGACCGGCCGACGCATTCTCGCGCGCACGCAAAAAAACCGCCTCATCCTCATGCAAGGTGCACAACAATGCGCGCTCCAATGGGGGGCCTCAGGCTGGCATATCAACTTTCCGGTCGCCGACGAGGCCGATGAGTTGAACCGCGCGGGGCTTCTGCCGCGACTTGATCGCCAATTTGTCTGGCAGGATAACGGTTATGCATCCTATGACGACTTCCTCGCCGCTCTATCATCACGCAAACGCAAAGCCTTGCGCAAGGAACGCCGCGAGGCCCAGGCGGGCCTGGAAATAGAGTCATTATCCGGTGACGATTTACAGCCTGAACACTGGGATGTGTTCTTCAATTGCTATCAGCAAACCGGGTCCCGCAAATGGGGTTATCCCTATCTCAATCGTGAATTTTTCAACCTGATACACCAACGTATGCCCGCCGACATCCTGCTGGTGCTGGCAAAACGCGAAGGCCGCTACATCGCAGCAGCACTCAATTTCATCGGCAGCGACGCGCTCTATGGCCGATATTGGGGACGCTTGGAGGAGCACCCTCACCTGCATTTCGAGCTCTGCTATCACCAAGCCATCGACGCGGCCATCGCGCGCGGGCTTAGCCGTGTGGAAGCCGGAGCCCAGGGCGAACACAAGCTGGCTCGCGGCTATCGCGCCCAGGCGGTTCATTCCGCCCACTGGATCGCGCATGAGGGCCTTCGCGGTGCCGTTGGCGATTATCTCGACCAGGAACGCGCCGCAATGTCCCAGAAGATCGAGTTGCTTGCTCAGGAAAGCCCGTTTAAAGCCGACATAGCAAGCAGCGCCCCTGCGCGTGCAGAGGAAACTAACGCATGAGCATTTCAGGCCCCTATGACGACCAGAACATTTTTGCCAAAATCATCCGCGGCGAAATGCCCGCGGTGAAGATCTATGAGGACGCGGATGTCCTCTCAATCATGGACGTCTTCCCTCAGGCCCCTGGGCATGTGCTGGTGATCCCCAAGGAACCCGTCCGCAATATGTTGGATATGTCAGCCGAAGCGCTTGTGACGACAATGGCTCAGGTGCAGCGGCACGCAAAAGCCATGCAAACGGCCCTCGCCCCGGACGGCATCATGCTGGTGCAATTCAGTGGCGAAGCGGCGGGCCAAACTGTGTTCCACGTCCACTTCCACCTGATCCCCCGGATCAATGGAGACACGGTCGGCCCACACGGCGGTGGCATGGCGGATATGACAGAATTGGAAGCCCACGCGGCGAAAGTCCGGGCCGCTCTCAGATAAACTAGAATTCGCTTCGAACCACTTCGAGGAAGAGCGTCCCGAAATCCTTCAACTTCTTCGGGCCGATTCCATTAACGCTGCCCATCTGATCAAGGTTTTCCGGGCGCAGATGGCACATGTCGGTCAGGGTCGCGTCGGAAAAGATAATATAAGCCGGGACATTACGCTCCGATGCGAGTTCGCGGCGCAGGGTTTTCAGACGCGATAAAAGTTCATGATCAACGTCAGACAGCTCAATATCCGCCGCAATGCGAGTCTTCCGCGTGCTTGCCTTTTTGACCTTCGTCTTGATCTGGCGGATCTCCACATTGCCCTGACCCCGCAAGACTCCGTCGCCCTTTGAGGTCAGCTTCAGGCCGCCATATCCCTCGATATCAATCGTCAGATATCCACCCGCGACCATTTGCCGGATCAGACCCTGCCACCAGGTTTTGGCTTTGTCCTGCCCGACGCCGTAAGTCGGCAATTGCTCATGACCGCGTTGGCGTATCTTGTCCGTATCTGCACCGCGCAGCACGTCAATGACGTGTCCACCGCCAAACATCTGGCCGGTCCGCATGATGGCTGAGAACAGCATTTGGGCCTCAGTCGTTGCCTCAATTAGGTCCGGCGGGTCCAGGCAGGTATCGCAATTGCCGCATGGCTCGGCATCGTCCTCGCCAAAATAGGACAACAGCATCACCCGGCGACATTGCGAGGCTTCACAATAAGCGAGCAAAGCATCCAGGCGCTTGTGTTCGCGGCGTTTGTGGTCGCTGTCCGCATCATCCTCGTCGATGAAACGACGGCGCATTGTCACGTCTTTGAGCGCATACAGCATCATGGCGTCGGCGGGAGCACCATCGCGGCCACCACGCCCGATTTCCTGATAATACGCCTCCATCGAAGCGGGCAAATTCAAGTGGAAAACAAACCGAATGTCCGGCTTGTCGATCCCCATACCAAAGGCGATCGTTGCCACCATTACCACGGCGTCCTCCGCCATGAAGGCTTCCTGATTTTCACGACGCGTTTCCGGCGACAGGCCCGCATGATAAGGCAGAGCTCGAAAACCTTGCTCGACCAGCAAATCAGCCACTTCCTCGGTCGACTTTCGAGACAGGCAATACACGATACCCGATTGGGCCCGACGCGGTTCCAGCCAGGACAATACCTGGGGCTTCCAACTCGTTTTTTCCGTTACACAAAGTTGCAGATTGGGTCGATCAAAACCGTGCACCACAATGTCGCCCTGCCCGTCGAAAAGCTTGGCGGAAATATCGCGTCGCGTGGCGTTGTCAGCGGTCGCGGTGAAAGCCGCGATGCAGGCGTTCGGGAATCTGTTTTTTAGCCCGCCCAGCAACTCATATTCCGGTCGGAAACTCGCACCCCATTTGGAGACACAATGCGCCTCATCCACCACAAACATGGATATGTGCACGGTCTCCAGAGCCGCCACCATGCGATCCGTCATCAGACGTTCCGGCGATAAATAGAGAAGCTTGGCCTTACCAGACTGAAACGCCCGCCACGCCGCCACATTATCTTCGCGGCTCCGGCCTGAATGGATGGCCGCGGCCTGCACACCATTGGCCGCGAGACCGGCAATCTGGTCATCCATAAGGGCTGTCAGCGGCGATACAACAATGGTCGCCCCCTCCATCATCAAAGCAGGTACTTGATAACACAGGGACTTGCCGGCCCCGGTCGGCATCACACACAGCGTATTTGTGCCGGCCATCAGCCGATCAACAATCGCCGCCTGCCCCGGTCGAAATTCAGGAAAACCAAAGGTGGATTGCAGAATGTCCTGCGCCGAGCGCATATCTGCCGGGGAATCGATCACGGTGTCAGCCTTTCAAGCTGCCTGTTTCTAGCGTCACCGTCCCGATCACGTCAGTAAATAGTGCAGGTCAAATGCTGTCCGCGCAAACAAAAACGGCGCTCAAATGAGCGCCGTTTTCGTGTTCATTGAAGTGACAAGTCTCAGACCTGTTCTTTCTTGCCTTTTTTGCCCTTGGGCTTCTTGCCCTTGGCCTTGACCGGCAGGAGACGGTCGGCAGGCGTGATGTGGAAATCCAGCTTATCTGGATCCGCCGCATCGACATCAACCTTCACCAAGCCGCCTTTCTTGAGCTCGCCAAACAGAATTTGGTCTGCCAGAGGCTTCTTGATGTGTTCCTGGATGACACGTCCAAGCGGACGAGCACCAAAGCGGCTGTCATAACCACGATCCGCCAGCCAGGCTGTAGCATCCGCAGTCAGCTCGAAGGAAATGCCGCGGTCTGTAAGCTGAGCTTCCAGCTGCAGAACAAACTTCTCGACGACCCGGGCGATCACTTCCGGACGCAGTGGAGCAAACGGAATAATCGCATCGAGACGATTACGGAATTCCGGCGTGAACAGACGTTCGACCGCCTTGTCCGCTTCGTCATCCTTGCGGCCACGGCCAAAGCCGATCGCTTCCTTCTGTGCATCAGAGGCACCCGCATTTGTTGTCATCACCATGATAACATTGCGGAAATCAACCTTCTTGCCATTGGAGTCGGTCAGACAACCATTATCCATGACCTGCAGCAGAATATTGAAAATGTCAGGATGTGCTTTCTCGATCTCGTCCAGCAGCAACACACAATGTGGATGCTGGTCGATGGCATCGGTCAAAAGACCGCCCTGATCGAAACCGACATAGCCTGGAGGTGCGCCGATCAGACGGGAAACCGCATGACGCTCCATATATTCCGACATGTCAAAGCGATGCAGCTCAACACCCATGACGTCCGCCAATTGCTTCGTCACTTCGGTTTTACCAACGCCTGTTGGTCCGGAGAACAGATAGCTACCGATTGGCTTGTCAGGCTCACGCAAACCAGCGCGCGCCAATTTGATCGCGGTCGACAGTTTGGAAATCGCCTCATCCTGCCCGAAGACAACATGCTGCAGATCTGTTTCAAGCGACTTGAGCAAGGATTCGTCATCCTTGGTCACGGATTTCGGTGGGATGCGGGCCATCACAGCGACCACGCCTTCCACTTCCTTGACGCCAATCGTCTTCTTACGCTTTGACGCTGGCATCAAGCGCATTTGCGCGCCCGCCTCGTCAATCACGTCGATGGCTTTATCCGGCAATTTGCGATCGCCCATATAACGGGCGGAAAGCTGAACAGCCGACTGCAGCGCATCATTGGTGAAGCGCACATCGTGGAATTCTTCGAAATAGGACTTCAGGCCCTGCAGGATCTTGATCGTATCCGGAACGGAAGGCTCAACCACATCGATTTTCTGGAACCGACGCACCAGGGCGCGGTCCTTTTCGAAGTGCTGGCGATATTCCTTATAGGTCGTGGACCCCATGCAGCGCAGATTACCTGACTGCAGAGCCGGCTTCAGAAGATTGGAGGCATCCATTGCTCCGCCCGACGTGGCACCCGCACCGATTACGGTGTGGATTTCGTCAATGAAGAGAACGGAATCGTCCAGCTTTTCCAGCTCAGTAACCACCTGTTTGACGCGTTCCTCGAAATCACCGCGATACCGCGTACCCGCCAGGAGCGAGCCCATATCAAGGGAGTAGATTGTCGCCTTGGCCAGAACATCCGGCACCTGGTTTTCAACAATTTTACGCGCCAATCCTTCGGCGATGGCGGTCTTGCCAACACCGGGATCACCCACCAGCAGCGGATTATTCTTTCGGCGGCGGCAAAGGATCTGGACGCAGCGCTCAACTTCGCTCTCGCGACCGATCAGCGGATCAACGCCGCCTGCTTTGGCTTTTTCGTTCAGATTGACGCAATACGCGGTCAGCGCATCGCCTTCTTTCTGCTTTTCAGCAGGTTCTTCTGTGCCTTGAACTGCGCGTTCTTCATTCGCGCCTGGCTTCCGGCCAATCCCGTGAGAGATATAATTAACAGCGTCATAGCGCGTCATATCGCGCTCTGCCAGGAAGTAGGCCGCATGGCTTTCGCGCTCGGCGAACAGCGCTACGAGCACATTTGCGCCGGTCACTTCTTCGCGTCCGGCATTCTGGACGTGAATCACAGCGCGCTGGATGACACGTTGGAAACCCGCTGTTGGCTTGGCATCCTCGTCATCATCAACCGCGAGCTCTGTCAGTTCGGTATCGATATACTCGGCCAGCGTTGTACGGAGCTCTTCAAGGTCCACATCACACGCTTTCATCACCGCACCTGCGTCCTGATCATCGATCATCGCAAGCAGGAGATGTTCTAATGTCGCAAATTCATGTCCGCGCTCGTTGGCATAACCCAATGCGCGATGAAGCGAGTCTTCCAGATCTGCTGAGAATGAGGGCACCACACTAATCCTTTTCCATCGTACACTGCAGGGGGTGTTGAGACCGTCTTGCAGCGTCCATAACCTGGGCTACCTTCGTTTCGGCAACCTCGTATGTGTACACACCACACATTCCGACGCCGGTTTGATGGACATGAAGCATCACTCCAGCAGCGTCCTCCGGTGACTTGCGAAAAATCCCCACCAGGATCTCCACAACAAACTCCATCGGCGTGTAGTCATCATTAAGTAGCAGAACACGGTAAAGCGAAGGTTTCTTCGTGGCTGGTCTTGTCTTCGTCGCCAGGCCAGATTCCTCAAAATGATCGTTATCTTCTTGATTTCGTTTAGTCATTTTTTACCCGTATTCATGTACTTTTGAGACACCCAGATTGGTAAATAGGTATGGTGAACGGCTATTTGAAGGCTTCTTAAACAGCCGAGGAACACCATAACTTATCACGCCTGAGGCTCAATTGGTCATTTTAACCTGCATTTCGACAGCAAGAAGGAAACGCCAAGACAAATCTCTGTCGAAATTCGGACATGACGATGGCGGGGTCGTTCACAATGTGATCATCCATGCGAAGAATTCTGAGCCAAGCATCCGTTACGCGCCGCACAAATAAATAAAGACCAACCGTCATCCTTAACCTCGTGGAAACAGCCGTGAGGCACATTCGCTGACATGACCCGGGGTTTTCGACATGAATGGCTAGCAATTTTTACGACCATGCTCGTGGTTTTAACGCCGAGCCAGGCTGCGGCGCGCGCGGACGATTCTCGCTATGCGGCATTTGTCGTGGATGCCAATACCGGCAGTGTGCTGCACTCGCGAAGGTCTCAGGCGCAACGCCATCCAGCGTCCCTGACGAAGATGATGACCCTCTACCTGCTTTTCCAGGCTCTGGCGGAAGGAGAGATTGGTCTGGATGATCAAATTCGGGTGTCGAGAACGGCCGCCTCTGCCTCGCCTTCACGTCTCGATCTTGTCGCCGGATCAACCATTCGTGTCGAGGACGCAATCCGTGCTCTCGTCATCAAAAGTGCCAATGACGTCGCCATCGCAGTTGGTGAGCGCCTGTCCGGTAGTGAACGTCTCTTTGCACAACACATGACGACCCGCGGTGAAGAGCTGGGGCTGCAATCGACGATCTTCCAGAATGCCTCGGGTCTGCCCAACGCCGATCAAGCAACTACCGCACGCGACATGGCCCGTCTCGCGGTCGCGCTGGATCGGGATTTTCCGCAATATTTCCATTATTTCCAGGAGACGCGTTTTGTCTGGAATGGAAATACCTATGAAAATCACAACACACTTGTCGGTCGCGTTGACGGGGTGACCGGCCTGAAGACCGGTTATATTCGCGCCTCGGGTTTCAACGTCGTCGTTACGGCTGCTCGTGGGGAGCATCGCCTCATCACTGTCGTCCTCGGGGGGCCAACCGCCGCCTCTCGCGACGCCCATGCCGAAGAATTACTGGAGGCCGCCTTCGATGCACTCGAGAGTCGCGTCGAAAGCGAAATGTTCGCCAGTATCGATTCGCCGCGCATCAATCCGGCCCGCAACGAGATCGAAATGGGGTCGACCCAAAACGCACCACCGGCGGAAATTGAAGTGGTGGATAACCGCCCATCTCTCCCCACATCTCAGCATCTTGAGCAAACCCTGCTCGTCACCAATAGCGGCCATTGGTCAATCCAGGTCGGTGCCTACAATAGCGTTGATGCCGCCCACACCCGGCTGTCAGCCCTCGCCAGCACATCTAACCAGTTTGGTGACGCGCAACCGGCGGCCCGGGTGATCGAGGTGAATGGCAATCGTTTGTGGCGCGCTCGCTTTGAAGCCCTCAGCGCCATTCAAGCCGACAATTTGTGCAATCTGCTGGCGGCACAGGACCAACCCTGCTTCACCGTTGCGCCGGGCACATAACGTCCTCCACACGCCCGCCCCCTCTTGCCCCCATCATACCCCCATCTGCCCCCTGCCAGACCCCGGCCAGACCCGTGATAAAATCGCCCAAGAGCACCGCCCGGTTGACACAGGCTAACAGCTCGCACACTTTCCCGCGCCTTGACCGACGCCCGGTCACACCCAATTTTTCCGGAACAAAACCTGATGAACGTCGTCGTAGTCGAGTCTCCCGCCAAAGCAAAAACCATCAACAAATACCTGGGTTCAGACTTCATTGTTCTGGCCAGCTTCGGACACGTCCGAGACCTGCCCAGCAAGGATGGATCGGTCAAACCAGATGAAGATTTTGCGATGGCCTGGGAAGTCGACACAGCGTCGGCCAAACGCGTCAAAGCCATCGCCGACGCCCTGAAAGAATCAGACCGCCTCGTTCTCGCGACTGACCCGGATCGCGAAGGTGAAGCGATCTCCTGGCACCTGCTCGAAGCCCTGGAAAAGCGACGCGCACTAAAAAATGTCACCATCGAACGCGTCGCATTCAACGCTATTACCAAGCAGGCCGTCCAGGAAGCTATGAAGCATCCTCGCGCCGTTGATATGGAATTGGTCAATGCCTATTTGGCCCGCCGCGCGCTGGATTACCTCGTTGGCTTTACCCTGTCGCCAATCCTGTGGCGCAAGCTTCCCGGCTCCAAATCCGCTGGCCGCGTCCAGTCCGTCACCCTGCGTTTGATCTGCGACCGCGAGTTGGAGATTGAGAAGTTCAAGCCCGAGGAATACTGGTCAATAGACGCCGATGTCGCTGCCGGTGGAGATCCGTTCCGCGCACGCCTCGTGACCTATGCCGGCGAAAAGCTGCAAAAGCTGTCTATCAAAGATCGCGCTACGGCCAATGCCGCTGTTGAGGCAATCAACGCGGCTTCACTCACCGTCACCAGTGTAGAAGCCAAGCCCACCCGCCGTAATCCACAAGCGCCTTTCACAACGTCCACACTGCAACAGGAAGCCGCTCGCAAGCTCGGCTTCAACGCCACACGCACCATGCGCACCGCTCAAAAACTGTATGAAGGTGTCAATATCGGCGGCGAAACTGTTGGTTTGATTACCTATATGCGTACCGATGGCGTTTCCATCGTGCCCGAAGCAATCACACAGGCCCGCGATGTAATTGCGGCTGAGCACGGCTCGCTCTACGTGCCTGCAGCGCCACGCGTCTACGCATCGAAGGCAAAGAATGCCCAAGAAGCACACGAAGCCATCCGACCAACCAGCTTCGCGCGCCTGCCCAAGGACATGTCTGTCGATGAAGATATGTTCAAGCTCTATCAGCTCATCTGGCGTCGGGCCGTTGCCAGCCAGATGGAAAGTGCACGTTTCGAGCGCACAACAATCGACATTACCTCCGCGGATAAACAACTCGGCATGCGGGCCACCGGTTCCGTCTTGATGTTTGATGGCTTTCTTGCGCTGTATCAGGAAGGCCGCGATGATGATGACGGTGAAGGCGAAAACCGCCTTCCTAAAGTCACAAATGGCTCCGCCACAACCGTCAAGAAAACACACGCCGACCAGCACTTCACACAGCCGCCGCCGCGTTTCACCGAAGCGTCGCTGGTCAAGCGCATGGAAGAACTGGGAATTGGTCGCCCATCGACCTACGCCGCCACGCTTCAAGTGCTCCGCGATCGCGACTACGTATTGATGGAGAAGAACCGCTTCGAGCCCTGCGACAAAGGCCGGGTGGTCACCGCATTCCTTGAAAATTTCTTCTCGAAATATGTCGAATTCGACTTCACCGCCGCCCTCGAAGGTCAGTTGGACAAAGTCTCGAACGGCGATCTCGACTGGAAACAATTACTGCGTGATTTCTGGACTGACTTCCGTGCCGCCATTGATGACATTGGCGATTTGCGCATCACAGAGGTGCTGGACACACTCAATGATGAGTTGGCCCCGCACATTTTCCCCGAGAAAGAAGATGGTTCCGATCCACGCCTCTGCCCGTCTTGCAAAGAAGGCCGTCTCAGTCTGCGTCTCGGAAAATTCGGTGCGTTCTTGGGATGTTCAAATCATCCGGAGTGCAAATTCACGCGCCAGATGAGCCCCAAAGAGGGAGCTGATGCTCCTGCCGAAGATCGCGAATTATTGGTGCATCCCGATACAGGTAAGCCAGTTAGCTTGAAAGACGGTCGCTTCGGTCCTTATCTGGAGATGGAAGTTGAGGGTGAAAAGAAGCCCAAGCGCGCATCCATTCCTAAAGGATGGAGCGCCGCCGATCTAACGGAACAACAGGCGCTGGACCTGATCAATCTACCACGCGCGATCGGGGACCACCCAGAAGACGGTAAGCCGATCTCGTCAAATATCGGTCGCTACGGCCCTTACGTTTTACATGACGGCACCTACGCCAATATCCCGACCGTCGAGGAAGTCTTTGATATCGGTCTCAATCGCGCGGTTTCCGTTCTCGCCGACAAACGCGCAAATGGTGGACGTCGCGCGACGGCCAAGGCGCTCAAGGAATTGGGCGAACATGATGGAAAGCCGGTTCGCATCATGGAAGGTCGCTACGGCCCGTATGTGAAGTACGAGAAGATCAACGCCACCCTGCCCAAGGGCACCGAGCCGGAAAGCGTTACGCTTGAACAGGCCATGGTCTGGGTAGAAGAAAAAGCAGCCAAGGGCGGTAAGAAGAAAAAAGCCCCGGCCAAGAAGAAGGCCCCGGCGAAAAAGAAGGCCACAGCGAAAAAACCCGCCGCAAAGAAGAAGGCCCCGGCCAAGAAAAAGGCGGCCCCCAAGGCCAAGCCTGACGCGAAGGCGGATTGATCAATATGGCCGGCCCGAAAAACAAGAGCGCCGGCCCCACGGGTTCAGGCCTGACACGAACAGCGCTGCTGGACGCGATCAAGCGCGGCGAAGGCCAGTTCGGCAATCGCGAATTGGCGCGCGAGCTTCGTCTTAAGGGCGATGACAAAGCATACCTCAAGGATGCGCTGATGGTGCTTGAGGACGAAGGTGTCATCACCAAGGACAATCGCCGCAATTACAGCCTCGCAGGTGCCCTGCCCGCCGTTACCGTTGTGATCATCACGGGACGTGACGAAGATGGTGAATTGCTTGCCGCTCCCGCCAGAGATGATCGTGGGCCAGCACCCGTTATCCGGTTAGCCCCCGGCGAAGGCGCTGGCGGCGGCGGCAAGCCAGCTATTGGTGTTGGGGACAAAGCGCTGGTCCGCCTGAGCGATGATGGCGAAGGCGGATTCTCGGCCCGCATCATTAAGGCCCTGGGTGGCACCGCACAAAAAATTCTCTGTGTTCTGCGAAAGCCCAAACAAGGCCAGTATCGACTGCAGCCGATCGACAAACGAAATCGCTACGAGCTGGTACCGGTCAAGGGAGAAGCCGAGAAAGCTGAAGACGGTGATTTGGTGCTTTGCGCCATTGCCCGTGAACGCCGCTATGGACTGAAAACCGCCGAAATTGTTGAAGTCATTGGCAATGCGGACACAGCGGGGGCCGGCAGCATCATCGCCATGTACGCCCACGGCATCCCAACTGGTTTTGCCGATGCAGAACTCAAAGAGGTCAAGAAGACCAAGAAAGCGACGTCAAAAAACCGCGATGATCTGCGCGACATCCCTTTGATCACAATCGACCCCGCCGACGCCAAGGATCACGATGATGCCGTCTGGGCCGCTCCAGATGACGCGCCCAAAAATCAGGGCGGCTGGATTGTGATGGTCGCTATCGCCGATGTCGCTGCCTATGTTGAGCCCGGTGGGCATCTCGATAAAGGCGCGTTTAAACGCGGTAATTCCGTATATTTGCCCGATCGTGTCGTGCCGATGCTGCCCGAACGCCTGTCCAATGACCTGTGTTCCCTGCGTGAGGGCGAAGAACGGCCCTGCCTGGCCGTTCGTATGGTCTTCGACAAGAACGGCATCAAGCGCGACCACCGTTTTTTGCGGGGCTGGATGAAATCCGCGGCCAAGCTCTCTTACAACGAGGCCCAGGACGCGATTGACGGCAAGGGCACCAAAGCTGCCAACAAGATGCTCAAACCCGTACTACAGCCCCTATGGGGTGCATATGCGGCGCTGAAGGAGGCTCGAAAGCTCCGCGAACCTCTGGACATAAACATGCCGGAGCGCCGGGTCCGCGTCGCCGAAGATGGCACGGTCACCGGTGTTGAAACACGCGATCGCTTTGATGCCCATAAATTGGTCGAAGAATTTATGATCCAGGCCAATGTTTGCGCCGCGGAAACGCTGGAAGCCAAGCGAACGCCTCAAATTTATCGTGTGCACGAAGAACCGGGCACCGAGAAAATCAACAATCTGGCGGAATTTCTGCCGAGCATTGGCTTTAAATGGACGCGTGGCGAGCAATTGGCGACGTCCCGTTTCAATCGCCTGCTCAAGCAGTCTGAGGGCACTGACCATTATGAGACGGTGAATATGATGGTCCTGCGTAGTCAGTCACAGGCCGTGTACTCCACCAACAATCAAGGGCATTTTGGCCTCAACCTGGAACGCTACGCGCATTTCACCTCTCCTATTCGGCGCTACGCAGATCTCACAGTCCATCGGGCGCTTATCCGGGCAGAGAAGCTCGGCAATGATGGCCAGACGGATGAAGAGCGCAGTCGTTTAGACGTTATCGCCGATGAGATTTCCCAGACAGAACGCCGGGCGATGGCCGCGGAACGCGATGCAGTTGACCGCTTTATCGCGCTATTCCTCGCCGATCGTGTCGGTTCACAATTTGAGGGGAAGATTACCAGCGTTACACGGTTCGGCGCGTTTGTGAGGCTTGAGGATACCGGTGCTGACGGGCTGGTTCCGATCAGCCGTCTTGGTCGTGAGCGATTTACGCATGATGAGCGTATTCACACGTTAATCGGCGAAGAGACCGGCGGGCGTTTTCCAATTGGCATGAAGGTGAGCGTGAAGATCGAGGAAGCTCAGCCGATCACCGGCGGTCTTTTGCTAGAAATTCTCACGCCAGCCATCAAGGGCCCCAGGCCCAAGCGCGGCAAGGGTTCTTATCGAGCAAGCAGCAACAATAAATCTCGCCGCGGTGGTACTCCACGCAAAAAAGGCAAGCGTCGATGAGGGCACCTAACTCGGATGAAGCCCGAAACCCACAGGCGAAGACCCTGCGCCCTCGCTTGGCTGCCTCGCTGATTCTTACGCGCCCGGCGAACGCTGAGTTGGAAGTCTTGATGGGCAGACGGTCGGCAAAACATGTGTTCATGCCAAACAAATACGTTTTTCCGGGCGGGCGGGTCGACCGCGCTGATTCCACCGGCCCCTTCAGCAGTGATCTCGACGCAGGTGCCATGGCTGTCATGTGCCGAAGCCTTCCTGAACGACGGGCCCGGGCGGCGGCGATTGCCGCGGTTCGAGAAACGGTGGAAGAGACAGGCCTGCTGATCGCGAGCACTGGCCCATGCAAGTCCCGCCACGCAAACTGGAAACCATTTCGCGATGAAAATTTGGCTCCTGACCTCTCACAGCTGAAATTGATAACACGCGCTGTTACGCCTCCCGGGCGATCACGGCGGTTCGATACCTGGTTTTTCACGGCCGATTCAGCGGCATTGTTCGATGACCGTGCGCCTACGCCGAGCCCTGAGCTTGAAGATGTGCATTGGGTCCCGCTCAGTCAGGCTCACAAGCTGGATCTGCCTATGGTGACCCATTTCGTTCTGGGCGAGCTGGAGCGCGTCAGTGAGCCGGCACCCAAGCCGCCACGCTGGATCCACGGTGATCATGGCAATATGGTCGTCAAAGACCTTTAGGGGAAAAATCAGCGACGCCATGCGCTGGTGGAGGTATAGCTCGAGCATGTTCGCCCTTCTCTCTGATCCCGCTCACAACAACATACGAAGCCTGATCGCCGCGATTTGCTGCGCGGCCGTCTGCGGCATCGTCTTTGGACTCACAGCGCCTCTCATATCTTTGCAGCTGGAAATCAGGTTCGGCTCAGGCTTGATCGAAGGGTACAATGTCGCAGCTGGCGCGCTTTCAACTGTGTTTCTTGCGCCATTCGCGCCCTATTTTATGAAGATTGTGAGACCGAGGGTTTTGCTGATTATCAGCCTAATCGCAGCGGGTGCGCTCTTTTCTTTATTCACGTTCTTCACGTCAGCATGGGTTTGGTTTTTCATTCGGCTGATTGTCGGCTCATTCATCACCATGGTTTTTGTAATCAGCGAAACCTGGATCAACCAAATTGTGAGCCCTGAACGGCGTGCCTTTATGCTTGGCGTATACGGTACCGCCCTGGCCGGCGGTTTTGGGGTTGGAGCGCTGATCTTTACAGTTATAGACCAAGCCTCCGGAACCGGGTTTTACGTAGCTGGTGCGATCTTACTGTTGGGAACAATGCCCGTTGCCTTCCTTAGAGGGCCCGGAGCGACCGCGCCCGATAACGACAGTGCTAGCCTTAGGGCCATTGTACGGGCGATGGGCATCGCACCTGCGGCGATCGCGGCCGGACTTGCATTCGGCGCGATGGAAACGCTCATGTTCTCCATGATACCGGTCTATGCCATTCGTCTCGACCTGGCCCCGGACGTGATCGGAATGATGATGTTTGCCGCGGCAATGGGCGGTATTTTCATCCAGGTCCCGATCGGCTGGATCGCAGACAAGACAGACCGACGGCAGACCTTGGTCTGGATAGCCCTAGCATCTGCTATCGGGCCATTATTAATCTGGCAATTCGGAACACAGCTTGCGCTGGTTCTCCCTCTTTTATTTATCCAGGCGGGAGTCGCCAGCGGCCTGTATACAGTCGGATTAGCGCTGCTCGGAGAGCGATTTAGCGGCGGTGCAATAGCAGCCGCAAACGCTGCGATGATAACGGTATACGGTCTCGGCTCACTGTTCGCACCTCCGGTAACCGGCATCGCCATGGACAGTATTGGCCCACATGGATTGATGCTGGTCCTCTCGATTATTTCAGGCTCATATTTCCTGTTTCTGCTGTTTGTGCGCGGTCGTCCGCAAGAGGGCAGTTGACACTGCTTCATCCTTGCGTATGTTCGCGCGCTCTCGCAAAGGCAATTGGGCCGAACGCGCGCGTAGCATCAGGACTTAGCCATGGCGAAGCCAACAACCATTAAAATCCGCCTCAATTCCACGGCTGACACCGGTTTCTTCTACGTCACGAAGAAGAATGCACGCACGATGACCGAGAAGCTCGTTCTCAAGAAGTACGACCCGGTCATCCGCAAGCACGTCGATTTCAAAGAAGCGAAAATCAAGTAAGCAATCTCATTGCTTACTTGCAGTCACGTTTAGCCGCTTCAGCGCTCCCCCGCATCTGAGGCGGCTTTTTCTTGCCCGAGATTCAAAACGATCTGACCAAACCCGTAATCGATGATTGCTGCGAATTCACTCGCAAGCCTCAATCTCTATAAATTTGTAGAGTCCTGGCTTAGTCTAGGAAGCGGCGAACGGTATCTATGAAGGTCATGACGGTGATCGGTTTCGACAAATAGGCTTCACAGCCCCCCTCGCGAATACGTTCCTCATCACCCTTCATAGCGAAAGCCGTCACGGCAACAACAGGAATCGCGGCGAGATCATCGTCATCCTTGAGCCATTTGGTGACTTCAAGACCAGAAACTTCGGGCAATTGAATGTCCATTAGGATCAGATCAGGCATGTGTTCACGCGCCATTTCTAGCGCTTTGAATCCGTCCTGAGTTTGCAAGGTTTCGTAGCCATGAGCTTCCAACAAATCGTTGAACAGCTTCATATTCAGCTCGTTATCCTCGACGATCAGAACCTTTTTCGGCATGACCTGCAGCATGTCTCCGACGCGCTTCCCGTACATTGTTCGCGCTTAGTGTGCGCTTGTGAACCCCGAGCGCACTAAACCTGATCTTCCTTAACTAACGATGAGTCGTTTGGTACTTTCCTCGGGAATTGGAACAAGATAAGAACATATCAGCATATTCGTGAATATTGAGACATGCAAACAGGTACTTTAGACCATGCGAATCGGGATCGATCTGGGCGGGACCAAAATAGAGGGCATCGCAATAGATTCAAATGGCCATGTATTGGTGCGCCAGCGTATCGACACGCCCCCAACTTACACTGAAGCGATCAAGGCGATTTGCAACCTCATCAACAGTATTGAATCCCAGCAAAGCCGGGAGGGTTCAATTGGGATTGGCCATCCTGGCTCTAACAGCCCGACCACCGGGTTGATTCGGAACGCAAACTCAGTCTGGCTCAATGATCGCCCCCTTGTTCAAGATTTGGAGCGCATGCTTTCGCGAACCGTGCGCAGCGCCAATGATGCGGATTGCTTTGCGCTCTCAGAAGCCTGTGATGGCGCAGGTGCAGGCAGACACATCGTCTTCGGCGTCATTATCGGAACAGGCGTTGGTGGTGGCATCGTGATTGATGGCGAGTTGGTATCCGGCGCGCAAAAAATTGCCGGGGAATGGGGTCACAACCCCCTACCCTGGCCAACAAAGAGCGAACTCAACGGCCCGCAATGTTGGTGTGGCCGCAACCAGTGCATAGAAACGTGGCTGTCCGGCCCGGCGATGGCGGCGGAATTTACCCGAGAAACCGGGTCTCAAAAAAGCCCCCGAGAGATTTTTTCGGCTGCAGAATGGGGTGATACAGACGCGGTGCTCGCCAGACAACGCTACACTCACCGCCTTGCTCGGGCACTTGCCAGCGTGATCAACCTGGTTGATCCAGACATCGTCGTTCTTGGGGGCGGAGTATCAAATGCGGATGGCATTGCCCAATCCGTGCAGGCGCAGCTGCCTGCTTATGTCTTCAGCGACAAGGTGCAAACGCGCATTGTGACGAATGCCCACGGTGACAGCTCCGGTGTCCGTGGCGCTGCATGGCTCTGGCCCGCAATATGAGTCAGCAAACTGTCGGATACTGTCGCGCCTGCCTCAGTCGCCTGGAGGGATTGGGAGGCTGCCCAGACTGCGGGTCTCGCCGTGCACTTAGACATGTCGAGATCGATGAATTGTCCATCGCACATATTGATTGCGACGCTTTCTATGCGGCGATTGAAAAAAGAGACAATCCCGAACTTGAAGACAAGCCCGTGATCATTGGCGGACGACAGAGAGGTGTGGTGGCGACCGCCTGTTATGTTGCGCGAATGTATGGTGTGCATTCAGCCATGCCGATGTTTCAAGCCCTCAAGGCCTGTCCGGACGCGGTGGTCATCCGACCTGACATGACCAAATACACCAAGGCCGGAAAACGAATTCGCGAGATGATGCGCGATGTGACCCCACTGGTGGAGCCGTTATCCATTGATGAAGCCTTTCTAGATCTGACTGGAACACAACGACTTCATAACGCCCCACCGGTGATCACGTTGCTGAAGCTGCAAGAAAAAATCAATGAAGAGATCGGTATTTCGGTGTCGGTTGGCCTTTCCTACAATAAGTTTTTAGCCAAAACCGCTTCCGACTTAGACAAACCACATGGATTTTCGATCGTTGGTAAAAGCGAAGTTCTGGAATTTCTCGGACCAAGATCCGTCCGTTCGGTCTATGGAGTTGGACCGGCATTTGCCGCGAAGCTTGAACGCTATGGACTGCGTACACTCAGCGATGTGCGCCGGCGCGCCGACAAGGAAATGGCCAGCCAATTCGGCGATATGGGATATCGACTGGCACGTCTCGCCCGAGGTGAAGATTTTCGCAATGTGTCCACCACCAGTGCACGAAAAAGCGTTTCCGCCGAGACGACCTTTAATTCAGATTTGGATGATTTAATAGCTTTAGAAAAACCCTTATGGCGACTCTGTGTGAAGGTCGCCGATCAAATGAAGGCAAAGGCTGTATCAGGCCGTGTCGTGACGCTAAAACTGAAGACAGACCAGTTTAAGTCGCGCACACGTCGACGCACGCTGGCCGAACCCAGTCAGTTAGCCAATACTCTCTTCAAAATCGGCAGACAATTGCTGCAAAGAGAGGCGGACGGGACCCGTTTTCGACTGATCGGAATCGGGTTTTCCAATTTACAGGACGAAGTCGGCGATGCCGGTGATTTGCTGGACCCATCGGCGATCCGCAGGGCAACGGCAGAACGCGCCATGGACAAGGCAAGGGCACGCTTTGGCGGAGAAGCTGTGGTCAAGGGGCGCGCACTGAACCCAAATCGGCCGGAGAAGACCAAATCCTAGCCTTTCTCCGAAAGCAATTTATCAAACCAAACAAATGGTTCAGACCAAAACTGGCTGGCTTCTCTTTTGAATGCGCCGAAATGCCCAACATTTCTGGCCCCGACATCCATCGGCGACAACCGAACAGTCTCCTTTGGAGACGCGCGATAGATCGACATTAAGGAATTCATGGATTGCGAAGTCGCCAAAGCGTCGTCATCAAAACCCCAATTGCGGATCGGCGCGGTTAGATCGTCGAAATGATGAGGGCCAAGCTCTTCGAGGACATCTCCGAAATACCCTCTTTTGAAAGCCCAAGATCGCCATTGGAGAAAAATGCCCGCCGGTAAAGCCGTTCCGCCCCAAATCCCCCCGGCTGGAATTTTGCCCAAAAGGGCAAGGCAAAGCGGTCCGTAGATCAACCAGAAAAACAATGCCTGCATCGTATAAAGGGGCGTGTGCCCACCCCAATAACCGGAGCCAGCGCAAATGAAGGCATGCCCGATAGGCGTGAGTGCATTATCGGCAAAGCCCAGGAGGTGCGCGCCCACAGAATGGCCCAGTGTGAAGACTGGCTTGCCAGGGGCAAGTATCTGGGCTTGGTCGAGCGCTGCCGCAAAATCCAATCGCGCCCACTCAAGTATATCGGTTTGAAACTCTTTCAAATTGTCCGGAGAGGACCCACTTATTCCTCGATAATCGTAGAGCAAACAGGCATATCCCATTTGCGCGCCATGCCGCGCTAAACGTCGGTAAAGCTCTTTGGGAAACCCCGTACCAGCGGATATCAGCACCGCCCCTTTCGGGTCTGCGGGCGCGATTACGAGACCGGATAGAGAATACCCATCCCGGGCATCGAAGCGCATTTCTTGCTCATGGATTTGATCGCTCATAACGATTGTTTGAGCATTGACCGGCGCCCCAATACAACCTCTTGCATTGCATGTCGCACATACGCAGCCTATGTCCGCGACAACAAACCCATTCAGGAGACCAACATGTCAGCCATTGATGCCCGCCTCGCCGACCTAGGAATCACTCTGCCCGAGCCCGTCGCTCCGGTGGCCAATTACGTGCCCTACGTACAAAGCGGCAATCAGGTTTATATTTCTGGCCAGATTTCGATTGGTCCTGACGGTCTAATCAAGGGCCGCCTTGGTGACGACATGGATGTTGACGCCGGCGCAGCTGCCGCGCGCCTGTGCGCGATCAACCTGCTGTCACAGCTTAGGATGGCCTGCGACGGCGATCTGTCCCGGGTCAAACGTGTTGTAAAACTGGGCGGTTTTGTCACTTCCCATCCCGAGTTCACGGACATCCCACTGGTGATCAATGGCTGCTCAAACCTGATGGTCGACGTTCTGGGGGATGCCGGCCGTCATGCGCGCTCGGCTGTCGCCTGCCCCTCCTTGCCCCTCGGTGCGGCCGTTGAAGTCGATGGAATTTTTGAAATCGAGTAATCGCAGTCAGAACATCGAAAACCACGATTCTTACATCAACTTGCGCCGGCAAGATTCTGATTTGAATCCAGAAAGGCCCGAACACCCCTGAATTCATTGTGTTTTAATAAAAAACCTACTGAATGGGCTCACATTGGGCACCGAAACCGCTCATCACGTAAAAACTGTCGCCCGACAAATCGGGCGACAGCCTGTAGTAATACTCGAATGAGTTGCCTCAAAATTCTGAATTGAATCAAGAATCAGCTATTCATTCCGCCATCCGCATTAATGACCGCCGCATTGACATAGGCGCTCTCATCGCTTGCGAGGAAGGCTGCCAATGATGCGATTTCCTCGACCGTCCCATAGCGTCCGATTGGCACCATCATGCGTTGGAAATCTGCCATTTCACCGTCCGCCGGATTCATATCGGTATCAATGGGGCCAGGCTGGATGACGTTCGAGCGAATCTGTTTGCGACCCAGCTCCCTTGCCGCGCCGCGTGCCATAAGCTGCACGCCCGCCTTAGACGCCGAATACACAGCAATGCCTGGTGCCATGACAGCTTCGGCAGCCACGGATCCAATAGTAATGATCGATCCACCGGGTGCCATCACCTGATAGGCCGCCCGAAACGCTTCGAATGGCGCTCGCACATTGATCGCCATCGTGCGTTCATATTCCTCGTCGGAACACTTGGCGATGGTCGTCAACGGATAGACGCCCGCATTGTTGACCAGAATATCCAGCCGGCCATGACGCTCGGCAACGCCGCGAACCAGAGCGTCCGTTGCGCCCATTGTCGCGGCATCGCATTGCACAGCCTCACTTTTGCGGCCCATGCTGCGAATTTCCTCGACCAAGGCGTTGGCAGCCACTTTCGAGCCGCCATAGCTAATGACCACATCCGCCCCCTCCTCAGCATATCGCCGGGCGATCGCCGCCCCGATTCCGCGTCCGCCGCCTGTTACCAATGCAACCTTGTTGTCCAACCGTGCGCTCATAGGTGTCTCCCCGTTTTTTGAGTTGCGCTGTGGCGAGCTTAGGGCGCGTTTGCCCGTCCGCACAGAACCAAATCAGCACACAACGTTTTTACACGTGGGGCCCTCGCCGAATGCTCGCGGCTCGTTTAAACCTTGTGACATCGGGTTTTTTAGGGGTGCGATAATGCGTTTTCTTACTGTGATTATTGGTGCGGCCATGTTGCTGGGATGCCAACAGCCAGAAGCTCGGGCCCAATTATCTGAGAGCGATAGATCTGAGGTTCGCGATATTGTTCGCGAATATATCCTCGAAAACCCTGAAATAATTGAAGAAGCCCTCATAGAGCTGCAACGACGAGCTCGGGATCGCGAAGTTCAGACCTTCTATTCCGCGATCGAAGACAATTATGATGCCATTTATGCGGATATGCGTGATCCACGCGCCGGCCCGGCCGACGCCCCGATCGTGATCGTCGAATTCATGGACTACAAATGCTCTTATTGCCGTGTTGCGGCCGAATGGGTCGCGTCGGCTCGTCAGCGCTATAGCGACCAGGTACAGTTTATCTTCAAGGAATATCCCATCCTCGGCCCGGATTCACTGGAGGCGGCACGCGCCGCCATCGCTGTCCGCAACCAGTCAGAGGAAGCGTATGAGCAATTCCATATGGCAATGGTCAGCGCATCTGGACCACTTCCTGGCTCCCGAATCGACCAATTGGCAGCTCTGTCCGGTGTGAATGTGGAACGCATGCGCTCGGATATGAACGATCCCGCCGTTATGACGCAGATCAACGATGTGCGAAATCTTGCCCGGGAAATGGGCCTGACAGGAACGCCATTCTTCATCGTCGATGGTGTCGTCGTTCCCGGCGCCAATACGATGGGTCTTGAGGACGCGCTGCAACGCGCCTTGATCGATGCCGGCTAAAACGTTCGACTAGATCAGTCCGGCCAACGGGCTCGACGGATCAGCATACATTTTCTTCGGCATGCGCCCCGCCAGGTAGCTTTCCCGACCTGCGATCACCGCATGCTTCATCGCTGCTGCCATGCGGATGGGGTCACGCGCGCCGGCTATGGCGGTGTTCATCAAAACACCGTCACAGCCCAACTCCATCGCCACAGTCGCGTCAGACGCAGTGCCCACACCCGCATCAACAATCACGGGTACGGAGGTTTGTTCGATGATTAGGCGGATGTTGACCGGGTTTTGAATCCCAAGACCTGAGCCAATCGGCGCGCCCAGCGGCATGATCGCGCAACAGCCCACCTCTTCTAATCGCTTGGCGTAAACCGGATCATCCGAGCAATACACCATCACATCGAATCCATCCTTGATCAGCATCTCTGCGGCACGGAGCGTCTCCGACATATCAGGATAGAGATGTTTTGGGTCAGACAGCACTTCCAGCTTCACCAGATTCCAACCCCCACCCTCACGGGCCAGACGGAGCGTGCGAACAGCATCTTCTCCGGTGAAGCACCCTGCAGTGTTCGGCAAGAAAATGTATTTTTCGGGGTCTATGGAATCGACCAGTCGAGGTGCATCGGGATCCGTCAAATTCACACGGCGCAAAGCGACAGTGATCATCTCGGCTCCAGAGGCCTCCAGCGCCCGGGCGTTCTGCTCGTAGCTGTCGTACTTGCCGGTCCCGATGATCAGGCGGGATGCCAATGGTCGTCCGGCGACGACCAGCGGTCTGTCGGTCGCGCTCGCATCAATCACTGCTGCCTCACTCATTTCATCCGCCTCCGACAAATTGCACAATTTCGATTCGGTCGCCCGATTCTAATTCCTGCTCTGAATAGCGCGAGCGCGGAACAATCTCGAGGTTTCGTTCCACAGCGATTTTGCGCCCGTCCAGCCCAAGCTCGCTGACCAGTTGGGAGACTCTGGTCCCCGCACTTGCAGTTCTGCTTTTCCCATTTACAGTTAGTTCCAACACGGCTTCCGCTCACTTCGCTTGTCTCGATCCACCATCACGTCGTAAAACCCCATCAGGGTGCAAAGCAAGGCCATGACAAGATCTATCTACATACTCAACGGACCCAATCTCAATCTTCTCGGCCTGCGAGAACCGGAGATCTATGGGGCGATGACTCTGGATGATATTGGCACAGCCTGCGCCAGCCATGCGAAAAACGCGGGATTCGCGACAACCTTTCGGCAATCGAACCATGAAGGCGAATTGGTCGACTGGCTGCATGAAGCCAATTCGGCTGCCTGTGCAGTCATTTTGAACGCCGGAGCGTATACACATACATCTGTGGCTTTGCACGACGCCGTTCGCGCTATAGAACCCCCGGTCATTGAAGTTCATATCAGTCAAACAGCAGCCCGAGAGAGCTTCCGACATCATTCCTACATCGCATCAGCCGCCCGGGGCACGATCACCGGATTTGGTTTGGCCAGCTATTTGCTGGGTATTGATGCAGCAATCCATTGCCTGAACCCCTAGTGGAAACACAAGAAGGCTTGATATCATGAGTACCGAGAACCGTTCCCGCGCACCCATCAGTCCAAAACTCGTCCGCGAGCTTGCAGATATTCTGCGTGAAACTGATCTGTCCGAAATCGAAGTCGAGCGTGGCGATCTTCGCCTGCGAATCGCGCGTCAGGGACAGGTCGCCCCAGTGGTGCAAGCCGTGGCCGCTGCCCCGGCACCGGCGCCGACTATGGCCTCCGCGCCGGCAACACCGAGAGCTGTGGCACCAGAAACGCCTGCTCGCCAGGATGTAGCCGACATGTCGGCCCACCCAGGCGTCGTCACCTCACCTATGGTCGGTAGCGCCTATCTTCGCCCGAATCCCGATGCAGATGCATTCGTGAAGGTCGGAGATACCGTCAAACAGGGTGACACCATCCTTCTGATTGAGGCCATGAAAACCTTTAATCCGATCGTGGCCGACAAAGCTGGTAAAATTACAGACCTTCTCGTTGAAGATGGCCAGCCGGTCGAATTCGGCGAACCGCTCTTCATCCTAGTCTAACGCTTTTTCCCATACCGGAAGCCGCACATGTTCGACAAAATACTGATCGCCAATCGCGGCGAAATCGCCCTTCGTATTCACCGGGCCTGTCGCGAGATGGGCATTCGCACCGTCGCTATTCACTCCGAAGCTGATGCGAGCGCTATGCACGTTCGCCTGGCCGATGAAAGCGTCTGTGTTGGGCCTCCAGCGGTCGGGAAAAGCTATCTGAATGTTCCAGCCATCGTTGCCGCGGCTGAAGTGACCGGTGCCCAGGCGATTCATCCTGGTTATGGATTCTTGTCAGAAAATGCCCGGTTCGCGGAAATAGTTGAAGCCCACGGCTTGGCCTTTATTGGCCCGACCGCGGAACACATCCGCGTCATGGGTGACAAAATCACCGCGAAGGAAGCCGTGATGAATGCCGGTATTCCGGTCGTTCCTGGTTCACCTGGCGCTGTGGAAAGCTTTGAAGACGGCAAGAAAATCGCCGCGGAGCTGGGTTACCCAGTCTTGATCAAGGCCGCCTCTGGTGGCGGTGGTCGAGGCATGAAGCTGGCTCCGACCGCGGCGGATCTCAAGGAAGCTATGGAAACAGCTTCCGCGGAGGCCGCAGCAGCGTTTGGCGACGGCACGATCTACATCGAAAAATACCTCACCACACCGCGGCACATCGAAATCCAAATTCTCGCAGACTCCCACGGCAATGTGGTGCATTTGGGCGAACGGGACTGCTCACTTCAACGCCGAAACCAGAAAATTCTCGAAGAGGCCCCCTCACCGGCTCTTGACAGCACCGGGCGGAAAAAAATTGGTGAGATCGTCCGAAAAGCGATTGAATCCATTGGATATCGCGGCGTTGGCACAATCGAATTCCTGTGGGAACACGGTGAGTTCTACTTCATTGAGATGAATACACGGCTTCAGGTCGAGCACCCTGTGACAGAAGCGATCACACGTATCGATTTGGTTCGCGAACAAATTCGCGTTGCCGACGGAGCGGCCCTTGAGTTTTCTCAAAAAGATGTGACGTTTGAAGGCTGGGCCATAGAGTGTCGGATCAATGCGGAAAACCCGCGAACATTCATTCCGTCACCTGGAACAATCACAGAATTCCACGCGCCCGGCGGGCTTGGCGTTCGCCTTGATTCTGCCCTCTATGCTGGCTACTCCATCCCACCATACTATGACAGTCTGATCGGCAAGCTGATCGTTCATGGTCGTACTCGCACTGAAACCCTCCTCCGTTTGCGTCGCTCGCTTGAGGAAATGGTCGTCGGCGGTGTCGAAACTACAATTCCGCTCTTCCTCGACTTGCTCGAAGAGCCGGAATTTGTGAATGGTGATTACCACATCCACTGGCTCGAGGAATGGCTTTCCAGTCGGACGGACTGACTCAAGGCAGGTGAATGATGCGCGGCTTTGGCGCCGATGAATTGCTCGATTGTTATGCTCGCGGCGTGTTTCCCATGGCCGAAGGGCGCGACGATCCACGCATCTTCCTGTTAGAGCCCGATGAGCGTGGCATTCTTCCTCTCACCGATGTTCACATTCCGCGAAGCTTGAAAAAATCAGTTCGGCAGGACATTTACGACGTAACCGTCAACCTTCGATTTGAAGACGTCGTTGCCCAATGCGCGACATCGGCGCCCGGCCGCGAAGAGACCTGGATCAATGATGATATCCGTCGCCTATACACGGATCTCCACCATCTCGGTCACGCCCACTCAATAGAATGCTGGCGAGACGACAAACTCGTTGGTGGACTATATGGCGTAACACTTGGTGCTGCGTTTTTTGGTGAGAGCATGTTCTCCACCGCTCGCGATGCAAGCAAGGTTGCCCTCATTCATCTTGTCGCGAGATTGCAGGCCGGCAGATACAAGCTGCTCGATACCCAATTCATGACCGAACACCTGACCCAGTTTGGTGGCCAGACAATTGCGCGGGAAAAGTATAGATCACGCTTGGAAACTGCAAAGATTCAGGACGCAGACTTTATGGCGCTGCCACTAGATTTGAACGGCGCTCAAACCCTGCAATCGATCACCCAAAAGTCATAGACAGCATGTTCTAACGGGTTCTGCGCCGGCCGAGAGGCAAACATCCAACCGGAAAAAATGGTTTCACCCTCAGCGTCCACGCCAAAGCCGTCGGTGCGCCGATCAACCACTGCAAAAAAGCCGTAGGTTTCCGGGGTCTCTTCGGGTGGCCGTTTGCGGCAATATTGCGCTGTGATGGAGAGGGCGCCAAATTCGACCGTCTCCCCGATAGTAATTTCAAAATCACGCGTACGGGCTGTGACCTTGTCCAATCCGCGCAACACGACGAGCGTACCCGGCTCACTGGAAAGCCCGTCCGGGTTATTCGTCAAATCAGGATCAACACCGCGAAATTCCTGCGTGCCTTCCTGACCCGAAACACTGCTCGCAGGCACAATCGCAAGCAGAGCGGAAAAAACAGTTGTGGATAAGAAACGTTTCATTATGTCAAGCTGACAACAGATTGCGGCGTTGTCGAGGCCATTCTCCCTTGAAGCGATCAATCTTGGCGTATCTCGTCGAGCTTAGGTTTCGTCCGGAGCCCACGCTTCATAATCGCCGCTGGTTGCCTGCCGGTTACCGGCTCGGACCAAACTTCCTTCAGGCCGATAGGCGTGCACTGTTCCCGTTAAGTTTGGACGATGGTCCATCTCGAAGGATTTTCGCGCCAGCGGAGCTTCTGTTGGTGGCTGGTCAAATGTGTGGTGAAGCCAACCATGCCAGTCAGATGAGACTTTCGACGCATCGGCATAACCCTTGTAAACGACCCAGCGGCGCTTGCGTCCATCTGGACCGGTATGCCCCTTTTCCTCGAAATACCGGTTGCCGAATTCGTCTTCACCGACTTTCGACCCACCACGCATTGCGAGCGTCAGGAGCGTTCCGGGTGTAGCATCATTCCACCACACGAAAATTTTGGCGATAAATCCGAACATTTGGACGGCTCCGTCTAGGTGTTTCGATCTTGAATTTCTATATGCCTGCGCCCGCCTCGTCGGTCCAGTGCGCAACGCCGCGGACTACTGACCGACACCACAAAAGGGTAAACTCTTCCTGGCTCGACCGATTCGGGCAGATTGAGGGACAAGCAATGAATGTGACGTGTCGTTTCGCCGAAGCAATTTCGGCAATGGGTGAGATTTATCATCTGGAGACCAGGTCGGTGGAGTTCCGGCACGACGATACAGATCAGGCGATTGAGCCACGTGAGATCAACGTGCCAAAGGCTTGGAGCGACACCGCTGCGACAGCGCTTGCCCGGCTGCTCGATTCGCCCCGACCAATCTCGACGCGCCTCAAGACCGGCCTAAAGCCGTTTGCCGGACTCGCGCCTAAAATAGCGGATGGAACCGCCAGAAGTGTCGAGTCCGGCCTGGACGTCGCGATCGCACGCATCTCTGGTTCCCTCGCCTGGAACGCCGCCCGGCAGGGAGCGTTCGACAAAGGCAAGGATGCCGTTCAGTTTCGCGGCGAATTATCGGCCAGCCTACTCGGTCGGTTTGTTGTCCCCCATGCATCATTATGGAGCAATGCCGGCGTGGACTGGGCCTATGGCGACACCGTCAGCGTCGACACGGCCGTCCAACTTTCCCGCCAAATAAAGAGCACAAGTACCACCGCGCCGGACGACTTGGTAAAGGTTAAAGAAGCAGCACTGAAGGCATCAGTGCTCGAGACCGGAGCGCGCGTAACCCGAGACCGGCTGCAGGCCATCGGCGACGCCTGCGAACGCTGCTCGGGCGACGAGAGCGACCGCTTTGACCCACGACGCAATGCTGCTCTGGCAAGGGCGATGCGCTTAGCGCTAAGAGATGGCGTTACCGAACAGGCTGTCGAGCGAGCCCTCGCCCTCGCGCGGCAAGGAATTCAGGATGAGTCTTTGCTCTGTTTGTCGTCGGACGAAAGCGAGCAGGCCCAAACGGTTTTACACATTTCACCCGACTTGCCGCCTGCGGTGAACAATGACCAATCCTGGAGCTTCGGACGCGATGGCGGCTCTGTTCGTGCACGCCAATACTGGAATGATATCTCGCGATCTATCTGGAGCTTTGGCAGTCCAAGCCTGGCATTCCGAAACAGCCCGGGAGCTCAGGGCCCCACGCTATTTTTCAATTTGCCGGCATTTCTCGATCCCGAAACCGGTTTTCGCGATGACTTGTTCAGTGATGCAATAACCTATTGGGCAACGGGCCTAATGATGAGCGCGCGCAAGTCAAATCCAATCGCTGGAATATTTTCTCTTTCCGGTGTTGGCGAAATGTTGATGGCACAGGGATTGGCCTATGACAGCGATCCAGCTCGGCTTGTCGTCGCCGCCATTGGGCGATTGGCGACCTTG
The DNA here is from genome assembly GCA_029251785.1 of Maricaulis sp. GTDB lineage: Bacteria > Pseudomonadota > Alphaproteobacteria > Caulobacterales > Maricaulaceae > Maricaulis. The sequence continues at coordinate 5,100 of JAQXCQ010000101.1, read as the reverse complement.
CGTTTGCGCGATATCGCCGCCGAACTCGGAGCCAATGCTCCTGGTTTGGGCCCAGACCTTGATGTCTCTGAGCTTCCAATTGGATTTTCCGGTCTGGCCGCCCAGCTGCAAGACGCGTCAGATCTCTTTTCACCGCGTTCAGCGATGGCCCGACCAGGAATTATAATTGCCAGTCAGACTGTTCCGACTGAACTGGCGGCACTTTTCGACGCTGAAAGCTTTGGTATCGCCCCTCAGGCAGAGATCGTGACTGCCCATACCCAAAACGCCGATGAACGCCGGCTTCGACCTTCGGTCCGGTCAGGACTTCAATGCCTCAAGGCGACCGCTGAACAGATTGAGGCCGCCGAGGACCATGCGGCGGGGCATGGCTCTTTGCGCGGCGCGCCGGGAATATCATTCGAACGTTTACTCCAGAAAGGATGCCCGCCGGACTCCATCGCCCGCGTTGAATCCGCGATCGCAGAAGGTTGCCGGGTCCAGTTTGCCCTTAATCGCTGGACATTGGGAGATCGCGTTTGCCGCGACAAGCTCGGCCTGTCATCGCAGACGATCGAAACAGAAGGCCAGTCACTCTGCCGAGCTCTCGGATTTACCGATGCCGAAGCGGAGGCCGCGGACCGGCACGCGCACGGCGCAGAGTGCTTGGACGAGGCCCCGTCGCTGAACATTGAAATCCGCAGTATATTCGACACTCCGAATTCGGCGGCAAGGTTGGCCATGAGCGCAGCGCTAGAAGCGCAAATCGGCGGCTCAGCCACGACCGTGCTTAGCATGGATGGCGATTCGACCATCGACGAAATAGCGTCATTGATGAATGTCGCGGCGGAGCTGAAACTCCGGGATTTGACGGTTGAAAGGACCCGATCCGGATTGTTCGAACTATTGCCGGCAATCGACTTTGACAAGGGTGATTACGCTGCGGCTCCGCGGGCCACTCCCGTCGAACGTGTCGTTGAAAAAGTCGTCGAGCGTATCGATGAGCCGTCAGCAGAGCGACGAAAATTACCGGATCGGCGCAAGGGATATATCCAAAAAGCCACGGTTGGTGGCCATAAAGTTTACCTCCACACAGGCGAATTTGATGACGGTGAATTAGGAGAAATTTTCATCGACATGCACAAAGAAGGTGCCGCCTTTCGGTCTTTGATGAACAATTTTGCGATTACTGTTTCCATTGCATTGCAATACGGCGTGCCATTGGAAGAGTTTGTCGATGCCTTTGTTTACACGCGTTTCGAACCGGCCGGCGATGTGACCGGCAATGATTCGATCCAGCATGCGACCTCAATTCTCGATTATCTATTCCGCGAACTTGGCGTGTCTTATCTTGGCCGCGACGATCTCGCAGAAACCTCTCCACAACAGCTGGGCTCAGCCGGAATTGGTCACGGTGTCGAGCAAGAAAAGTTGTCGCCCACTCAGGCCAACCAGTACATTTCGAAGGGCTTCAGCCGCGGTCAGGTGCCGGATAATATTTTGATGTTCACAGATGCATCACGTAACCCTGCAAATGCTGACCCGTCGGACGAGGTAACGACAGCCAACTCACCCCACGAATCCAAGGCCGGGCGCAAACCAACGCGCGACATCGCCCAATATTCCGGCGATCCATGCTCTGAGTGTGGCCACTTCACGGTTATGAGTACGGACAGTGCGCAACTTTGCGATGCATGTGGTTGGTCGCAAAGCGTCATGTAGGCGTTGCCTAGGGCGGCTCGGTGCATTTCTTGCACGGTCGTGCGCGATAACGAACGGAGCGCCCTACTATGACACGGATGATACTCGCAATCGGTCTGATGATTGCCCTTTCAGGCCCTGTGATGGCACAGGATGCCGGTCAAATCGCCGGCGTTCAGTCCGGGCAAGCCTGCGTAGACTGCAATCTCTTTCAGGCAGATCTATCCTATCGAAACCTCCCTGGGATCGATGTGTCGCGGTCTCGGCTTCGTCAGGCCAATCTGTCGCTGGCAACAATGAATAATGCTACATTTGATGGTGCAGACCTATCCGTCGCAAATTTATTTGGAGCGCGTTTTACCGGAGCCAGTTTCGCGAACACCAATTTGAGGGATGCGATACTTGTCGGCAGTCATTTTGGTGGAGCCAACTTAAGCGGAGCTGAAATGAGCGGCGCCAATCTCTCTGGCGCGGAGATGCAGTCCGCGACGGGCCTGACACAAAATCAATTAGACACTGCATGTGGAGATCGCAGCACCCAATTGCCGTCCGGGCTCCACATAGGTTCTTGTCGGTAAACTTTGGTCATTACGTTCAACTAACCGGGTTATTACTGCGTTTTAAGTCGCTTTTTGGGACTGTCTAGCCTATCGATTGCTCTTAATGAGAAGATTTCCCAACCATATCGCGATCGCCGCCCTACTGACGGCTTTGACGGCCGGAACGGCATATGCTGTCGGGGGGCCGCCTGAACGCCGTCTGGCAATTAGCGGAGAATGCGCGGAGTGCGATTTTTCCAACAAGAATTTGGCCGGCGCAGTTTTTGTGGGTGCCGACTTTGAGGGTTCAACCTTCGAAGACTCAGAATTACCGGGCGTACGGATCATGGAGAGCCGGTTTAGCGGGACCCGTTTTGGGAGCGCAAACATGGAAAACTCGGAGCTTGCTGGCGTCACATTTTCTCACGCTGATTTGAGTGATGTCGATTTTTCCCGCGCAGTCATTGAACGCGTAAATTTCTCGTCGGCACAATTGATTGATACCGATTTCAGTAACACCAGAATGGTCTTCGTGACGTTCATCGGGAGTGATTTGAGTGAAGCAGTTTTCGCCGATGCAGAATTGCATCAAGCGAATTTCCTGCGCGCCGAGCTCGGCGAAACCAACTTCCGGGGTGCGGCCATTCGACGGGCAAATTTCACCGAGACCCAGGGCTCCGGTGTGTCCTTTCGCGGTGCGGACCTAACAGGGTCAAGCTTTGTTGGAGCTGTGTTAGACGACGTGAATTTTTCTCATACCAATCTGCAGCATGTGAACTTTTCCTCCGCTCGGATCACCGACATTTCAGGTTTGACAAAAAACAGCCTCGATGGTGCCTGCGGCAATAGCGAAACCGAGTTTGGCGATGGCATTGAGCTACCCGCTTGCGAAAACATATCCGCCCCTCCCGCGCCTCCCATGCCCAACTCCTTCAGCGTTGAATTTCGTGCTGTTGGTGTAGAGAACGAAGCTCATGTCGATCGACGTTCGGAGACCGAATCTCGTATTTATGTCGATCTGCATGCCAATGAGCGCGCCCGAATGGAGGCGCTCGAAGCCTTGGGTGAAGCGTTGGAAAACGATTCCAGCGGAATCAGTCGCGAAGATTTGCAAGCCATTCTGCTCGAAACCACCCGCGAGATTGCGCGTGTCGAACGTGAAATGCGGCGATCAATGCGCGATGTTGAGCGGGTGGAACGGGATCGACAAAGAATGGAATTCAACGCCGACCGTGATCGTCGGCGCATTGAAATCGACTCTCACAGAATCGAAATGGATAATGAACTTCAGCGCGTGCAATTACGACTGCAACGTGCTGCTCAACGTCTCGATGCTGAAGTTCAAGCACGCGACAACGCCCAAGCGTCGGATAATGCCCAAATCGATGAAGACTGGGACCATGACGATGAGTCGGATAACGACCACACCCCTCACAATAACTAGTCTCAATTGACACGCATCAAATAAAAAAGGGCCGCTCCAGAGCAGCCCTTTTTAGTATTTACGTCCGGTAGTCGAACACTCGGAACATTATTTTTTCTCAATCGGCATGACCGAACGAAGGTGCAGCTCTTTAAGCTGAGCCAGGTCAACATCACCTGGCGCATTCATCATCAAATCACGTGCTTGCTGATCCTTCGGGAACATCACGATCTCGCGCAGATTATCGACGCCCGCGAGCAACATAACAATCCGGTCAACGCCCGGCGCGATACCCGCGTGTGGCGGCGCACCGTATTTGAACGCGTTCAGCATGCCGCCAAACTCTTCCTCCACCACCTCAGGCGCGTAGCCTGCGATGCCGAAGGCTTTGAGCATTACATCGGGCCGGTGGTTACGCACGGCGCCAGAGGACAGCTCTACGCCATTACAGACGATGTCATACTGGAACGCCTTGAGGCCCAGCAGATAGTCTTCGTCCGCATCCTCAATCTTGAGAAATTCGTCCGGGTCAATCTGCGGCATCGAGAAAGGATTGTGCGAGAAATCGATCTTGTTAGTCGTCTCATCGCGCTCATACATCGGGAAATCGACGATCCAGCAAAAGCGGAACACGTCTTTTTCGCAGAGATCGAGGCTCTCACCGACCATATCGCGTGCCCGGCCCGCATAGGCCCGGAATTCCGACGGCTTGCCGGCGGCGAAGAACACCGCATCGCCAATGCCCAGGCCAAGTTCAAGACGTAGCGCCTCGGTGCGCTCAGGTCCAATATTCTTGGCAACAGGACCGGCCGCATCCATTTCACCGTCCAGCTCACGCCAGAAGATATAGCCCATGCCTGGCTGGCTCTCGGTCTTCTGGGCCCAGGAATTCATCCGGTCACAGAATTTGCGTGAACCGCCGGTCGGAGCCGGAATCGCCCACACTTCGTTCTGGTCACTCTTGTCGAGAATGCCGGCAAATACCTTGAAGCCCGAACCCCGGAAGTGCTCGGAGACATTGCTCATCTTAATCGGATTACGCAGATCCGGCTTGTCGGAGCCATACATCTTCAACGCATCAAAATACGGGATCTGCACAAACGGCTCATCCGGCACAGTGCGGCCATCAGCAAATTCGTCAAACAGGCCCTTCATGACCGGTTCGATCACGTCAAACACGTCCTGCTGGGTCGCAAAGCTCATTTCCATATCGAGCTGATAGAACTCGCCCGGCGCCCGGTCAGCGCGCGCATCTTCATCGCGGAAACAAGGTGCGATCTGGAAATACCGGTCAAAGCCAGAGACCATGATCAGCTGTTTGAACTGCTGCGGAGCCTGGGGCAGCGCGTAAAACTTGCCCGGGTGCAGACGTGCCGGCACCAGGAAGTCCCGCGCACCTTCCGGCGAAGACGCTGTCAGGATCGGTGTCTGATATTCAACAAATTCTTCGTCGACCAT
>JAQXCQ010000071.1 GCA_029251785.1 Maricaulis sp. | reverse complement strand
ATGATGCGCTCCACCTCGTCACCCGTGCCAACCGGTACCGTCGATTTGGTGACGACGACGGTATAGCCATCCATCACTTCCGCGATTTCCTTGGCGGCGGCGTAGACAAAGCTTAAATCGGCAAAGCCATCACCGCGACGCGATGGCGTGCCCACAGCGATGAAGACAGCGTCGGCCTCGCGCACCGCTTCGGTCAGGTCCTGGGTGAATGAGAGGCGGCCGTCACGCACATTGCGCTGTACCAATAGGTCCAGGCCAGGCTCATAAATCGGGATGCCGCCGGAGTTGAGAACCTCAACCTTGCTGGCGTCCTTATCGACGCAAACCACATCATGGCCGAAATCGGCGAAACACGCGCCCGAAACCAAACCGACATATCCGGTACCGATCATTGCAATGCGCATGTCTTCTCACTCCCGTTCAGATATTGAAGGGTATCGCCGAGCCAATCGCGCGGTGCAAGGTTTGATTCTGCGATTTGTAACGGTTGACCTGCGGCCTATTCGCGCTTGTCCGCGGAAAATAGCTTGCGAATGCCGGCCTTGCCCGCTCTCAGGAGGGGGCGTTCCAGCAATTTGTTGGAGGCAAAGCCAAGCACAATGCAGCCCGCAAGACCGATCAAAAAGAATACCAGGCCGCTCCAGAGCGATCCACCAAGTACCGAAGGGGCCACGCGAGCCAGCAGCCCGATCAGCAATATATGGCTCAGATAAATCGCATACGACCAATCCCCGATCTGGGCGAGCAAAGTGGGAAAGACCGGTTTCCACGCCAACACAGCTGCGACGAATCCAAAGGCAAAGGGAGCCAATAGCACCACTCTCGCCGCCGGATTTTCCAGGCCGCCAAGTCCGGATCCGTTTAAGGACATCATCCCATACAAAGCACCCGCGCCGGCCAGAGCCAAGGCAACCCAACGCTGGTTTCGAAATCGATCATCAAGATGCGCCAAAAGCGCACCGCCCAGGAACAGCAAATTGAAAGGACTCAAAGCAAGCGCTAGCCAGGGCGATGCGGCGATCGGGAAAGCCACAGCAGAGAGCAAAGTCAAAAGCCCCCAACCCGCCGCCGCCCAAGGCTGAGCTTTTCGCGGGACCGCAAGCCAGACCGCGTAGGCCGCATAAAAATACAATTCGTGGGTAAGGGTCCAACCGACCATCAATATCGGAGCCTGCCCCGTCGGGATCAGGCTAAGCGATCCGACAATGTCCAGCTCGCCTGCATCACGGGTAAACGCGTCGCCAATAGTAAAGTAGCCGATCACCGCGGCGGCGGTGAACACCCAGTAAAGCGGAAAAATCCGATTTGCGCGCTGCAGGATAAACTGAAAGTTCAATCCCTGAAGACCGCCATAGAGGCGGTGAATGATGTAGCCAGATATGACGAAGAAAACATCGACGCCGCCAAAGCCAAAATAGGCAAAGTCGCCGAGCAGGGGCACGTCGAAAAAGCGCGCATTGCTCTGATGCAGATGAGCGATCACCACCAATATCACCGCAAACCCACGCAGATATTGTATTTGCGGGATGATGGGTTGTTTGGCGGCGGTCATGGCGTGTTGGCCAATGTGAGTAGTGCCTCTTCGAAGCTCGCTTGGGTGACGCCATAGACCTGTTCAATGCGATGACAATCGAGCACTGACCAGGCGGGTCGTGGCGCATCAGCGCCGTAAGCCCGCGTACTTACGGGCTCCACCCGACACTGCGTTCGCCCAAGAGATGCAAAGATTGTTGCCGCGAACTCAGCCCAGCTCATCGCGCTATCATCGCAATAATTGAAGATGCCCCATCGGGCTTCACCGGCCACCACTTGTCGAGTGACCTTTAAAACCACTTCGGCCAAATTGGGTGCGTACGTCGGACATCCCGTCTGGTCATCGACCACCCGAAACACATCCCGGCTCTGCGACAATCGATCCATCGTTGCGTAAAAATTACCGGTGGGCCCGCCATACAGCCATGACGTACGGATGATGACGTGCTTGTGCCAATTCGCCGCGACAGCCTTTTCGCCATCAAGTTTTGTCTGGCTATAAACAGAAGTCGGAGCCGTCGTATCCGTTTCCAACAGGGCTCGATCATTCTCGCCTGCATAGACGTAATCAGTCGAGATATGGATGAGCGGAATATCGGCCTCAGCGCACGCGGCCGCTATTTCTCCGGGCGCCACGGCATTGATACGTGCTGCAGCTTCCTGGTCATTTTCGGCAGCGTCAACATTGGT
>JAQXCQ010000037.1 GCA_029251785.1 Maricaulis sp. | reverse complement strand
GAATTTACCGATGCGGTAATCGCGCATGTGGCGACCCGCGGCGATGTGGTGTTCCTGCTGTGGGGCACCCACGCGCAGAAGAAGGCGGTGCTGATTGATGCGGCACGGAATACGATTTTGGAGACGACACATCCATCGCCGCTTTCAGCCTACCGCGGATTCTTGGGCAGTGGGTGTTTTGTGGCGTGTAACGCGGCGCTGAAGGCGCGCGGGCGGGACGAGGTTCAGTGGGCTATCTGACGGCTGGGCCCTGCGATCGTTCGAAACTGCTTTCCCAAAAATTCGGAAACCAGACACCGCGCTCTACCATCACACCCATATTTTTGGCGACATGGTCCTTTTCGAGATCATCCCAGGTCACATTTTCGACAACGCTTTCGATCTCAAAAAGTGGAACGGCTTGAAACACCTGATCCTGAACCAGCCGCTTCGCATCTTCAAAATCGAATGCCGTGACGCCGACTCCTCGTCCGATTTGATAGCTGGGACTTGGCCGCTCCGAAGGAATAGCGAAGTTGATCCAATACCGCGTCAGCCCAACATTTCTCGCCATAACTTATTCCCGATAGAGCCGCGCACCGCGCACAAATCACCATGAATGTCTTGCCGGGATCAGGCCTCAGGGTCTTTGAGCCGTCAAGGGTGTAACCGCGTGCGGCGACTGCGTCGCCCTTGACGGCTCAAAGACCCTGAGGCAACCGGCTTGCAAGACATTTATGGGGGGCTGCGGGTGCGAAACACCCCCTCTACCCTCTTGGGGAGGGGGTGACGCGGATGCGTCGGGTGAGGGGCTTCGCGACATAATGAGGACGGGCTGAGTGCGTGGCACCGCCCCTCATCCTGCGCTGCGCGCTGCCCTTCTCCCCAAGGGGGAAGAAGGGGTTAAATGGCCAGCTCCACTGTTGCGGTATCCAAGAACAAGTCTTTCCTTACCCCCTGAGGCACGGCGCCACAAACACGACCACAGGCATTAGTTTCATCGATTGCAATTGCTACAGACCTCTGGCTAGATGCGCCCAGTGTTTATTCTTCCAGCAACGAGTTCAAGATCATGAGCAAGCTCTGTTTGTCCGCGTTTGTGGGTGTCTTCATGGTCCTTCTAAGTGCGTTTGCCGATACGGCCGTCGCTCAAGCCCTTCCCGCGCCTCTGACGGAACAGATTCAGGATTGCCAATCTGGGAATGCCCAGACCTGCCACGGTCTGGGATTGTCGTTCGCGGAGGGCCGGATTGTGGCGAGAGATTATCGTGAAAGCTTTCGGTATCACCAGGCTGCCTGCAATTTGGAGCATTTGGCGTCGTGTTCTGATATCGCATCGGCTTTTATCGAAGGGCGGGGTGTGCCGCAAAACTCGCCGGCGGCTGCCGAAATCTATCGCTCCAATTGTCAGCTAGGTGTCTCCGGGTCCTGCGCTTTGCTTGGGGTATATTTTGCCAACGGGCTGCACGGTCTCAATAATTTTTCCGATGGTATGGATTTGCTGGAGCGAGCCTGCGAACTTGCCAGCGAAATTGGATGTCTGTGGGCGCAGCAGGCGTTAGAGCAACACGGGGATCAGGCCTCCGATATCCAACATTATGCTGATCGCCATTTTGCCTTGGTTGAAGCCGGCTGTTACGGACCCAAGCCGAGAGCCTGTTATGCGTTAGGCGATCTTTACATGAATAGCGCCTATCTGGAACACGACCGCATCGCGGCCCAAGCGGCCTTCGAGCGGGGGTGCTCTAGGGATCACCAGCTCGCATGCACAGCGCTTACGCATCTGCAAGAATAGTGATGGTGGCGTAGCGAAGCCCCTCATCCCGCGCCGCGCGCTGTCCTGCTACGCCCGAGAGGCAAGAAGGGGTTTTATGGCAGCTCCACCCTCACGGCATCAAAGAAAATCTCTTCCAGATTCTCGCCAGCGCCTTCCCGATCGACCACCAAAAAGTCCTGCATCTCCTGCAAGACTAATAGCGGGTGGTGCCAGGTATTCTTGGCGTATTGAACGCCCTGCTCGCCCGTCGCGACAAACGCTTCCAAAACCCCCGGCCCCGGTCGTTCTGCTTGCGAAACGACCAGTAACCACTGAGCCTTTTCAAGTGGATAGAAGGCCTGCGACCCCAGCGGGTGGCGTTCCATCATTTTGATTTCCAGCGGCCGGCGAGAACCCCGAAAGATAGAAATTATGCCCCCGCCCTCACCCACATCCACACCCGCCAGCGCGTGATAGCGCTCGGTGGTGCCGTCATTGATCATCACCGGCGTGTGGCCATTGGTTTCGATCACCTGACCGAAAGGTTTGAAGGCTTCGGCGGTCAGGGGGCGGGGTTTGATGATCATGGTGTGCGGGTGCCGAAAATGCGCAGGCGGGAGACGCCGCCGTCGGGGTAGATGTTTATTCGGACGTGGGTGATGGGGCCTGCGTGAGTGAGTTTGTCGGGGCCGAAATGGTGGATGGTGTCTGCGGCGAGTTTCTGACGCGGCAGTAGTTCGGACCAGGCTTTGGTATTGCCGCCCTCGGTCTTGTCGAGCGTGACGTCTGCATCGCCAGACAGATCGGCGACTTGCAAGGAGGCACCGTCGGGGAAATTTCCGCGAAAGAAGGCGGTGTCCAGTTCGACGCGGCTGATCGTGCCGCGGGCACCCAGCGCCATCACCAGCCAGTCATGGCCGGGTTGACGGCGGCGGCGGGTTTCCCAGCCATCGCCCATATTGATGCCGCGCCCCTCGGCGAG
>JAQXCQ010000058.1 GCA_029251785.1 Maricaulis sp. | reverse complement strand
CTGGCCTTCCTGTCACCGATCGGTGACGGCGTGATTGTGCTGTCGCTGGAGAAGACGTTTTATCTGGCACCGTTCTTTATCACCGGCGTGGCCCTGAACCGGCTGGGCAAGGATCTGCCTGACGTGTTGGGATATGTGATCGGTGGTCTGGCACTGGTCGGCCTCGCCGCGCATGCCTATGACACGATCCGCGAACCCGGCCTGACCACGGATCGCCGCACGCTGCTCGGCCTGTTCCTGGCGCTGGGCCTTAGCTCCAGCCTGGTAATATTCCGCTTCCGCGCACAGTGGCTGGAAACCATCGGCCGCTATTCCTACTCGATCTTTCTCTACCACATCTTCGCCGTCTTCGGCCTACAGGCCGCCTACGACATGCTCGGCTTCCCAGGCGCCTGGGGTGGGCTGGTTCTGGGCGTCGGACTGGGCCTGGCACTGCCAATGGCGGCTGAGGAGATGGCGAAGTTTGCGGGACGATATTTAAGCTGGGTGCCGGTGCTGACGTTGGGGGTTAAGCCGCGGAAGAGTGCGAATACCCAGATCGCTCCCGCACCCGCTGCGGCCTAGTAAGAAGTCGGCGCCTCGCGCAGGGGCATCCATATTTGTCTTGTCAGCCAGCGGGCCTCATTGGTTTGGAGCCGTCAAGGGTGCAACCGCGGAGCGGCGACTTCGTCGCCCTTGACGGCTCCAAACCAATGAGGCGAAGTCTCGGCAAGATGATTATGGTGGGGTTTGCGCACAGGCGCGAAGATCAAGACTACCGCCAGTTAGAGAAAATATTGGCTGCGATCCCATCGCGAGCCTGCGCATCCTGAGCCGAGGCCCCAGGCCCCTACTCGTCCTCAGGAGCCTGCAATACCTGCCCGGGATAAATCAAATCCGGGTCGCGGATTTGTTCTCGGTTGGCTTCGTAGATGACGGTGTATTGGACGCCGCTGCCATAGAGGCGGCGGGCCAGGCGCCATAGGGAATTGCCGGGTTGGACGACGACTCTGTCTTCGCCCAGATTGAGATCTTCGGGCGCGACGCGTTCAAACGGCAAGGCGATGACGGCGGTGACATTGCCATCGGCATCGATCTGGTCGACCTGAAGGTCGTAAATGCCGGGTGCCAGCAGTGATCCTGCTTGCATGTTCCAGCGACCATCACTGCCCACTTCGGTTTCACCGATCAGGGCGGCATTGGCGTAAACGCGGACGATGGAGCCAATTTCAGCGCGACCGGAGAAGATAACGGCGCCGGCATCGTCGTAATCGACGGTTTCGAGCACTAGCGAGCCCATTTCCACGCCACCACAGCTTGGGCATTGCATGACACGGCTGGCTTCACCGGGACGTCCCATGACCACCAGCGGCGTGGCGCCACGGTTTTCCGGGATGGAGACAACGACGACTTGCTCGGAGCGTAGCTCGCGGCCGTCGGCGGTATACATCATAAGGCCCACTTCAATGGAGCCGGCGGGCAAGGGCTCGGTCAGTACGACCACCCATTCGCCGCGTTCATTGACCGTCTCGCGGGCAATCTCTTCGCCATTGGCGAGGATGGATATTTCAGCTTCGGGCTCACCGCGACCGGCGATAACCGCCGTGCCAGCGGGTGCCACGCGCACAATGTCAAACACCGGCGGAGCGAGCAGGCTGGGCATCTCGCTGCCATTGGAAATAGTATCGCTATTGTCGGCGGCCGTTTCGACAGGCGCGGGTGTAACGGGTTCAGAACCCGGGCGCGCGAAGAAATAGACTGCTGCGGCGATTGCCAGAACAGCCAGTACGGCGGCGATGATGAACGACCGCGTTGCGGTCATGTTTGACCTCCTAGATCCATCGGTCCGATATTGAGACTTGCATTCAACATATAATTTGTATGATGCAAAGCTCGCGCCGAAGGGTAATAGCGAATAACATTGGGTAGTTATAAATCAAACAAGGACGGTCCGTAGATGGCGAAAGTAAGGTCGATTGGTGTTTTCTGCGGATCCCGTCTGGGTGAACGTGAGAGTTATCAGCTTGCCGCAGAACAGGTCGGCCACGCAATCGCCAATGCAGGCGCGCGTC
>JAQXCQ010000185.1 GCA_029251785.1 Maricaulis sp. | reverse complement strand
ACCACGACAAACGACTGGATACTCTCTTGGAATGACCGGGATATCGCTGCTTTGTCGCTCGACACTACGCCGGGCCGTTCAACTTTCGTAAAATCACCCAATGGTTTGGCGGCGCCCTGGTAATTGCAATATATGTTGGCTGGACTTTAAGGGGCAGACCACGCGCCTCCCTCTTCCCTTTTGGGGAGAGGGTGCCCCGAATGGGGCGGGTGAGGGGCTTCGACATATAATGAGGACGGCCGGATTGCGTGTCCCGGCCCCTCATCCTGCGCTTCGTGCGGTCCTTCTCCCCAAGAGGGAAGAAGGGGCTTTTAGTCGCTCCTGGCGCAATGTTGATCGAACCAACCCACCCGTTCTGCTCCCTCAAAGGGAGAAGAAGAGAGGTCGTCGATCCCCACGCCTTAGGCAGCGACAGCCGCCGCCTGCCCTTTCTTCCTCGTCACAAAAAACAAGCTCACCACACCCCAGACCAGCATGAAGGCCGCAGCTCCGAGCATACGCGGCACCATTTCGGCTGGGTCTGACAGCATGGAACTGATTCCGGCGGCCGGGAGGATGACGGCGGCGTCGAACAGGAAGTGGAGAATCAGCACGGACCAGATCGAGCCGCCGGAGACGCGGACGGCGTAAAACACCAGACCACCCGCGCTGGCAAAACAAAATTGCGCCAGGATAATGGAGGGATCAAAGCCATGGTTCGGGCCGAGCAGGTGAATTGAACCAAAGGCGAGCGAGGTGATCGCGGCCCGCAGCCAGTGGCCGATGTCGGACAGGGCGCCGTAGAGGATGCCGCGGAAAACGCCGTCCTCGCCAATCACTCCAATTGTGATGACGGCAAACCATCCCAAAATGACCTCGATCGGCAGGTTTAGTCCCCCCTGCAGAGCCGGAATGAGTGTCATGGCACCAATCAGCAGAAAGGGCGCGCCCCAGAGGATGCTCAACGGTCGGACAGGGCCATGAAACCCGGCGACTTTCAGGGTCCCCGTGAGCACCAGAAGAGCGAGAAAGACCGCGACAAAAATGCCTTTAACGAACAGATAGCGGGTGACTTCGCTGGCCTCGGGAATGAACAATCCGGCCGCTGCGCTGGCGATTGTTTCCCACAAAATGAACAGAGAGATGGATAGAATGGCGACGCATAAAACAAAACGTTTCCGCTTTGATGAGGTTGGATTTTGCATTGAGCTTCCTTTCTAGACGGCAAGCGCGGGTGTGAGGTTTTGTTTTCTGGACAGAAAGAACAGGCTCACCCCACCCCAGAGCAAAAAAACGGCGGTCATAACGAGCATTTGGGGCACCAGCACGGCCGGGTCGGCCAGCATTTCACCGATACCGCCGCTTGGAATTATCGCGGTGGCATCAAACAAGGCGTGCAGAAAAATGGCCGTCCAGACCGATCCGGCGGAGAGGCGGACATTGAATAGAACCAGGCCAACCGATGCAGCGAAAGCGGACTGGGCGAGCACGATAGCGGGATCCAAATCCGTCCATAATCCCAATAAATGAACGCTGCCAAATGCCACCGAGGTTATCGCCGCCTTGAGCCAAAGATTGGTTCCGGCCAGCGCTCTGTAAACAATCCCGCGGAAGAGGCCCTCTTCGGAAATTCCGATCAGAATGACGGCGACGATCCATCCCATCATATTGGCGGCCGACATTTCCAAGCCGGTCTGAAGGGCCGGGCCGAAGATCATGAAGCCGAGGCCAATAAAGGGCGCACCCCACAAAATGCTGTGAGGGCGTATCGGTCGATTGAAGCCGGCCGCTGCAAGCGTTCCGGTTCGGGCTAGCAGCACAATGAAGGCGACGACAAATATGCCCTTCACAAACAGATAGCGCGTCAATTCGCCGGCATTAGTTATGAAGTCCGGGGTGAAGTCGCGCGCGAAAATCGACCACAGAAGAAAACTGGCGAGCGATAGAATGGCGATCGGAATAATGGTGCCCGACGATTCTGATGTTTGTTTGTTGTGCATAAGACTTGCTAAATCACTTGTGAACTCGAATTCACATGGTATTATGTGAATATGGTTTCACAAGTCAAGCGCCCTCCGACAAATGTCATTGAACCCCGCCTCGCTCCCGGTCGGGATGCACAACGTCGGATCATCGCTTCCACGCTGGAATTGCTGGAGGAATCGAATTTCGAAGAATTAGCGATTGGCGATATTACGTCGCGCGCGGGCATGGCGGTCGGGAATTTCTACCGACGGTTCAAGAGTAAAAAAGCGCTGCTGCCGGTGCTGTATGAAGAGTATGACCGCATCTTTTTGCGCTGGACGGCTTCGCTTCCGGACGTAGAGGCGCTCCATTCACCGAACGTGGCGGAACGCATTGGCGGGCTGGTAGGGAGCGTTTTCGCGTTCTTCCATGACCATCGCGGTCTGATCCGGGCGCTGCATCTCAATAGTCGGCTGAACAGTAAAATTGTGCCCGTTGCATCCGGACCGGAGCGCTCGAAAATTTACGCTCAATTTGCTGATCTGATCGATCGAGACGGCCAAATTGAAGATCGCGAGGCGCTGGCTGAAACCATGATGCTGATCATTCTCAGCACCGCCATGGAAACCGTCCTGTATCCAGAGCAAAGCCCGAGCGCCAACATATCGGTCACCGAAGACGCGATCATCGCGCGGCTGTCAGTCGCGATGAATGCGTTGGTGGAAGCGAGCTTGGTTTAACACCTCGATCCATCAGGTCAGGGCGTGTATGCCATCGCCTTTTCCAGGGCGGCGCGCCGTTTCAGGCTGTCGCGCTTCCAGGTGGTTGCAATGTCGTAGAATTCGGCGACGGCGTAATCGTCTGGTGGCAGGACTACCCAGGGCTGTTTGGTGGAGGTGAAAATGTGGACGTCGGGCGGCAATCTGTCGGGATTGTCCAGGGTTCCGACGCGAATGAAACAGACCCGTTCCTTCAGGCCGCCCATGAAATAATGGCTCCAAACCGCGACCTTGCAGGTTGGGCAGCGAACGATGGTCTGGCCACGCCCGCTGGGGGAGGGTGTGTCGATGCTCTCGAGTTCGCCGCTCAGCTGGGTGACCCGCGAGGCCTCGATCAGGGCATTCAGCGCAAAGGCGGTGCCGGTCTGGCGCTGGCACCAACGACAATGGCAAGCATGCACGATCAGGGGTTCCGGTTCGATGCGGTAGCGGACAGAACCGCAGCCACAACCGCCGTCACAGGTTTCAGGGGTGGATGTCATTTGGGGCCTCGAACTTTGCTGAGCATATGCGAGCGCAATCGGGACCGATTGTAAAACCGGCCCCATTGCTGAATGGAGTTGCGACTATTCTGGCGCTTCTTTGGCCTCAACTGGCACCATGACATGGGCCATCGGTGTGTCGCCCCACATCACATAGGGTCCGCCAACAAACGGGTCGCGGGGCAGGTTGGAGACCATGTCCATATTGGGGAAGAGCATCATCAAATGAGGTCCGTCCTGGACCCAGACGCCACCATCATTGGGATCGGTCGCCATCGGGTTGTCGTTATTGACCAGCGCATCGCCGGCCAACATGTAGGACACGCCCACCACATCTGTTGAAAATTCAGTGCCATTGGCCGCGGCGGCCATCCAGTCCATCCAGACCTGATCATTACACATCGGGTGCTCGTCGCCGGGGATCAGACCGACACCGGGCAGACAAACCCAGCCATTGTCGCCTTCGCGTAAAATGGTGCCATCGACATCCATGATGGTGGCATTGTCGGTGATATCGGACGGGGCCGCAGTAAGGGCCCGGGCGATTTTGTCGGCGGCGGATTCTGTGTCATCGGCGAGGGACGGGGCGGCGATTGCTGTCGACAGACCCAGTAGGGCGGCAAGACAGATGGCGGGCGATAGACGACGAGAGTGATCTGACATTTCAAGCTCCATATTGCTGATATTGACCGGCAAGCTAGGGCCAATAGGGACAGCAAGCTTGAGGGATGTCTGAGGATTTCATGAGGATTTGCTGAAATCTGGTACTGCCGGATAAACAAGAGCTAGAGTTATGAGATGAAATACCTTTTCGATGGTTTTGCGCTCGACACGGACCGGTTTGAGCTGACCCGGGGTGCCGATCTTGTCGCGGTTGAGCCTCAGGTCTTTCATCTGCTGCGCCTGCTGGTTGAGAGCCGGGAGCAATTGCTCAGCAAGGATCAAATCATCGACAGTGTCTGGGAGGGCCGGGCGGTTTCCGATTCCTCTGTCTCGAATGCGATCAAGCTGGCGCGTGAAGCGGTTGATGATGACGGGCGAAAACAATGCCGGATCCGCACGGTTCACGGGCAGGGGTTTCGCTTTGTGGCCGAGGTGCGTGAGCTAGCTTCAACGGCGGACTGTGCCGTTCCAGTGCTCGCTGTTGAACCGGAAGTGGCGGCGGACCGCCCGATAGACAGCGGCAAGCCGTCGATTGCGGTGTTGCCGTTTCAGTTTCTGGGGCCGGAAACATCTAGTGCGATCTATGCCGATGCCATCCCCTATGATTTGATCCAGGCCCTGTCGCGTCTGCGCTGGTTGATGGTGATCGCGCGCGGTTCGACCTTCCGTTTCCGGGCGGTTGGAGAAGACCCGGTCGCCATCGGCAAGGCGCTGGGGGTACGCTATTTGATGGCGGGGACGGTGGAGGTCCGGGGGGCGGACATTATCGTCACGACGGAGCTCTGCGATACGCAAAACGGGGCGATCATCTGGAGTGAACGGTTTGCTGGGGCGAGCCGGAATGTGCATGAAATTCAGGCGGATATTGTTAATAAGGTGGTCTCATCTCTTGAGATACATATCCCGCTGGTCGAAGCCAGTCGGGCGCGCCTGTGTGGTTCGGAAAACCTTGATTCCTGGGCCAATTATCACCTGGGCCTGCAATATATGTATCGGTTCAACCAGGCGGATAATGAGGCGGCTTCGACGCATTTCGAGCGTGCGATCGCACAGGACCCCGATTTTGCCCGGGCCCATGCGGGTTTGTCTTTCACCTATTTCCAGACAGCCTTTCTGCGCTATGGCCCGAGCCGGAAAGAGGCGCTGCAGGATTCTCGCAAACAGGCCGAGCGCGGCGTTGATCTGGACCCTCTTGACCCGTTTGTGAACTTTGCCATGGGTCGATCCCTGATGTTGCAAGGCGAGCTGGAAAACAGCACGCAATGGCTGGGGCGGGCAATCACCCTGAATCCGAATTACTCGCAGGGTCATTACTCGCACGCCTTCGCCGATTTGCTCGGCGGTCAAACCGAGGCGTCTTTCCGGCATGTGGATACGGCCCTTGAGCTCAGTCCGCTGGACCCATTGCTCTACGCCATGCGTGCGGCCCGGGCCTTGTCGCTGGTCATCGATGAGGATTATGAGGACGCGGAGCTGCATGCCGAGGAGGCCGCTCGTACACCGGGTGCGCATTATTTGATCGATATGATTGCCCTGATTGCCTGCTCACTGAATGGCAGCCGGGAGCGGGCGGAGCGCTGGGCTGGCCATATTCGTAAGCGACGACCCGATGCCAACCAATCCCTGTTTTTTGCGTCTTTTCCGTTTTCATCGGACACGTTGCGCAAGCGGTTGGCGGGCGCTTTGGCCCGGTACGACTTTTAACGCGGCACCCTGGTTGGGTTCAGCCTGCTCAGTCTTCCAGCTCTACCCGGTCCTGCAGGGCGTCGATCAGTTTTTGGCGGGCGACGGCGATATGGGTGGTGAGGGCGGCGCGGGCTCCGTCGGCATCGCCGCTCTGGAAGCGTTGAAACAGCGCGTCGTGTTCGCGGTGGGCCTGCTCGGGGGCCTGGTCATCGAGGCTGAGCTGCAGCCTGACATAGCGGTCAATATTGGCATTGAGCGACTGCACCAAACCAAGCGAGCGGGTGCGACCTGCCGGGCGGTAAAGACATTCATGAAAGGCGGAATTGGTTTCGCCCCAATGGGTTATGTCGCCATTGTCATAGGTGTCATTGCAGATATCCAGCGCCTTGCGCGCCGCCCGGTGATCCTTGGGTGTCGCCATCCGGGTGCTGCGGGTGATTAAATCGGGCTCGATCAACAGGCGCAGATCAAATAATTCCTCCGCCTCGGCCAGCGACATGGCGCTGACGATCACCCCCTTATGGGGATTGAAAATAACCAGGCCCTCAGCTTCGAGCTGGCGCAGAGCCTCGCGGATCGGCATGCGGCTGACACCATAGGCATCGGCGAGGGCTTCCTGGCGTAATTGTTCGCCGGCGGTGAATTCATTGTGCAAGATACGTTTGCGGATGCGTCGGGCCAATGTGTCGACGATCGTGATCTTCTGGATCGGGTCGGAAAACCGGGAGGATGTTGAATCCAAAGCAAAACCTTTCAGGACGCTACTAATTAAGCCTAACGCAAAAGAAGTCCGGCGTCATGAGGGGACAAATCAAGCCTAGGCGATCAGTCCAGGGGCAGGACTTCCACCGTCTCGCCCACCGCGGCAGCCGGTGCGTCGATGACCCGTCGGATTAGAATGTCGGATTGGGCCAATGCCGAGAGCGCGGACGAATCTTGCTGAACCAGTGGAGCTACGGAACCATCCCCAGGACTGCGCGCGCCGCGAATATAGATCTCACGACGGCCATTGGCCTCAAGATCGATCCCCAGTGTGGCGTTCTGAAAGGCGATCGTGTGTGGCCGACCACACAGGCTGGCCATCGCCGCGCTCAAGAACAGGCGGGCGGTGACAAAGGCTGAGACGGGATTACCCGGCAGGCCAAGGCAGTGGACACCCTTAAGCTTGCCAAACCAGGTGGGCTTGCCCGGTTTGACGGCGACTTTTTCAAAGAGCAGCGTGCCGCCCATAGCGGCGAAGGTAGAGCGAAGATGGTCGTGATCGCCAACCGAAGCCCCGCCGATTGTTACCAAAAGGTCCAGACCGGCGCTGGTTGCCAATTTATCCTGGACATCTTCGGGTGTGTCGCGGGCTATGCCCAAATAGACCGGCTCGCCGCCCCATTGCCGAACAAGCCCGTCGAGGCCGCGGGATATCGAATTGATGATTTGCGAGTCGGCGGTGGTTTCGCCGGGTTCGACCAATTCGTCGCCGGTCGACAAAATACCGATGCGGGGGCGGCGATAAACCTCGAGCTGGATCGCCCCGGCTCCGACTGCGAGCGCGATGGCCGTCGGGTTGAGGCGTGTTCCGATGGGCAGCAAAGTATCGCCGTCTGAGAAATCTGTACCCGCATGGCGGATATTGGAGGATGGGCGGGGCGTGTCTTTGAGGGTCAGCCTGTCGCCGTCGCGTGTTGTGTTCTCCTGGATGACGACCTGATCGGCCCCGGCGGGCACGGGCGCTCCGGTGGAAATGCGGACGGCGGTTCCGGGGGCCACGCAACCGGCATGTGCGTGGCCGGCGGCGGCTTCGCCCTGGAGATGTAAAACCGCCGGTGTGTCGGAGAGGTCTTCAGAGCGCACAGCATAGCCATCCATGGCGGAGGCCGGGAAGGGAGGCTGGGTGCGCGCGGCGATAAGAGGGATCGCCAGCGTGTGACCGGCGGCCTGCTGGCTGGGTATGGATTGCAGTCCACAGGGCGACAATGCGGCGAGAATCTCCGCGCGCGCCTCGTCCACTGTGATCATGACGTTTCATCCCGTAATTCTGCGTCGCGTGTGTAGCGGCCAGACTTGCCACCGATTTTTTCAACCAGGACGATGTCGGAAATACACATCGACTTGTCGATCGCCTTGACCATGTCGTAGAGCGTCAATGCCGCGACAGAAACTGCGGTGAGCGCTTCCATCTCCACACCGGTCTTACCGTCGGTGCGGACGCCAGCCTCGATCTGAAAGGAATTTGAATGATCTTCCGCCGTGATCTTCACCTTGGCCTTGGTGAGCGGCAAGGGGTGGCATAACGGGATCAAGTCCGAGGTTCGCTTGGCCCCCATAATGCCCGCCAGTTCGGCAGTTGCGAGCGCATCCCCTTTGGGGCCCTGCCCGTCGCGGACGGCCTCGAAAGCCGCGCGGGACATGGTGACACGTCCGCGGGCGATGGCGCGGCGCGATGTTGTTTGCTTGTCACCGACATCAACCATGCGGATGCGACCATCCTTATCCTGGTGGGTCAGGGTTGGCGCGTTGTTAGCTGGTTTCGATTCTTCGGCGGGCATGGCGTTAAATCTCGCTCAAACGGGGAATCATTTCGACCAAATTGCACGGCCGATGGCTGGAATCGAACTCGTATTTCAAAACCTTGTTCCAAGCATCCTTACAGCCGCCTGTCGAACCAGGCACGGCAAATAGATAAGTGGCACCGGCAATACCCGCGGTGGCACGGGACTGAATGGTCGAGACGCCGACGGAGTCATAACTGACTTTGTGGAAGACGGCGGAAAAGCCATCCATCTCCTTGTCATAAAGTGGCTTGAAGGCCTCCGGTGTGACATCGCGACCGGTCAGGCCGGTACCGCCAGTGGCGATGACCGCGTGGATATTTGGGTCGGCGATCCAGGTTTTGAGTTGCGCCTGAATGGACGCGATATCATCGGCGATGATCGCGTGGTCGATGATGGCATGCCCGTCTTCTGCGATGACCTCGCGCAACCATGGACCGGTTTTGTCGGTCTTGGTGTCGCGCGTATCGGAGACGGTCATGATGGCGAAGCCGACTGTTTCTGGGGCGTCAGTCATGCGATTTCATCCTGTTTCTCATTGAGCCATTTTGCGGCGGCAGCATCATCGTCGGCGCGGGTTTCGACCCAGCGCGACCCGGTAGTGAGATGTTCTTTCTTCCAGAACGGAGCCTGGGTTTTCAGCACGTCGATCATGTAGCTGACGGCATCAAGGGCGGCGCGGCGATGCGGAGCGCTGGCCCCGACGAAAACGATCGGCGCGCCGATTTCCATGCGACCAACACGATGAATGATTATCGCCTGGCCAAGCGACCAGCGCCTGATGGCGTGGCTGGCAATACGAGCTAACGCTTGCTCTGTGACGCCGGGATAGTGTTCCAGCTCCAGCGCGACCAAATCCTTACCGCCTCGGACCTGGCCAAGAAAGCTGGCGACAGCGCCGCATTCGGCCTCGGCTCCCGCCAGCGAATTGAGCAGGTCTCCGCTGTCGAACGCTTCGGTTTGGATGCGGATGAGGGGGGGCATTCAGCCTCCGGAAAAGGGGGGGCAAAAGGCAATGGTATCGCCGGGCTTTAGCACAGAGCAACCGGGGGCGATCTCGTCATTTATGATCAGGCGTACGGAAGGGTGGGTCAGCGCCTGACCAGCCTCATCACGTGCATTGAGCCAAGCGATCAGCGCGTCGGTCGTGGTGATCTCTCCAGCCTGGTCGATCTCTTCGGATGCCGTACCCATGCGGTCACGCAGGGCGGCGAAATATTTTAACGTCAGGGCCAGGGTTCAGCCTCCGGTGTGTGACATATTCCTATCGACCGCCGGGGCGGATCCGCGATCGATGTTGAAGTCATGGGCCTTGGGTTTGATGGCCATGGCTTCATCGAGGCAGGCGTCCAGCGCGTCAGCACCACCTGCGCGCAAAGCGCCGCGCAAATCAAGTGAGCCAGATTGTCCCAGGCACATATAGAGCTGGCCGGTACAGGTCACCCGGACACGATTGCATCCGGCACAAAAATTCGAGGTGAGCGGCGTGATAAAGCCCAGCCGACCACCGGTCTCGTCGATGCGCACATAGCGCGATGGTCCGCCCGTGGTGTCGGGTAGATCGGTCATCGACCAATGTTGCGCAAAACGTTCGCGCAAAACGGAGAGTGGCAGGAATTGGTCAGACCGTTCGGCATCGACCTCTCCCATCGGCATTATTTCGATCAGGGTGACGTCGAATTTGCGGCCATGAGCCCATTCGATCAGCTCATGCAGTGTGTGTTCATTATCGCCCTTTAGGGCGACGGCGTTGATCTTGATTTTCAGGCCTGCTCGGTCGGCGGCGTCGATACCATCCAGCGTCGCGGCTAATTTGCCGCCGCGTGTCAGTTCAGAGAATTTTGCTTCATCCAGCGTGTCGAGTGAGACATTGATACGTTTGACGCCGGCACTGACGAGCTGGTTGGCGTAGCGTGGCAATTGCGTGGCATTGGTTGTCAGGCAAATTTCGTCCAATCCCGTCGTTTCCAGACGGTTGCCGAGATTGTCGATGAGGTTGGCGATATCGCGTCGAACGAGCGGCTCGCCGCCCGTGATGCGAATTTTTGTGACGCCACGCCGGATGAATGCATCGCAAACCTGAGTCAATTCTTCGTGGCTGAGCAGGTCGGATTTGGGCAGGAATTCAGGCCTCGCCTTCATGCAATAGACACAGCGCAAATCACATCGATCCGTCACCGACAAACGCAGATAGGTGATCTGACGACCGAATGTGTCGATGAGGGGGCGTGGGCCTATAGATGTCGAAACGTGGTTCACGTGCTATCGCTCTGTTTTGTCGGGTCGGTGGGAGTATACACCCGCGTCAGGAACATTTCCCATACGTAGTAACCGTAATTGTTGAAATGGCCGCTGAAATTTTCGTGTTCACGTGTGCAAGAAATGCGTTGGCAGGGTGAACTGTTGGGTCTATGAGGGCCGCGCTTGGCATCAAAGGAACACCAAAATGCGCATCGACAAGATTTCACTGGGTGAGAACCCGCCCGAAGATATCAATGTGATCATTGAAGTCCCGGTGGGTGGTGAGCCGGTCAAGTATGAGATGGACAAGGCGTCGAGCGCGGTGTTTGTCGATCGCTTCTTGCACACGCCGATGCGTTATCCGTGTAATTACGGCTTCATGCCACACACACTGTCGGAAGATGGTGATCCCATCGATGTGATGATGCTGGGTCAGACAACGCTGATGCCGGGCTGTGTTGTGCGCGCCCGCCCGATCGGTGTGCTGATGATGGAAGATGAAAGTGGACTGGACGAAAAAATTCTCGCCGCTCCACATCACAAGCTGACATCATTTTATGACGACATCAAAAGTGTTGAAGATATCCAGAAGCCATTGCTGGCGCGGATCACGCATTTCTTCGAACACTATAAAGATCTCGAGCCCAATAAATGGGTCAAGGTCGGTGGCTGGGGCGATGCAAGCAAAGCGCAGCAATTGATCATGGAATCGATCGAGCGAGCGAAAGCTTAGGCGAAAGCCTATCGACGCCGGTTCGGTCGCTCAGTCGGGCGATTGCCTGGCGTGGCCCCGCCAAACTCACTTGGCTCCAGTGCATTCTCGCAATAGCGGCCCGCACCGATTGCATCGGTGGCAGGTGCGGCATCGATATCCGAGCATAACTCTGGTGGCTGGCCGCCGAAGCCAGCGCGGTCAGCAGTATTGATGGGTGAATTTGAATCCGCATCACTGACACCGGTTCGACTTTGACGTCCATAGCCGGCACGGTCGGCCTTGGCCCCGCTATCGTGATCTGTCAGGTGGGTGCGAACATGTTCGGCATAACCGGGCAGGTCGCTCTCGCGTGTGTTTGAACCGGAATCCTCATCGGAGCGACCGGTGAAGGTTCCGCGCCCATATTCAGCAAGATCGCTGGTTTCGCCGAAATCTCGGTCGGTGAGGCCTGACCAAATCTGGGCCTCGTCAGACTCGTCCGTATCGAAATAGGGTTCCTGATTTTCCGGTGACGATTGCTGGGCGCGGGCGAACCCCGTGACGGTTGCGAAGGCCCCTGTGGTAACGGCGGCCCCGGTGACGCGGGACAGGAATGATCTCCGGCTGATCTTTCCTTTTGTAGCCATGCCAGTCTCCGATACTCGTTTACATCCGGCGGCGGCTCATCGGCCCCGAATTCCCCGCGATGATCTTATCGGTCAGGGCTTCTTGCAGGCAAGCCCAAAGCGGTATGTGGCGCTGCCAATATTCGCAGATGGCCGGATTAAAGGGGCCTCTTGGTGTCTTTCAAGCGAATGGGGACGAGGCCGGTGCCGGCAGTTTTGTCGCCGTATAGCCATGGTTTTTGTGGCTTCGCCTTTGTTATATAGATAATATTTTGGATTGTTTCGCTTTCGAAATAGAGCGTTTTTTCCGGCGTGGGTGGGCCGGAGGAAATGGAGGGTCGGCCGGTCTTGCAGAAATCCGCTCGGGCGATCGGATTAGTGACCCAAGTCCCGGCGTTTTTTGGCGGCGGCCTTTTCTTCGCGTTCTGCGCGCAAATCTGCCAAATCCTGTGGGTCGAAATCGCTGTCACGAAGGACAACCATCCCAAGGCCCTGGCCACTCCCGTCAGCGATATTTCCCAAAATGCGACCCAGGGTGTGGCTCTTCGCGGTCTCGCGATTGAGCTGGGGACGATAGGTGATATGGCCACCGCTGCGATGACGCTCAACGGCGCCTTTTTCGCGCAGGCGCCTGAGCAGCTCGAGGGCGGTACTGTGAGCCATGCGATCATGACCCGACATCGCCATGGCCAATTCGGTCGCCGAGGCGGCACCGCGGTCCCAGAGGACGCGCATCGCGCGGTTTTCTTCTTCTGTCAGATGCGTTGCCGATGCCATGATTTTCTCCGCCATTTCCCCTGACGACCCATTTCGCTACAAAGCGGGGTCCGTTAACGTTTTGTTTGCAATGTCCGCGCCGGATGCGGGCAGGGGAGAAACATGATGAGCATAGATACGGATCCAAAAGATACGGACGCGCAGCTCTATTGGCGTGCCAATTTGCGATTGATGGCAAGTTTGCTGGGTATCTGGGCTGCGGTGTCCTTTGGAGCGGGTATTCTATTGCGTCCGTTTCTCGATCAATTTTCGATCGGGGGTGCGCCGCTGGGGTTCTGGTTTGCCCAGCAAGGATCGATCTTCGTGTTTGTGATCCTAATTTTCTACTATGCGCACGCGGCCGACAAACTTGAAGCACGCTTCACTGGCGATCGTGTTGACCCGGTCTCCGATGATGCGGGAGACTCGTCTTGAGCGATTCCATGATCTGGACGACGGTCTTCGTCGTCGCATCCTTTGCACTTTATATTGGTATCGCCATTGCTGCCCGGGTCCGGACGACGGACGAATTTTACGTCGCCGGTCATCATGTGCCGCCTCTGTTCAATGGCATGGCGACGGCTGCGGACTGGATGAGCGCCGCATCATTCCTGTCGATGGCAGGGCTGATTGCGTTTTCCGGATATGACGGGTCGGTTTTCTTGATGGGTTGGACGGGCGGCTATGTGTTGTTGGCGCTGCTGCTGGCCCCGTATCTGCGTCGGTTCGGGAAATTCACCGTGCCAGACTTTATTGGCGACCGGTATTACTCCGACACGGCCCGCGTGGTGGCGGTGATCTGTGCGATCTTTATCTCCTTCACCTATATCGCAGGGCAAATGCAGGGTGTTGGTATTGCGTTCTCGCGCTTCCTGGAAATTCCGGTTGAGGCGGGTGTCGTGATCGGCGGGCTGGTGGTGCTGATGTATGCCGGGCTGGGCGGTATGAAGGGGATTACCTACACGCAGGTGGCGCAGTATTGTGTGATGATCTTTGCCTATATGACCCCGGCGATTTTCATCTCGATGCAGCTGACCGGTTCACCGATTCCACAACTCGGCCTGATCGGTGATGCCAGCGACGGAACGCCTTTGCTGGTAAAACTGGACGGGATGCTGACCGAGCTGGGTTTCAACGAATACACCGACGGCTCAAAGGGCATGTTCGATGTGTTTGCAATCACGCTGGCCTTGATGGCAGGCACGGCGGGACTTCCACATGTGATCATTCGTTTCTTCACCGTTCCCAAGGCATCTGACGCCCGCAAATCCGCGGGCTGGGCGTTGTTGTTTATCGCCATTCTCTACACCACGGCCCCGGCTGTAGCGGTGTTTGCGCGAATGAATTTCATCGAGACTGTCAATGACAGCGTTTATGATCAGAGCTTGGTGGTCGAGGGCGAGCAGGCGACACCGGACTGGTTTCACCGCTGGGAGAGCACAGGGCTTCTCGGTGTCGAGGACAAGAATGGCGACGGCCGTGTGCAATACACAGCGGACCCTGAGACCAATGAAGTGACGACGCTTAACCGCGATATTTTCGTGCTGGCCAATCCGGAGATTGCCGATCTACCCGGCTGGGTGATCGGACTGGTGGTGGCCGGTGGCATCGCCGCGGCCCTGTCGACGGCGGCGGGCCTGTTGCTCGTCATTTCCTCATCGATCAGCCACGATTTGTGCAAGAAAGTGCTGATGCCGGACATGTCGGAAAAACGCGAACTCCTCATCGCGCGCCTGTCGGCGGCGGGGGCTGTGGGGATCGCCATGCTGGCGGGAATATATCCGCCGGGATTTGTTGCCTCCGTGGTCGCGCTGGCCTTCGGCCTGGCGGCTGCGAGTTTCTTCCCGGCGATCCTGCTCGGCATTTTCTGGAAGCGCGCGACACGTGAGGGCGCGATTGCCGGCATGAGTACCGGGCTGGCTGTGACCGCGGCCTATATACTCGTCTATAAGATTTTTGGCTGGGTTCCCAATAATGCCGAACACTGGTTCCTCGGCGTCTCACCGGAAGGTTTCGGCACGATCGGGATGATGATCAGTTTTGTGGTGTCTGTATCTGTGTCCTTGATGACGCCGGCGCCGCCGAAAGATGTTCAGGACATGGTTGAACGGATTCGTTTGCCCTAGGAGGATTGCGAGATGACAGAAGCACTAAGCCTTTATCTGCCGAATTTGGCCATCATGCTGGCCGTCATGCTGGTCTTGTGGCCGGTTTCAGTGTGGCGCGACGATCCGTCCTTTATTGATGGTGTCTGGCCGCTCGGCTTTATCGTTATGGCGGTGTCGAGTGCCGTATTGTCGGGGCAATCGCTGATGGGCGGTAACCTGGTGGCACTTATGGCGGTGATTTGGGGTGTACGCCTTAGT
This sequence comes from Maricaulis sp., assembly GCA_029251785.1. Lineage (GTDB taxonomy): Bacteria > Pseudomonadota > Alphaproteobacteria > Caulobacterales > Maricaulaceae > Maricaulis. The sequence goes on along the minus strand of JAQXCQ010000185.1, from coordinate 750 downwards.
GTGCATCTGTTTGGGCGCTGGCTAGGTGAGGGGATGGATCGCCGGTATAAGGCGATCCGAGAACGTGCCGGCAAGATGAATGTGCATGTGTTCACCTTGCTATTTGTCTTCGGTATGCAGGGCGTTCTGCTTTGGCTGGTTAGTTTGCCGATCCAACACGCTGTAGCGTCCGGTCCTGTGACGTGGACGTTGACGGTTTGGCTCGGGACCGGTTTGTTTGTCGTCGGCTTTTTGTTTGAGACCATTGGCGACTGGCAACTTGCGCGTTTCAAGGCCGATCCCGCCAATGCTGGCAAGGTGATGGATCGCGGCCTGTGGCGCTTCACCCGGCACCCGAATTATTTCGGTGATGCCTGCGTTTTCTGGGGGATCTGGCTGGTGACGATTTCCAGTGGCGCTGGCTGGTGGACGGCCATCGGCCCGATCTTTCTCACCTGGACACTGGCCAAATGGTCCGGCGCAGCCCTCCTGGAAAAAGGCCTCCACCAGACCCGCCCGGACTATGCGGATTATGTCGCCCGCACACCGGGCTTTGTGCCGGGATGGGTGAAGCGGGATTAGCGGTGTTTTTCCTCACCCGCTCGCGGGGGAGGGGGACCACGAAGTGGTGGAGGGGGGAATGTGGCGCTCGCATCGCTGCGCTCCGCCCCCATCGACCCCGCCTTCGCTAAAGCTACGGCGTGGCCACTTCCCCCGCGGGCGGGGGAAGAAAGTTTGTGTCCAGCATTGACCGACTAGGACCGCGTCTAT
>JAQXCQ010000174.1 GCA_029251785.1 Maricaulis sp. | reverse complement strand
CGAGACTTCGCCTCAGTGATCTCAAGCGGTCAAGGGGTCTACCCGCGAAGCGGCGCTGCGCGCCCTTGACCGCTTGAGATCACTGAGGCCTGCTGGCTGACAAGAGATGTATGGGTTGGAGAGCTAGATGCGACATTTATTATTGATTTTGACTCTGATCGCGACGGGATGCGCGGATCGACGCGATGCTGAATTGATTGCCGAACTTCAGGCAATTGACCCATTCGCCCATTTGTCTGATGAATTGATGAACTATCGTGGGCCGGTGCTTCCCGTACATGACGCAAAGTTTAGAGCAATGTATGTCAGCTGTCGGGAACGGTGCGAATACTTAGTAATTGGCCAGTTCGAGGACGCCTTGTTTGTGAGTAGGCATATCGGCGATTTGCCAGATACACAGCCAGTTCGGCTCGCCCGTCTGGTGACGTTATCTATTGGCCAGGACGAACTGGATGATGACTTGGCTCTAGTTTTGTATTTGGCATCGCATATTCAAGAGCTGCACGATGACTGCCCCTCGCGAGATCAATGCGTTTTGAGTAGCGAAGAGATTTCTTTCAGTAATATGGGCACAAGGCCGTTCGAAATTCGTCTTTCAATTCAAGCAAATGTTGATTCAATCCGGCCATCCGCTTGTCTAGATTCCATTCGTTTTTTGGATAGGGATGAGTTCTTTTTGCCCTGGACGGACAATCATATCCTTTGTCGGAAGCTGCTGAACTGAATTGCGACAGGCGCCCACTTAGTAAGGATATGGCGGCTTAGGATTGGTCCCTTCCTTTCTCCACCAACTTTACCTATTCGATAAAATTTGTTGCATAATGCCCCGTTTTAATCTAGATTTATCGCATTCGGTAAATTGCAACAGTCATCATGACCAACGATCACAAAAACCTGCGCCTCGCTGAGGTCGGTGCCAGAATCCGTAAGGCCCGCGAGGGCCGTGGTTTAAACCTGCACGAATTGGCACGCCTGAACGGCATTAGTGCATCCGCCCTCTCACTCATCGAAACGGGCAAGCGCGATCTGCGCGTCAGTAGCCTCTTCCGGATCGCAAAGGCCTTGCGAATTCGCCCGGGTGAACTGCTCGACGATCAAGCAGACGCGCCCGACGCCGAGGAGAACAGCACGAATGAGGGTTATGATCTTGGGGATTATTCGTGAGTGATGACGTTCAAGTCTGGTTTGATGATTTGTTGGTCGGGCAAATTGCCGTCGCGGACGATGGCGCGCTGAGTTTTTCCTATGCGGATAAATGGCTGGCGACCAAGGGGGCGTTTGCGCTGTCACAGACCCTTCCCCTGAAAGCCGGCCAATACCCCACCGACATCATCTCGCCCTGGCTCGCCAATTTGCTGCCGGAAGAAGAGCAATTACGTGTGCTCACGCGCTCACTGGGCCTTAGTCAAAGCGACGCGCTTGCCGTGCTACGGGAAATCGGTGGCGATACGGCTGGAGCCTTGTCCTTTGACATTCCGTCAAAGCGTGAGGACTGGGCCTACACGCCACTGACCGAATTTTACCGCACTGATGACGCCGAAACGGCGCTGGAACAGCATTTCGAGGATTTGGGCCGTCGCCCCTTGCTAGTCGGCGCTGAGGGCGTGCGGGTTTCTCTTGCGGGCGGCCAAAAGAAAACCGCGCTGGCCGTGCTAGACGCAAATGGTCACCCAGTCCTGCGGCTTCCAGGCAAGGGAGACATTCTGGCCGTGCCACTCAATGGCGCGCCATCAACGGTCATCTTGAAACCCGAAAATGCGCTATTGCCTGGCATAGTCGAGAATGAAATCTATTGCCTGCGGTTGGCCCGCGCCGCCGGCATCAGCTCGGCCGAGGTGACCCTTGTTCAGGCCCGCAAGCGCAGGGCGATATGTGTGTTGCGCTATGACCGGCGCATCGGGAGGAATGGCGGGATGCAACGGGTTCACCAGGAGGACTTCGCCCAGGCCAATGGTGTTCCGCCCGGCCGCAAATATGAGCGGGGTTCGGTGCCCGGCCTCAACCTCGCCACTCTACTTAATACGGGTCGCCACCTGCCATCCATCGACGCGCTCGCCCTGCTCGACCAGCTCATTTTCAATATTCTCGTAGGCAATACCGACGCACATGCAAAAAACTATTCCTTGCTCCTGCCGGTAGGTGCAGAGCCCAGGCTCGCACCGCTTTATGATGTCTCCACGGTTCTTCCCTGGCCAGGCATTGTACAAACCCTGGCACAAAACATAGCCGGCAAACGCCGCAAGCCCGGCCATATTGATGCCCGCCACTGGGATGCTATCGCCAAATCAGTGGGATACCGCCCGACGGATGTACGCCAACGCGTACAATCGCTGGTGGACAGCCTCGTCGCAAACCGTGTGGCCGCGGTCTCCGACATCACCTCCCTGCCCGGGTGTGCTGCGGGTTATGTCGAGGAAGCTGCAGAGTTGATCGAAGAGAACGCGTTGCGCATCGCCGGGCGGCTGTAGGCGCAGCATATAGCCTAGCCTCAAACAGTTCAGAGGTCGCGCCTCGCGCAGACCTCACCATACTTCTCTTGCCGAGACTTCGCCTCAGTGATCTCAAGCGGTCAAGGGGTCTACCCGCGAAGCGGCGCTGCGCGCCCTTGACCGCTTGAGATCACTGAGGCCTGCTGGCTGACAAGAGATGTATGGGTTGG
>JAQXCQ010000051.1 GCA_029251785.1 Maricaulis sp. | reverse complement strand
TTGCGGACGGCCTTCTTGCGAATATAGCTGCGGGCGATTTCCAGATCCCGATCGTCTTCAATGCGTTTCGCCCGGCGTTGGCGCGAGGCGGAGAGCGCTGTTTCCAGCGTATCCGGGTCTATCTCGGCAAAGCGCTCAAGGATTTGGTCGCGTAGCTGGTGTTCGACACTGAGCATCAGATCGCCAAGCAAATCGGTGGGCGTGTCTTCGCGATTGACCAGCGGGGCCTGCAGCGAGATCGACACTTCCGCCTTCGCGGTCACGGTTTCAAACGTGTCGCGCGACAGGCGCGCGCCATCGTTTTCAATCAGTTTGGCGATCGTTTTATCATTACCGTGCTGGACGATTTTTTCGGAGACTTTCGGTGAGACATCCTCGCGCTGACTGATCGCCTGCAAATGCTCCTGGGCCGATTCCGTCGCCAGATTGACCAGATCGTCTTCGGTCAACACATTCGACTTCGCCAGGATTGGCGCGGCCACCTCGATCGCGTCCTGGGCCAGCTGCAGGACCAGCCCGTGCGGCGCCAGCGGTGCCTCGGCAAATCGCTCGGCCAGCTCGGTCCGCGCTTCCACGGCGGTCTGCTCCGCCAAGACGGAGAGCACGTCATCAAACTCTTGCGAGACCTGGCTTTCCTGGTCCGGAGCCTCATCAAAGAACAGATCCGTCACTTCGCGCAGCAGCTCGCGCCGGCGATCACTGGATTTCTCCCGCGCCAGTTCGACCAGATTGTGCAGCTTGCTGATGATCGCCATCAAGGGCTCCAGACGGATTTACTCGCCCCACCATGCCCACAATCGAGTAAATAAACGGTGCCTGTGATGCAAATAATTGGAGTTAATTGTCAGTCCGATTGCGCGGGGCATATCGGGCCGCCCGCAAAACCGCCTGTTCGCGGAGGCTAGGATCGCGCGTCACCGCTTCATCGATGCGATCCGTCAGGGTGCGCGATAGACCGGTTATATGTCCCGGAGCACGCTTCGCTGTTGGTGCCGCAGACAGCAGCGAACACATTTCCCAGGGGCCTTCCATCCCCGCCCGCGTCCAAACCCAGCTCTGGCACTGACCATCCGACGAACAAATTTCCGCACACCCATTGGGGGTGACTCCATCCATATCGATGCGCTGATAGACCGAACCACGCCGCGTCCAGCCATCCAGCACATCATCGGCCAGTGCGTGTGATAGCGGCGCGAGCAGGGCGAGGCAGAGGGCATAAATGAGCGTGTTCATGGAGGCAGTCTGGACAGAGCGCACTAACAAATCCTTCAAATCACCGTTGAAATTGAACGCATTGGGCGATAGGAGGACAGATGAGCTCAGGGGACAACATGGCTGGTAGCAGCAATAGCTTCATCGCAAGACTGACGGTTTTCATTGAAAGCGGTCTGTTCAGAAACTTCATTCTTGGCTTGATCGTGCTGAACGCCGTCACGATGGGCATGGAAACCTTCCCGATCGAGGCCGACTGGTTCATCACCATTTTGCCGGTCGTCGATAATGTCGTCGTTAGCGTGTTCGTCTTCGAATTGCTGCTCAAGCTGATCGCCTATCGACACAGATTTTTCGGCTCCGGCTGGAATCTGTTTGATCTGGTGGTGATCATGGTCTCCGTGATGCCCGATGCCGGCGGCTTTTCGGTCCTGCGTTCGCTACGCATCCTGCGCGCCTTCCGCCTGTTCTCGGTGATGCCGGAAATGCGGCGTGTGGTGGAGGCCTTGCTCAAGGCGATCCCGGGCATGGGTGCGATCATGACCGTGCTGGGCCTGATTTTTTACGTATTTGCGGTAATGGCTGTGAAACTGTTTGGTGTGACCAATCCCGATATTTTCGGCACGCTGGGCGAAAGCGCCATCACATTATTCCAGGTCATGACATTGGAGGGCTGGGCCACTGAAGTACAAAACCCGGTGCGCGAATTCCACGACTGGGCTTGGGCCTTCTTCCTTCTATTCATCATCCTGACCAGCTTCGCCGTGCTCAATCTGTTCATCGCCATTATCGTCGACAGCCTGCAGGCTAATAAGGACGAAGAGGAAGGCCATGAGAGCGAAGATCGCGCCGATGCCGACCGCGCCGAGCTGCAAGCCAGTGTGGAGCAGCTAAGAGCCGAGATCGCCGCGCTGACGCAATTGGTTCAGCGTTCCGTGTCTGACTCGTCTTCAGCAGGCTCAAGCAAGGCGGCGAAGGATGAGGACAAGTCCGAATAATACGCCGCCAGACGTTCGTCACGTTCCGAGAGCGTGCGGGGTGCAGTCGCGGTGAGTGGCAGGACGTCCAGCCCCTCATGCGCCTGTGTCATGAAGGTTTGCCAGACCGTCGCGGGTAAGCCGCCGCCGGTGATATTATTCATCGGGCTATCATCGTCATTCCCGACCCAGACACCCGCCGTATAATTGCCGGTATAGCCAACAAACCAGGCATCGCGGAAAGATTGGCTGGTGCCGGTCTTGCCCGCTGAACGGCGATCTGCCAGCGCCGAGCGTCGGCCGGTACCGGTCAGCACCACATCCTGCAACATCGTCGACATTGCCTGCGCGATCTCTGGTGTCAAAACCTGATTGTCGGGTTCTGTCTCGTGTTCAAATAAAACCTGACCGCGAGAATCCGTGATGCGCTGGATAAAATACGGTTCACGGCGCAAGCCATCATTGGCATAGACCGAATAGGTGGCGGTCAATTCCAGCAAATTCACTTCGGCCGCCCCAAGCGCGATGGAGGGCAGCTCGGGCAGGGGTGATTCTATGCCCATGCGGTGTCCAGTCTCGACGATGCGATCAATGCCAATATCGTCGCCAACCTGCGCCGCCACCGTATTGATCGAGCGACGCAAGGCCTCCTGTATGGTCACCAGACCGCGATAATTGCCGCCGAAATTCTGCGGCGTCCATCCTTCCAGATCCACGGGTTCATCCCAGACCGCCGACGACGGCTCCAGGCCCGCTTCCAGTGCCGCGGTAAACACCACCGGCTTAAAGGCCGATCCGGGCTGTCTCTGGGCATGCATGGCGCGATTAAACTGGCTGCCCGAATAGTCCCGTCCGCCCGAGAAAGCGCGGATCGCCCCATCCGGTGCCAGCAACACAACCGCCGCCTCGCTAACCTGCGCGCTGTCATCCTGCTCGCTCAAAGACGATACCACGACATCCTGTGCGATATCGGTGAGTGCGGGATCAATCGTCGTCTCGATCACCAAATCTGGAATGTCATCGGGCAATAAAAAGCCGGCTTCAACCACCGCATAGTCAAACACATGGCCCCAATGCGATGACGCTTCTGGATCCACAGTTGAATTTGCCGGCACAGCCGGCTCGGCGATCGCTTCGTCGCGTTGGGCTTCAGTGATAAACCCTGCATCCACCATCGCTGCGAGAACCCGCGCGGCGCGCGCCTGGGCCGCCTCAAGATTCACCGTTGGGTCGAGCCGGCTCGGCGCCTTGGGCAGGGCGGCCAGCAGGGCGCTTTCGGCCAGGGTCAATTCGGTCGCGGGTTTGGCGAAATAGCGCTCGGCCGCCGCCTCCACGCCATAGGCACGGGCCCCGAGATAGACCCGATTGAGATAGAGTTCGAGAATTTCGGTTTTTGTGAGAAATCGTTCCAGATCCCGCGCCAGGCGCATTTCCTGAATCTTGCGGCGCAGTAGCCGGTCTGAGGACAGGATCAAATTCTTGACCAGCTGCATGGTGATTGTCGAGCCACCCTGCACCGAGCGCCCGGCCCGAAAATTCACCCACATCGCCCGCGAGACGCCGCGCATGTCGACGCCGTCATGCTCGTAAAAGCGCTGATCCTCAATCGCCAGAAACGCCTGTGGCAAATGTTCCGGCAATTCATCCAGCGCAACCGCCTGCGCATATAAAGGCCCACGCACGGCGAGCACATCGCCATTCATGTCCAGCAGCGTTACAGAAGGCTCGCGCCGTGTCGTCCATAATTGCGCCGCACTGGTCGGTGTTTCGGGCAAATCATTGAACGCCCAATGCCAGGCCGCAGCCCCCGCAGAGACGCTCACCACAAGCACAGCCGCAACAATGCCCCCGGCAATTAGCCGGTTGCGGCGCTCGCGCTGCTGTCTTTCCATCATGTGATCCGCACGATACGGCTCCATGAACATGCTATACGCCCCCACAAAATGCCTGCGAATACTCCTATGGCATCCACAAAACGGCTAAATTCAGGCGAGACCAATGACACAGCCTTTCTGGAAGATGAAATCTCTACAACAGATGTCGAAAACAGAGTGGGAATCGCTCTGCGACAATTGCGGTAAATGCTGCCTGATCCAGCTCGAGGACGAAGATACCGGCCTGCGCCTGCACACCGATGTGACCTGTAAGTTGTTTGACAGCCACCAGTGCAATTGCACCGATTATCCCAACCGCAAGAAGCGCGTGCCCGACTGTGTGATCCTCAACCCCAAAAACGTCCATGAACTCGACTGGATGCCCCAGACCTGCGCCTACCGCCTGATCGCCGAGGGCAAGGAGCTGTATGACTGGCACCCACTCGTCGCCGGTAATTCCGAAGCCATCCACCACGCCGGCATGTCCCTGCGCGGCCGCGTCGTCAGCGAAGAAGACGTCTCCCCCGACGAATGGGAAGACCGCATCACCGAATGGCCCGGCGAGGGCGATGAGGAGGGCAGCGGAATTGTTGTGGTGGATGAGGGTGAGGATGAGGGTGAGGGCGAAGCCTAGGACTAGTTTTTCTTCCCTCGTTCACGGGGGAAGTGCCGCGCCGAAGCCTAGGCGTAGGCGGGGCGAAGGGGGCCGAGCAAAGCGAGGAAGCCAAAAGCGCTCCGCGCGGGAGTGTCCAACACTCTGTGTATGAGGCTTTGAGCCATGCGTTATGAACGGGTCATTTATTGAACCGGTCTGGGTAGAGGATAGCGAACTGGTTTGCCGCATCAACCCATTGTCTGAC
>JAQXCQ010000144.1 GCA_029251785.1 Maricaulis sp. | reverse complement strand
CCAGAGCTGTGGTCGCAAGCAATTTCGTTGTCATAATCTTCCCTTCCCTGTCCCTCGCACCGCACACACTAAGCATGAAGCGCGCAACCGTCAGGCGAAAAAAGGGCAATCTCGGGGCAATTAGAATATGGGGATTTCTTCCCCCGCTCGCGGGGGAAGTGGCCGCGCCGTAGCTTCAGCGAAAGCGGGGTTGAAGGGGGCGGAGCGCAGCGATGCTGGACAAATCCCCCCTCCACCGCGGAGTCTGTCCTTGGACTGACCAATGGCCAGTCCTGAGGGCGGTCCCTCTCCCCCGTAAACGGGTGAGGAAACCCCCTACTCCACCGGATCAATCTGCGCCGTATATCCCAGCGCCTCAACCAGACCGGCAATCTCTTCGATCACACTGTCCAGCGCCGCGGCATCCGTCGCGCGGGCCACCAGATGCGTGCCGCGACGGATTTCGCCGTCCTTGAGGTCGAGGAAATACGGGTAGCTGCCGAGCGAGACCTGCGGGAAGCGTTCCTGCATCTCCCCCAGCGCCACGGCGATATCGCCTTCGCGCAGGTTGTCGCCTTTCACGGAACGCGACTGGGTCACCGCGCCACCTTCAAGGCGATGCGCCACGTCTTCCAGCATGCCGCGCGTGATGGAAGGCACGCCGGCCATGACAAACACATTGCCCATGTGAATACCCGGTGCGCCGGTGACCGGATTGACGATCAGGGACGCCCCCTCAGGGATGCGTGCCATGCGCTTGCGGCTTTCATTAAGCGGAGTACCGGTCTTGGCATACCAAGTCTCGATCACCTCCAGCGCGTCGGCCCTCACGTCGATGCCCACATCGAATGCGGCTGCGATGGCATCCGCGGTGATGTCATCATGTGTGGGGCCGATACCACCGGTGGTGAACACATATGTCACCTTCGCACGCAACTCATTGACCGTGTCGACGATGGTGTCATGGACATCAGGAATGGTGCGGCTCTCAATCACGCTAATGCCCTGTGGTGCCAGGAAAAGTGCGATCTGTTGCAGGTTTTTATCGGCGGTCCGGCCGGAGAGAACTTCGTCACCGATGAGGATTACCGCCGCTGTTACTGCATTATCATCGATCATCTCATCCATCCTCGTGCAACATTTACAAGGCGGTATAGGAAATCCTGAAGCCAAGGTCACGAGAGAAGATCACGCTATGAAGTTCGCCGAACCCCTGATCGAAGGCCGCTTGGTCAAGCGCTATAAGCGCTTCTTTGCCGATGTCGAGCTGCCCGATGGCAAGCTTGTCACGGCGCATTGCGCCAATACCGGTGCGATGGCCGGCATCAAGGATCCCGGGCTCCGTGTGTGGCTGTCACCCGCCAACAATCCCAAGCGCAAGCTGAAATATACCTGGGAGATCGTCGAGGCCCAGGACACGCTGATCGGCACCCTGCCCGTCCGCGCCAATGAATTGGCCGAAGACGCGGTGAATGCTGGTATCATCACCGAGCTAAACGGCTACACCTCCTTGCGTCGCGAAGTAAAATACGGCGAAAATTCACGCATCGACTTGCTACTGGAAAAGGACGGCGCGCCTTCCTGTTGGGTCGAGGTCAAAAATGTCCACTGGGTCCGGCAACCCGGCCTCGCTGAATTTCCTGATGGTGTCACGTCACGCGGCGCCAAACACTTGGCCGAATTGTCGATCATGGCCCAGGCCGGGCACCGCGCGGTGCAGCTCTTCATCGTCCAGCGCAGCGACTGCACACGCCT
>JAQXCQ010000129.1 GCA_029251785.1 Maricaulis sp. | reverse complement strand
TTCTCACCAAGGTGCTGGGCAACTTCCAAATTCAGCGGCTTGCCATCGTTTTCAGATGTCAGACAGTTGAGGATGAGGGGCAGTCCGTTTTCGAACTCGACGTCAACGACGGCGCCGGTAATCTGGACAATACGGCCTTTAAGAGTGCTCATGATTGTTCTTCCTCTCGCCTAGAGAGCCTCGGCGCCGGAGATGATTTCAGTCAACTCCGTGGTAATTTGCGCCTGACGTGTGCGGTTATAAATAAGGTTCAGCTTGTCGATCAGATCGCCAGCATTGCGTGTGGCATTATCCATGGCAGCCATACGGGCTCCCATTTCGCCGGCGGAATTTTCCAGCAGTGATGACAAGATGACGGTGGTGACATAGCGCGGCAGCAAGACGTTGAGGATTTCCTCTTCGTCCGGCTCCGCATCATAAATACCGCCGCCCAGATCAGGGCGCTCAATGCCCTCATCAATGGCATTGACGGCCGGGATCAGTGTTTGTGCGCGCGGCTTTTGCGAGATCACGGAGACAAATTCCGAGGAAACCACTTCGCAGACGTCAAATTCTTCGTCGTCGAACATGGTCTGGATTCTATCGCCGATCCGCCCGGCCACTGCACCGGTAATCGTCTTTTCGCCCTTGAGCTCGATGCAATCGAGGATCAAAGAGGCATAGGTCCGTTTCAGCTGGTCGAAACCCTTCTTGCCAACGCACAACACCTTGACGGTCTTGCCCGCAGCTTTCAGTTCGCCAATACGTTTGCGAGCCAGGCGGGCGATATTGGTGTTGAAACCCCCACACAGTCCGCGATCGGCACTCATGACGACCAGAAGATAAGTTTCGTCCTTGCCCGTTCCAACCAGAAGCGGTGAGGCTCCCGGATTATTGGACATGGCCGTGGACAAATTCGCCATGACAGACGCCATGCGTTCCGCGTACGGGCGCGCCGATTCAGCGGCTTCCTGTGCGCGTCGCAGCTTGGCAGCTGCCACCATCTGCATCGCCTTAGTGATCTTCTGGGTCGAAGTCACCGAGGCTATGCGGGTGCGTAAATCTTTAAGAGAAGCCAACTACATATTCTCCTCAACGAAAATAGCATACTCGTCGAATACTGACGTTTCAGAATTCGGCAAGCTCGCGACGCGGCGCTCACAATCTGCATACGCTTGACCAGCTGCATCACGCACACCCAACTCAGCTGCGGCATCTTCCAAATAGATGCGACGCATGCCTTCAGGCATCATTGCTCGCACATTCTCCGCCGCCTCTTCTGGGCCTGACGCACTGGAAAGAGCAGGGGACAACCACTCAAAGTGAGTAGGAACTGGCTGACCTTGGTAAAGCAGATGAATAATACGGGTGCGGTATATGTCCACGTTCACAGCATCATGGACTCTTTGCGACACATCATCAGCCTCATCTCCACGAATCAGAGACAGGACCAAACACTGATGTGAAAAATCCATCGGTGCATCCAATGCCGAAGCTGACACTTGAAGCGCCACGAAGTATCGCTGGCCAAGATCGTCCGCCGCTGCATTTTGCGCATGCGCCACTTGCAGCGCACCCGGAAGGGCAAGCACAGTGCATACGATCAATTTTGCAACGCGACGAAACATCATCAGATCCTGTCGTAGCCCTTACGCGAAGTTCGCGGTGAATGTTTCCATCAGGGCTTTGAGCTGCGCTTCGCTGCCATCACTCACCTTCTTCTCATCGCGGATCGCGGCGAGAAGATCAGCATGCTCGGCATGCAGATGGCGAATAAGGTCAGATTCAAAGCGCTTCACATCACCCAGATCAAGCTTGTCGAGATAGCCCCGCGTACCCGCGAAGATCACACAGACCTGCTCTTCCATTGACAGAGGCGAGAACTGAGCCTGCTTGAGAAGCTCGGTCAGACGCGCACCCCGATTGAGAAGCTGCTGTGTCGCCGCATCCAGATCAGAACCAAACTGGGCAAAGGCCGCCATTTCGCGGTACTGAGCCAGTTCACCCTTCATCTTGCCGGCAACCTGTTTCATCGCTTTGGTCTGCGCTGCAGAACCAACCCGTGACACAGACAGACCCACGTTCACCGCAGGACGGATGCCCTGGTAGAAGAGGTCTGTTTCCAGGAAGATCTGACCGTCAGTGATCGAGATCACATTGGTCGGGATGTAGGCGGAAACGTCATTCGCCTGGGTTTCAATGATCGG
>JAQXCQ010000113.1 GCA_029251785.1 Maricaulis sp. | reverse complement strand
GCCTGTCTGGCCTTGAGCCGTTCAAACTGGCGTGTTGAAGCAGGGAATAATTTGACATGACGATCTCTGTTTCCACCTTCGTTAATGTGGGTGAGCGTACCAATGTGACCGGTTCGGCGAAATTTCGTCGGTTGATCACTGAGGGCGATTATGCCGAAGCCGTTTCCGTGGCGCGTCAGCAAGTTGAGAATGGTGCCCAGGTCATCGATATAAACATGGATGAGGGTCTGCTCGACAGTGTCGAGGCTATGACCACATTTATGCGACTGATCGCGACCGAGCCGGATGTGGCGCGGGTTCCTGTGATGATCGACAGCTCGAAGTGGGAAGTCATCGAGGCAGGCCTGAAGAACACTCAGGGCAAGGCAATCGTCAATTCGATCAGCATGAAAGAGGGTGAGGAAAAATTCCTCGAACAAGCACGGCTTTGCCAGTCCTATGGCGCGGCCGTGGTCGTGATGGCTTTCGATGAAGAGGGCCAGGCCGATACGGCTGACCGTAAGGTGGAAATCTGTACCACCGCATATAATTTGCTGGTCGACCGTCTGGGCTTTGCACCGGAAGATATAATCTTCGATCCGAATATTTTCGCCGTCGCGACGGGTATTGAAGAGCACAATGATTATGCCGTCGCCTTTATCGAGGCGACGCAACGCATTCGCGAGACCTTGCCCGGCTGCCATGTGTCTGGCGGTCTTTCCAACGTTTCCTTCTCATTTCGCGGCAATGAGCCCGTGCGCCGGGCCATGCATTCGGTTTTCCTCTATCATGCGGTGAGAGCCGGAATGAATATGGGGATCGTCAATGCCGGCCAGCTGGATATCTATGACGATATCGAGCCGGAATTGCGCGAACTGGTTGAGGACGTGATCCTCAATCGTCGCGCTGATTCAACGGACCGCCTGCTCGAGGCTGCTGAGAAATTCCGCGGTGATGGCAAAGGCCCGGCACGGACGCGGGATTTGAGCTGGCGCGACGGCGATGTGAAAGAGCGTCTCTCACACGCGCTGGTCCATGGTCTCAATGAGTGGATTATCGAGGATACCGAAGAGGCACGATTGCTCGTTGATCGACCGCTGAATGTTATTGAGGGCCCGCTGATGGACGGGATGAATGTGGTTGGCGACCTTTTTGGTGCCGGTAAAATGTTTTTGCCGCAGGTGGTCAAATCCGCTCGGGTTATGAAGCAGGCTGTCGCGCATTTGTTGCCGTTTATTGAAGACGAAAAAGCCGCCGCAGGCCAAATTGACGAGTCTAATGGCAAGGTCATTATGGCTACAGTGAAGGGCGATGTGCACGATATCGGCAAGAATATCGTCGGCGTTGTTTTGCAGTGTAATGGCTACGAGGTCATCGACCTGGGCGTGATGGTGCCGTGCGAGAAAATTCTTGAAGCGGCCCGTGAGCATGACGCTGATATCATCGGATTATCTGGCCTGATCACACCGTCACTCGACGAGATGGTTTTTGTTGCCTCCGAGATGCAGCGGCAGGAGATCAAAACTCCTCTATTGATCGGCGGGGCAACAACCAGCCCGGCGCACACGGCCGTGAAAATTGATCCGGCTATCGATGTGGCCCCGGTTATCCATGTACTTGATGCTAGCCGCGCTGTGGGCGTGGTTGCGAAACTATTGTCCGACGAGACTCGCGATGAATTTGCCAGCGAGGTCAAAACCGACCTTGCCAAAATAAGAGAGCGACGGCTTGCGGCTCGTTCGGCCAAGGCCCGTTTGCCGCTGGAAAAGGCCCGAAAAAACGCATGGACGTTTGATTGGGATAATTACACACCGCCCAAGCCATCCTTTCTGGGAACGAAAAAATTTACGCCCTCCGTTGAAGATCTGATTGAATACATCGACTGGACGCCATTCTTTTTCACCTGGGAGCTTAAGGGCAGTTATCCGGCGATTTTGAGTGACCCCAATCGAGGTGAAGCCGCGCGCAATCTGTTTGATGATGCTCAGCGTATGCTGACGCGTATCGTTGACGAGAAACTACTGCAACCGCGCGCGGTTTGTGGTTTCTGGCCGGCCAATCGGATGGGTGATGATGTGGTGTTGTATGAGGATGAAACCCGTGCGGCACGCAGGGCGACGCTGTACGGGCTGCGCCAGCAGGCAGCGAAAGACAATGATCGTCCGCACCTGTGTCAGTACGATTTTGTTGCGCCATGCGGGTATGAAGATTTTGTCGGTGGTTTTGCCGTAACGGCAGGCGAAAATGAAGCGCTATTGGCTGGTTTTGCGGCGGAGAATGATGATTACTCCTCGATCCTTTTCAAGGCTTTGTCCGACCGTCTGGCGGAGGCCGCGGCGGAGTGGCTTCATCGTGAAGTTCGTCGTGAGCAATGGGGATATTCTCCCACGGAAAGTTTCACGGGCGACGAGCTTATCGCAGAGGCCTATGACGGTATTCGTCCGGCGCCGGGATATCCTTCACAGCCGGAGCATTCCGAAAAGCGAACTCTGTTTCAGCTGCTCGATGCCCAGGAAGCCGCAGGCATTTGTCTGACTAATTCCTTTGCTATGATGCCGGCCTCGTCGGTGAGCGGGTTCTATTTGTCTCATCCGGAGAGCACATATTTTGCGGTGGGTCGGATCTTGCGAGACCAGGTGGTGGATTACGCTGACCGCAAGGGCTGGACCGTCGCTGAAGCAGAGCGCGCACTGGGTCCGATCCTCGACTATACACCGGCGATCAGTTCGGCGGCCTGAGCCCTCACTGTCGGCGGTTTGGACAAGCGGGCGAAAAAACGCCATACCCTGCGGCCCAAACCGGCCCGGAGTGAATGACCATGCGTATCGCCTTTTTCGGAGACATTGTCGGCAAAACCGGCCGCAAGATTGTTGGCGCTAATTTGCCGATGCTGCGGGACCGATTGAAGCTCGATTTCGTGGTGATCAATGCGGAAAATGCGGCGGCCGGTTTTGGCGTGACCGAGAAGATTTGCAATGAGCTGTTTGAGTATGGCGCTGACGTTTTGACGATGGGCAATCATACCTGGGATCAACGCGAAACTCTGTCTTACATAGACCGCGAGCCGCGGTTGATCCGTCCGGCCAATTACCCAAAAGGCGCGGCGCCCGGGAAAGGCTCAAACTTGTTTGAGGCGCCTAATGGTCAACGCATTCTGGTGATGAATGTGATGGGTAATTTGTTCATGGAAACGCTCGATGACGTCTTTGCCACTGTCGAGAGAGAACTTGGTGCGGCTCCCCTCGGTGAGGTGGCGGATGCTGTACTCGTCGATATTCACGGTGAGGCGACCAGCGAGAAAATGGCGATGGGTGTCTTCTGTGACGGCCGTGCCAGTCTTGTTGTTGGCACCCACACACATGTTCCGACGGCTGACGGGCGCATCCTGCCCGGAGGAACAGCCTATCAGACTGATGCCGGGATGTGCGGCGATTACGACAGCGTAATCGGCATGGACAAGGAAGAACCTTTGCGGCGCTTTACCACCCGCATGCGGTCGGCTCGGTTTGAGCC
>JAQXCQ010000044.1 GCA_029251785.1 Maricaulis sp. | reverse complement strand
ATACTCGCTTTTGGCTTTATCTACATCCATCCATTCGATGACGGGAACGGGCGAATTCACCGGTATTTGATCCACCACGTTCTGACAGCCCGAAAATTCAACCCGCCCGGTCTCATTTTCCCGGTATCAGCGGCGATCCTGGACCGTATCGACGAGTACCGCGACGTTCTAGAAGCATATTCCCAGCGCCTGCTGCCTCTCATCGAGTGGAATCCAACCACCAAAATGAATGTCGAAGTCCTCAATGAAACTATCGATTTTTATCGCTATTTTGACGCAACACCGCATGTTGAATTCTTGTATGAATGCGTCGAGCAAACCATAGAACACGACCTGCCCGACGAGATCGAATTTCTACAAAAATATGACCGCTTCAAAGCCCAAGTGACAGAACGCATTGAGATGCCGGCCTCGACAATCGACATGCTCTTTAACTTCCTGCACCAAAACAATGGACAACTCTCGAACCGCGCTCGCACAAAAGAATTTGCGGCTCTGAAGGAGCTAGAGGTGGTGGCATTTGAGGACAGTTATGCTGAAATTTTTCTAGCAAGGAATGATTGACCATCATGTACGTCGCGTCGGTTTCAATCCGATGTTTTCACGACCAGAGAGGCATTAGATCTGCTCATGTCGGCCAATAGCGTCATATGCGTCCTCAATGTCCTGGTCAACTCTCAACTTTCAGCCCTGTGGAAGGCCGTACCAGGTAGAACGCCCGCGTCCTTGCAAGAGCGGTAGGATAATCACCCGAATAAATACCTGAATATACCCGATTAGAGAGATGGTGCTTCAACGCCACTTCAAAGTCGCAAAGCGTATGCAAGATCATCATGTTCAAATGCAGCAACCATGCGGTCAATCTCCGCAGCCGGAGCCTGGCGGCGGTGCGCAAAGTCACGCCAGTTACGGACCACACCCCCGCATTCGCGAATGATGGTCAGCCCATCAGCTGGGCGCAGAAAATGCTCGGCGACCTCCTGCAGTAACTGAAGAGAGGCCGTTGCATCATCAAAATTGATGCGCGTTTTGAGAACCCGTGCCGCTGCCGGAGCCGGATTTAGATCATAACAAGGGCTGAGCTGCCAACCATGACGCCCTGCCCACAGGAACCCATGATTACGCAAGTGATCATCGGTGCTATTTATCAAAATGTTGAACGCTATCCGGCGGAAAAGTTCTGCTCTGTCCTGCGCCGGATGCGCTCCGTGGTTGGTGATTGCATCAACAATTTCGAGATAACTTGCATCATCGTCGCCGTCATCGTGCTCGGTCATTGCTAATGCACTCATGAACGGTATGCGTTGCTCGCCTAAGCGATCAAAGCGCGGGGTGATAAATACCAGGCCATGCGAGGTGGAAACCAGGTCATAATCGACGGTATTGATGCCGCAAGCCTTCGCCATATCCAACGCGATCGCTTCCCACCGTGATACCGAATAGTGATCTGTCTCCTTGGGAAACTTAGCTATCGATAGCTTGCCGTGTTGATCAAAAATGGACGCTTTCGGTCGCGCTCCGCCCAATGAAGACCCGGGCGCAAAGACAAGACGCAAATCCTCATCGGTCTCATCACCGCTTACAATTCTGTGGGAGGCTTCAATTAGGCCACCCAAAGCAATCAAGGTTGGCACGCCGCCCGAATTGCTAGCTTGAAACTCACCTCCCTCATCAAACTTGAACCGAAAGGCCCCCAAACGAGTTTGATCTGACACGCCGAGCAGATAATCCGTTTCATGGAGAACACGCGGTGGGCGCCCCTCAAGTTCGGCCTGCCGTCGCTCCTTGCGACGCATCAGCTCTCGGCCCCATGTGTCCGGGGCGCTATCTCCTAGCGTGCCAAACATCTCCTTATGAGCCTGCGGCACGATGACGCCTGCCGTTAGAGGTATCGTTGGGTCAAATTGGAATCTGACGACGTAAGCCAGTGCGGGTCATGTTCGTAGGTGACACGCTCGCGTCTCGCACCGGAATATCGACGCAAGGTTCCAACACGGCGCAATGCTCCGTAACTATCGAGAAAAACCTGAACGTCACTCACTGGGGCGTGCCCTTTGTGGAAGGCTTTCCTGAATGAGTCGATCACCTAACGCGTCTTTGACCTCACCAAACCCTTTTAAAATTCCCAGCGCCTGCATCACCAATAAATATGAGCCAACCCGAACATTTGGATCGCCCTTTTCTATTCGATAGAGCGTGCTTCGTGTTGACCCCGCCCGTTCGGCGATTAATTCCATGGGCAGTTTTCGGAGAATTCTTGCCGCCTTCAATCGAGCCCCTAGTGTTCTAAGTTCTCTTTTGACCGCGGGGGAAGCATTCAGTACTGGAGACGGCATTTGTATTACTCATGCGACATTAAAGCACTTTATGTATCACGCATTATACAATTTGGAAAGCATTCCGATTGACATCGCCCACCGCGGCAAGCTCAAAACACATCCAAGTCGCTCACCTCAACCCGTAAGGTCAATTCTTCGAAGAACCGGTCTCAACATAGGGCACAACAGCCGCCTCAATAGACTCGCCAACCGAACATTTCGCGTAGGACAGATCGCGGAGTGCCTGCAAATTCATCCAATACTGTGGCGATGTCCCAAAAAAGCGAGACAAGCGCAGCGCCATATCTCCATCGCAACGCGCTCCCTGGAGAAGGCGAACCATTCGCGAGCGCGGAATATCGAGGCGCTTTGCCAAGGTTGGAGCCCTTAGGCCCATCTCTGCCATAAAGTCAGTGAGATGCTCGCCCACGGTATGGGTTGGGGCGCTTATATTGCGGGTCGACATGTTTTTGCCCTCCTTGGCATTTTCATTTCAGTGGTCAACGATAGTCAACAAAGCGAACCTCGCTTGCGTCATTGCCCTTAAATCGGAAGATGAGGCGGTAGGCCATATTGACTGACTCAGACCAATAACCTCTCAAACCCCCATCCAATTTATGCAAGCGGTAAGACGGCGGAAATTTCAATTTGCCGATAACGTGCACGGCATGAATGCGCTCTAGTATTTTTCGCGCTCTAACAACGATGTTCTCACGAAGCCTCTTTGGTATTTTCGCCAATTATTCGCTGCAAGCTAGCCGCCTTTTCCCTGTTAAATCAAAAAATTTCCCTGTTAGGAAGTTTAGGGAAATCTCGATAAACTGATACCTTTCAGGGGCTAACCCGCGCCAAAATATCAATCAGCGACGATATTTGCTCAATTTCGCTGTTAATCCGCCCGAACAGGGAATTGGACCCGGCCGAAAGCAACGTCAAATCACCCATCCGACAAGCAGCACACACCTTGTCTGGTGCCCAAAACCCCCGCATAAAAATATCCATGGCTAGCAGCGAATTTGAAATCGAACATCTAGAGCTTTCCGGGGCCGCGATTATTTCGCCGCCAAATTACCCGGATGGACGTGGGTATTTTGCCGTGCCCTATAATCGCGCTGCGCTAAAGGCGGCCGGGATCGATGCGGACTTCATTCAGGACAACCAGTCCCTATCCGAGCAAGTCGGCACGTTGCGTGGTCTGCATTATCAATTGCCGCCTTTCTCACAGGCCAAGCTTGTGCGGGTGCTGGCCGGGCGGGTGCTTGATGTGATTGTTGATGCGCGTTTTGGGTCGCCGACTTTTGGGCAGCATTGTCAAATTGAACTGAGCGCCGAAAATGCCAAACAAGTGTTTGTGCCTCGCGGATTTGTGCATGGCTTTGTAACGCGCGAGCCCAATACAATTGTGATGTATAAGGTTGATAACGAATACTCCCCTGGCGGGGATCGTTCGGTAGCCTGGAACGATCGCGATCTGGCGATTGATTGGGGGATGGGCGATAAAATGCCTGTATTGTCGGACAAGGACAAAAATGCGCAATCCTGGGCAACATTTTCTGCCGCGGCTCCGTTTCAAAACGAACACGCATAGAGGCCAGTTGCGATCATGAAAATTCTTATCACGGGCGGATGTGGCTTTATCGGATCGGCGCTTGTGCGGATGGCGGTTGGGCGTGGGCATAGCGTTATGAATGTTGACGCGCTGACCTATGCGGCTAATCCGGATAATCTGACCAGCGTTTCGCAATCTTCGCTCTACAAATTCGAGCACGCCGACATTCGCGATGCAGATGCCATGCTACGGATTCTTGCCGATCACCGCCCGGACGCGGTGATGCATCTTGCAGCGGAGTCTCATGTAGATCGCTCAATCGACGGGCCGCTTGAATTTGTCAGTACCAATGTGACGGGCACCGCGGTATTGCTACAGGCGTGCCGGGAATATCTGCAAACACTCCCGACCGATCAAGCCGATCAATTCCGCTTCATTCATGTTTCGACCGACGAAGTATACGGCTCCCTTGGAGAAACCGGGGCGTTTACCGAGGACAGTCCCTACAAACCAAACTCGCCCTATGCGGCAAGCAAGGCGTCGGCCGACATGTTGGTCCGAGCGTGGTGCGAAACCTACGGATTTCCAGCCATTATCACCAATTGCTCCAACAATTACGGCCCATATCAATTCCCCGAAAAGTTGATCCCGGTGGTTACGCTGCGAGCTCTCGCGGGCAAAAATATTCCGGTCTATGGCCGCGGGCTCAATGTGCGCGATTGGCTCCATGTTGATGACCATGTCGATGCGCTGCTGGTGGTCCTGGAACAGGGGCGGATCGGCGAAACGTATAATATCGGTGGCAATGCGGAGCGCTCCAATATCGAGTTGGTGAACGCCATCTGCCAGCGCCTGGACGAAACACGGCCAGCTTCTTCCCCTCACACGGGCTTGATTGAATATGTGACCGACCGTCCGGGACATGATTTTCGTTACGCGATAGACGCGAGCAAAATCCGCGATGAGCTGAGTTGGACTCCAAGCATTCGGCTCGAGGACGGTTTGCGCGACACA
>JAQXCQ010000079.1 GCA_029251785.1 Maricaulis sp. | reverse complement strand
CTCAAACCCGCACCAATCCCTGGCTCTCACCCCAGAGCTCGCTCGCTATATCGAGCGGGTCTATGCGATGGGTGCGCCACCAGGCGCGTTCGTGTGGGTCTTTGTGGAGTTGGGCATGGTGACTTCGGCATAGGGGAACCGTGAATTCGTCAGACACTTTTTTGGCCATAGCTGTGGGTTGGGCAAAGCGTAGGTCGTGGGCGTCGACGGGGAGGCGGTCGCAGATCAGGCAGGGCTGTTTTCTGACATGGGCGAGGTGGGATTTATCGCGGCGGCGGATTTGTTTGGGCAGCAGGATGGCGCTGTCATTGTCAGCAAAGACTAGCGCGGCTGTAGGGCTTTGTGACGCCACCCCGGGAGGGCGCCCTTCATCGTCGTCGCCGGGGAAAGGGCGCTCCGCTGAGGTCGGGTTATGTGGCTTTGGTACGTTGGCGACCGGCTTGCTCGTCCGGGACGCGGTTCTGGGCGGTCGTAGGCCCTTGCCGAAAGTCGCCAGCGTTCGTGCCGTAGCGTCCAGCTCGGCGGCCTTTAGGCCGCGGTCATGGGCTTCAAAGGGTGTCGAGCCGCGCCCGTCGCCGCAACCATAACCTTGCCGCGTGATCGTCTTGTCGCCGATTTGAAGTTCGATACAGATCTTCGCCACATAGGCTATGGTAATTGTTGCGCCGATCTCGCGGGTAGCGGCGCAACGCATTTCGATGATCTGCCGAGACCAGCCATCAAAGCCGAAAATGCGGTTGGCATTGTCGATGGTCAGCCAGGCGGATTGGGTTGGCGATTTTGTGTCGCCGGTGGACCGAGCCTGGCGGCTGAGCGCCTGGTGTTTGTCGCGCACGGTCATTTTGTCCTCACAGTCAGGACGGGCGAAGCATCCGCGAGGTTTGCGCCGGCAATTTCCAGCCCGGCCTTGAGCGCGATCAGCACTGCGCGGCGATCAAGCTTGGCCGGCTGGGCTCGAAAGTATTGTTCCGGTATCGCGCCTTCATCGGTGACACCCAGCGCAAGTGACCCAGGGCGGACAGTTACCGTCATGTCGTCGGAGATTATGCGGTCGAGTTGGGCTTCCGTCATGATTTCTCCGGTCAATCGTCGCAAGCTTTTCGCGCGATCGGCCAGGCGAGATGCCCTCGCGCGCATAACCTCAATCCGGGTTTTCAGGGCAATGCAGGACGCTTCGTCATCGAGCGCTTTGCGCAGGGTTTCTGCGATCATTTCATTGAGATCGGTTAGCCCCTCAAGCGTGTCGTTGAGCGTTTCATCGTCAATGTCGTCATAGGCCGTCAAGAGTTGTTCGCGGTATCTGGAGTGAATTTGTAGGGTCGTTGAAATAGCTTGCATGAGGTGTTCTCCTGTTGAATTAACAAGCAACATCACCGCTCTGCTTGGGCGCACAGTCCAGTCTAGACACTGGAATTGCTGGAGAAAATGGAATCAGTGTCTCTAGGTGGAGACACTGATTTGTAAGTCCATTTTTCTCGGACCGGCCCACAAGCTGGAAAACCCTCACCGTCTTAAAAAAGCTTGTTCACATCGTTCACGCACCGAGGGCGAGGCGGGTTTCGACGACCGGTGGCCAGATTGGTTTGCATGAAGCCGCGGCCCCTACGACCGCCGAGCCAATGTAAAAATTGCGAAATCGAGTCGACCTGATCGTCATGTGTACCGTCAGGAAAGGCTGCCATTTCGCGACG
>JAQXCQ010000052.1 GCA_029251785.1 Maricaulis sp. | reverse complement strand
ACGCCTTCAAGGTCGAGATAGTTTGTCGGCTCATCAAGGAGCAACAGATCCGGGCGGGCAAACAAGGTTGCCGCCAGCGCGACGCGCATGCGCCAACCACCGGAGAATTCCTTACAAGGACGACGCTGATCTGTCCCGCTAAAGCCAAGGCCCGACAGAATGGACCCGGCGCGGCTCTCGGCGCTATAGGCGTCGATATCGCCAAGGCGAAGCTGGATGTCGGAAATGCGTGTCGGGTCTGTCGCCGTTTCCGCTTCGGCGAGCAACGCGGAGCGCTCAAGGTCAGCTTCCAGCACCACATCAAGCAGGCTGTCATCGCCGCCCGGAGCTTCCTGGGCAACAAATCCAATGCGTGCGCCACGCTTGATGCGCGTGGTACCGGATTCGGGCTCTATTTCTTCCCGAAGCAAGCGAAACAGGGTCGATTTGCCGGTACCATTACGGCCGACAAGCCCCATCTTTGTTTTGACGGGAAGCACGAAGGTCGCCTGATCGAAAAGCATGCGCCCTTCGATGCGATAAGTGAGATCATTGATATGAAGCATAACGAGAGCCGCGTAACCCGGCTTCACACATCATGCAAGCGCGGCTATAAGCCCGGCCAAATTCAGTTCACCCGTTTTACGCAGCAATCGCGCACTTTGCGCTCAAGGATATTTCACCATGGCGATCCAACGCACCTTCTCAATCATCAAGCCCGACGCAACTGCCCGTAATCTCACAGGCGCTATCAACGCCAAGATCGAGGCCGCCGGCCTGCGCATCATCGCCCAGAAGCGTATTCGTATGACACGCGAACAGGCTGAAGGTTTTTATGGCGTCCACAAAGAGCGCCCATTCTTTGGCGATCTGGTAAATTTCATGCTCTCCGGCCCTGTCGTTGTTCAGGCCCTGGAAGGCGAAGATGCGATTGCTACATACCGCGGTGTTATGGGCGCGACCAATCCGGAAGAAGCTGATGCCGGCACAATCCGCAAGGAATTTGCTGAATCCATCGAAGCCAATTCCGTCCACGGTTCCGACGCACCGGAAACCGCCGCAGAAGAAATTCCTTTCTTCTTCTCGGATGATGAAATTGTTGGCTAAGGCACTCGCCTGACCAAAAATTGCAAAAGGGCCTGGCGGAGACGCCGGGCCTTTTTCGTGTGTTGAAGTCTAATTGGGTTTCAATTTTCTCAAAACCCGTCGCGCCAAAACTTCCATACGAGCGGGCCCCTCATCGAGGATGACCCGTATCTTGGCGTCAGCGCCGACCGTTTCCCGGGCGAATTGCTCAACTCGATTCACGGCCTCCGCATCGTCCATCGCCAGATCAGCTTTTTGTGGGCAATCAGTCCGTTTGTGCACCGTCATCAATAGGGTGTCGTTATCAAAAACAGCGCCGATTGTATGTGGGAAGAGAGCGCACTCCATCGGGCGGTCTTCGTATATCGTGCATTGAGTTTCCAAGTGTGGGCAGGCGCCGCCATTCTTCACGGAAAGGCGGTAAAACGGACCATCCCGCTCAACATCAAACTGGTCGGCTACATCGGCAAAGCAGCGATCGAATTCGGTTTGATTGACGCGCAAACCACTAAGACTGGCACAACAGCTTAGTTCGAGTGTGCACTTCAAACACGGATTTTCGCTCGACATGATGGTGCTTCCTGCTGTTGCACAACGATTAAGTCTAGGTGGTCACACTCAACCATCCCTCTGTAAATGACCAGCAATTTGTTGGCGAGTTAGGGGTTATTTTAACGACGGGCTGTGCTAGTTCGCATGCGGGGAGGCGTTCGTAGATTTGATGACTGGGCCCGGCTTTCGCATAATTGAACCATCCGCATTGTCGGTGGGGGATCGGTCCATGTGGATCAATTTACTTGGGCAATATCGTTGGCACTCGCCGCTTTTGCACCCCGATTTTGCTTTGATGATGTCCCGCTGCCGACCAGACACCCGAATTATTATTGGGGTGGATTTTGACGGCAGACGCGCATTTTTGCCCGTCCATATTCGCCCAGGATTGGTCTGCCGGCCGATTGGGGCAGCCTTTTCGGATTTGCATGATCTTGTCGCCGAGGACAGCTGTGCACTCAGTATTGCTGATTTGCTGCATGGTGTCGGTCTCAAGTCCTATCGTTTTTTTGCCGGTTTGAGCGGGCATGGCCTCACTGAAGCACAGGCTTCGCACTTTGACGCTCGGTTACACGAAGGCTGCGCATTCGAACAATTGCGTGTCAGTAATGCCAAGAATTTCAAAAAATTTGGCCGGCTGGCGCGTAAATTGGCGCGCGAAATTGGCGATGTCGAATTGTGCGTGGAGGACGCAGACACGATGTGTTTCCAGCAAATGCTGGAATGGAAGCAAGTCCAATTTGCCGATTCGGGCCGACACGATGTTCTGGAACCCGAGTGGGCCAAGAAACTAATGGAGTTGGGGCATGCCGCGAGCGACTCAGAAATATCTGGCCGGTTGATTACATTACGGGCGAACGGGCATTTGCTGGCGGCTGAATTCGGTTTATTTGGAGCTGGCGTATTTCATCCTTGGATTGCCGCGTATAATACTGAATATTCACGCTATTCTCCGGGCATCTTATTGATGTATCACCTGTTTTCAAACATGCCGGATAATGGCATTTGGCGGTATGATCTTGGGCGTTCGGATGCGGGGTATAAGTCCACCTTCGCCAATGTGTTCTTTCCGACCTATCGAGGCTTGCTCGGCGCAAACGGAGACCAAGTCGACAGATCCATCATGGGCCGTATGTCGAATATGTCGGGTCTGGCCGGTAAGGTCGGGCGCCGTTGGGAACAAATTGTCTTGTGTGAAATCTCCAGAAAAGATCAAATTAAGGGGCTGCTGCGCGCAGCGGGTAAAATGTTTTGACTTGGGTCTTCTTATGTTAGCTTTCTCGGCAAATTGGAGGGGGCTGCATTCCCACACTCCAGTCCGTCATGCCATCTGAGACCGGGGGTCACCATGCTTAGACTAACCACAATTGTTCTGCTTGCCTTGTGCTTCAACTCGATCAGTAGCGCCCACGCTCAAAATTTGGCTATCGCGTCTTTTAACGTGGAAAGCGATCGAGATACGCGCGCGGAATTGGTTGCCGAAGACTTTCAGCGTCTTCCCGCCATGCACGTCTGGGCTTTGCAGGAGGTCACAGATCAGGAGACGCTGGATTTGTTTGTGGCGACCGTCAGTGAGGCAACAGGGTTTCAGTTCGCCGGACATTTAGGCACGACCGGCGGTCAGTATGATGATTATTTAGCGATCATGTATCTGGAACAGGCATTCACGGGCGTTAGCTTTCGCGAAATGGATGAGGTGGGCGGTGGTCGGCATCCGTTGATGATGACTGCCACGACATGGACCGGGACGACGATTTCTTTCATCAACAACCATTTTAATCGCGGTGATGAGACGACCCGCGAGGGACAGGCGCGTCGCTTGCGCGACTATATAGTTGACCATGCGGATGAGGCTATTATCGCGTTGGGCACGTTCAATTTTGATTATGATCACCAGGGCGCGCGTCGGGGCGGCAATTCTGCGTTTACGGCCTTTGGGCGTGGCGATAACGTGGGCTGGATCCAGCCGATGTGCATGTATAATGACAACTGTCCGGCGACCGGGTCTCAGTGCAACCCCCATTATGAGAACTTCCTCGATTTTATCTTCGTCGGCGGTGTCGCGCGGGAATGGCAGTCTGTTTCAGACTTGGCGTTCATCGGTGAAAACTATTGTCGTCGAGACGGGGACGGTTATTCCGATCACAGACCTGTGCTGGGGCAACTTGCTCTGCCGGCTGCTGAGTAATGGATCAACGCAAGCATTGCTAAGAAATTGATTTAGTTTCGTATTTTATTCGGAATTGGCTACCGGGTGAATCTCTCTCTTTGGCGACTGAATGTGTCGAGTCAATTTTCTTGTATTTGAAGCTGAGCCACCCCATTTCTGTGGCTCGTTGTCGGGATGCCCGTTTTGGATATCGCCCTTTATACCAGCCTGATCGGGTTTGTGATCGTGATGTCGGTCACTCCTGGGCCAAATAATTTGATGATGATGTCATCGAGTGCGCTGTTTGGCGTGCGCGCGACAATTCCGCATTGGCTGGGCGTCAATATCGGTTTCAATATTATGCTCGTCGCGGCCGTTTTTGGGTTGGGTGAGTTGGTGCAACGCTTTGACTGGATGTTGCCTTTGGTGAAGATCGGTGGCTCGGTATGGCTAAGCTGGATGGCCTGGCAATTCTTCCAAGCCGGTTTAGCGCCGCTTGAAAGAGGCCAAAATAAGCAGGCCGAACTGCGTTCGCGCCCGTTCAGAATGCATGAGGCCGCGTTATTCCAATGGGTAAACCCCAAGGCCATCTTGATGACAATTTCAGCAGCAGGCGCCTATATCGCGCTGGCTGACGGACCGACGGAACGAGCGCTATTGATCGTCGTAACGTTTATAATATTCGGAGCGCCGTGCGGGATGCTTTGGATACTGGCGGGTGGAGCGCTGAAGCGCTTCATGTCTGGGCAGAAAACGGCGCGTTGGCTCAACTTGGGTATTGGCGCTTTGTTGATTGCGACCACCGGACTGATTTTGTTTGGCTAATCCTTGCATCCGGACTGCTGGCGAGACACCATGTGGCGAATCTTCCAGCACGCGAGGCCGTTATGTCATCTCTCACCGCTCTCATTGAACGTCTGCCAAAAGCAGAGCTGCATCTCCACATCGAGGGCAGTTTCGAGCCGGAATTGATGTTTGCCATTGCCGAGCGCAACCAGATCGAAATTCCCTTCAAGACCGTTGATGACATTCGAAAAGCCTATGAATTCGAGAATTTGCAAGATTTTCTCGATATCTATTATGTCGGCATGAATGTGTTGCAGACCGAGCAGGACTTTTTCGATCTCACCCACGCCTATTTGACTCGGGCGCATGCGGACAATGTGCGTCACGTGGAAATATTCTTCGATCCGCAGGGCCATACTGATCGCGGTGTTGCGTTTTCGACAGCGATCGATGGGATCACGCGAGCCTTGAAACAGGGCAAGGCGGAGTGGGGCATTTCACACGAATTGATCATGTGCTTCCTGCGTCATCTGAGTGAGGAAGCCGCCTTTGAAACACTGGAGATGGCCAAGCCGCATCTCGACAAGATCTGTGGCGTTGGGCTCGACAGTTCTGAAAATGGTTTTCCTCCGTCCAAGTTTGAGCGCGTCTTTGCCGCATCCCGCGATCTGGGACTGAAGTTAGTTGCCCATGCGGGCGAGGAGGGGGCTCCTGAATATGTCTACGAGGCGCTGGATTTGCTCAAGGTCGATCGTATTGATCACGGCAATCGCGCGCTTGAGGATGATGCTCTGGTGAAGCGCCTAGTCGATGAGCAGATGACGCTGACGGTATGCCCGCTCTCCAATTTGAAGCTGGGCGGCGTGTCATCACTGACCGATCATCCACTAAAGCGCATGTTGGGGCTGGGTCTACGAGCCATGGTCAATTCTGACGACCCGGCTTATTTCGGCGGTTATGTGAACCAGAACTATATCGAGACAGCGACGGCTGTCGGTTTGACTTCAGTTGAGATTATCCAATTGGCAAAGAACAGCTTTTTGGGATCATTCCTTCCCGAGGCGGACATCGCGCGGCATATCGCGGATATTGATGCGGTTTCGGAAACTGTATAGCGTTCAAGGTCAATGTAAGCGGCCACGCAGCATCAATACCTGCTAGGGAGCTCTTATAATTGTTAGCTAAATTGGGGTGATGTCATGCGCAAAATTATTGGAACAGTAATCCTTGCAGCGGCGCTGTTGGGAAGTCCTGCGGCATCGCAGGTGGATGACGAATTTCGCAATGGACAGCAACTGAACGGGCTGCAGCTCATTGGCGGTGATTTGCGTGGAGTTGATCTGAGAGTGGCTGATTTGGGCGGGGCAAATTTAACGCGTGTGAAGCTGGGCGCTGCAAATTTGTCGAATGCGAGTTTGATCGGGGCTAATCTGACGGACGCCAATCTCAATAACGCGAATTTGACGCACACCCAATTTTTCCAAACGAATTTGCACGGCGCCGATCTGACCGGTGCAACCCACGGGCCTGCCACGCAGGAGGGTTTTACGCTTTATGAAGCGAGGCTTTGCAATACGCGGCTCAGCGCTAGTGCGGTTGTAAACCGGGATTGTGGGCCCGCGGGACAGGCGCTGCGTGCTGACAATCGGGCCTATCATGAATGGGAACCCGGTGCGGTTTTGATAGGCCAGGTCGGGACAGGGAATCAAGCAGACCAGACGCGCTTAACTCGCAACCGCGTGTGTCACGATTGCGATTTGCGAGACGGGCGATTTATGAATGCTGCGCTCACCGGCGTTGATATGTCGCGCTCTATGCTGACGCGAGCGAATTTCCGCGGCGCAACACTGACCCGAGCAAACTTTATGAATGCCGAGCTTACCGGAACGGATTTTCACTGAGCAAACCTGACCAATGTAAATTTGGGGAGCGATCAAACGCTGATCCGGGCAACGACTATTCTCACTCAGGCCAATTTTACCAACGCGGTCCTTCGGGATCAGAACTTCAGCAACCGCGACCTGACAGGTATGAACTTCTCGGGCGCTAATCTCTCGGGAGTGAATTTGGATGGAGCAAATTTGGGCAATGCCGATCTGACCGGTGCAAATTTGACCGGCGTGCGCTTCAGCAGGCAAACCAAATTCGGAACGGCGACGTTTACGCGAGCCAATCTCGCAGCAACAAGCTTTCAAGGGGTGCATTTGCCGGGATGGGACTTTCGAACAACCACGTTGACGCAGTCTCAATTTGACCGCGCTGTGCTGCCGCGGGCCAATTTTTCGAACGTCCGGCTGGTCGGAGCGCTGCTGACGGATGCGGATTTGCAGAATGCTATTTTTACCGGAGCCAATTTGTCTTACGCGGATTTGACAAACGCCAATCTGAGCGGAGCCGACCTCACCGGGGCGAATTTGACAGGCGCTAACCTACAAAATGCCAATTTGACCGGGGCGATTATGCCTCGCGCAAATTTGACCGATGCGTTTTTGATATCGTCGAACCTCACGCGAACCACTCTTACAAATGCCAATTTGAAGCGTGCGATCCTTGCATCCGGGAATATGACGGGTGTGTTCCTTGCGGGCGCTGACCTGACCGACGCAAATCTTTCTGCGGCAACTGGGCTGGTCAATATGAATGTCAATGAAAGCACGACCTTCTGTCGCACGCGGATGTTTAATGGCGAGCTCCTGACCAGCGTCTGCCGTGGCACATCCTCAACCGGGGTTAAGCAGGCGCACTAATCTCTATCTGACGAGGGGCGCTTTCGCAGTGATTTGGTCTGGCTTTTTTGAGACTTGGCTTCTTTCTGCTTACGCTTGGACGCAAGAGATGGTCGTGATTTCTTGCGTGGCTTGGGCGGTGTTAGCGCCTCCAGGATCATGGCCTTGAGGCGATCGCGCGCTTCAATTCTGTTGCGCTCCTGTGACCTTGTTCCCTCCGCGCGGATGACCAGCACGCCGGTCTTGGTCATTCTGGATGCGGCGAGACGCACCAGCCGCGCTTTGACGCCTGCATTGAGGGCTTTGGACGACGCAACATCAAAACGAAGCTGCACGGCGCTCTCTGTTTTGTTGACGTGCTGGCCGCCGGGACCCGAGGCGCGCGTGTAGCGTTCCTCGATCTCTGCTTCGTCGATTTCCAGTGTTCCGGTGATGATCATCGTCGTGCTCTTCAAGCACAACCAAATCAGTCGTGCGGATTCATCAGCAACTCAGCACCAAACTCACGCACCTGCAAGCGAACGTGCTCGGCCGCGACGCGGGCCTTGCCGGAACAGGCCAGAGCGACGCATTGCGGAAAGAGCTGGTGCTCGGCGGTGAGGACGCGTGCGCCGAGTGTTTCAGGCGTGTCGTCGTGGAGGACTGGAACGGCTGCCTGGCCAATGATTGGGCCATTGTCCATTTCCGGACGAACGTAATGAACCGTGCAACCATGCACGCGAACTCCGGTTTCCAACGCCCGTTCATGGGTGTGCAGGCCTTTAAATGCGGGCAGCAAGGACGGATGAATATTGATGAGCAAATCGCGCCATCGTTCGGTAAAGGACGCCGTGAGGATGCGCATGAACCCTGCCAGGCAAACAAACCGAACTGCGTAGAGCCGTAGCAAAGTGTCCAGTGCGTCCTCGAAGTCATCGCGACTGTCAAAATCACGATGATCGAGCACTTCAGTTTCTATGCCTGCATCTTGGGCATGCTGAAGGCCACCGGCTTTGGCGTTATTGGAAACAACGAGCACGATTTCCGCCGGGTAGGAGGGATCCTCGCAGGCCTCGATCAGTGCTTTGAGATTGGATCCGCGTCCTGAAATCAGAACGGCTACTTTAGTCTTTGCCATGGTGTGCTGAGCCCTACGCGTTTTGTAGCGTGCCAATGATCATGGCAGTTTCACCCGATTGGGCAAGACTCGACATTGCCGCATCCACTTTGTCGACCGGAACGGCGAGTAGCATGCCGATGCCGCAATTAAATGTGCGGTGAATTTCGTGACGCTCAATGCCACCTGTTTGCTCAAGCCATTTGAAGACTGCGGGTAATTCAAAACTGTCATAGTCGATGACTGGAATGAGCGTATCAGGTGTCATGCGTGGTGGGTTTTCAATCAAGCCGCCGCCTGTGATGTGGGCGAGGCCGGTCAATAGATCATTTTTGATCAGGGGCATGCAGGCTTTTACGTAGAGCCGTGTAGGAGCGAGCAAGGCATCCCCAAGGGTCTTTCCCGGTGCAAAGGGAGCGTCGTCGGACCAGTCCAGGCCGGAAATTTCGACAACTTTTCGGACGAGAGAGAAGCCGTTTGAGTGGATGCCGGATGACGCCAACCCGATGAGGACATCACCCGCGGCCATTCTATCGTGGTCGGGCAAGAGACGTCCGCGTTCGGCGGCTCCGACAACGAATCCGGCCAGATCGAAATCTTCACCGTCATACATGCCGGGCATTTCGGCTGTTTCCCCACCGATGAGGGCACAATTTGATTCTTTGCAGCCAACGGCGATGCCCGAAATGATCGCTTCGCCACGCGCAGGATCCAATTTCGAACAGGCGAGATAATCTAGGAAAAAGAGTGGCTCCGCGCCTTGGGCCAAGACATCATTCACACACATGGCCACTAGATCAATTCCGACCGTGTCGACCTTGCCGGTAGCAATGGCCAGTTTCAATTTGGTGCCGACCCCGTCTGTTCCGGAAATTAGAATTGGATCGTCATAGCCAGCCGCCCTGAGATCAAAGGCTCCGCCGAAGCCGCCAAGGTCTGCCGCGGCACCAGCACGTCGTGTCATAGCTGCCAGTGGTTTGATACGATTGACCAGCGCATCTCCAGCGTCGATGTCTACACCACTATCTGCGTAGGTGAGCCCATTGTTGGAGGCTCCCGTCTGTTTCGCGGTCATGCCAATTCCTTAAGCTGTAAGAAAGCGTGCGAAGTACAGTGCAAACCATACCTCAAAGCAAGCCACGGGCTTCACGCGGGACAGGGTCTCGTTATACTAATGTGAAATTGTCGCCAACAGGAGTTCGTACCTTGCGCTCATTTATTGCAGCTATCTGCCTGACAATCGCCACCAGCGTCTCTGCACTGGCAGATGATCCCTTTATTGTGCGCAATGTGCGGATAGATGCGACGGCCGACGATGCCGTGGCCGCTCAAACACTTGCGTTGGCCGAGGGGCAGACGATCGCCGCGCAAATGTTGATCGAACGCCTGACATTGGCAGAAGACCGGCTGGAAACCGAATTTGATTTTGAGCCGCGGATGAATGAATTTGGCGAGATGGTCGTCGCAAACGCGATGGACCAAGGCTTGGCCGCGGAGATGGTTTCAGGACTTGAGATCAGCAATGAACAGCGCAGCTCAACACGTTATATCGCCGAACTCGTCGTGCGATTTGACCCACGGGTCGTTGAGAGCGTTCTGGTAAATCGCGGTATCGCCTATGTGGAATCACCATCGCGTCCGATGCTCGTTTTACCCGTGTTTGATGACGCTGGATCGTTTATTCTGTGGGATGACAATCCCTGGCTCAGCGCATGGAGCGAGCAATCATTTGCCCACGCACTCACTCCAATGTTTCTTGCGGATAATACCGCATCGCAACAGGCGATATCGGCTCGTGGAGCCTTGGGCTTGGATGAAGCGGCATTGCGCCAGATTGCATCCATTAACAATGTCAACAGAATCGCCATTCTAAGAGCCCAAGAACGTAATGAAATCCGTCGTTTTGGCGGTTATCTGGTCAGCATTGATGCGAATAACGCTCTGACCATCGAGACTTGGGGCCCCGAAACGGTCTTTGGCGGCTGGAGTGATGCGGCAAGTCTATTTGTTGCCAGTCTGGAAGAGAGTTGGAAGCGCAATTCCATCGTGCGTGATGGAGAAGTGGTCGAGGTGATGGTGACCGTCTTGTATGGTGCCTTGCCGGAGTGGGAGCGTTTACAATCGATGCTAACTGGGGCGTCGCTTGTGCGGGATGCGCGTCTTGAAGCAGTATCACGGGACGGCGCGTTGATGACTCTCGCCTATCGGGGTGAATTAACGCAGCTCACGACAGAGCTTGCCGAGCGTGGAGCCGTTCTGGAAGAACACCCCGGTCTTGGCTGGGTCGTCCGCAGCGCTTTTTAGCTGCTGCAGGCAAACCGGAATATTAAAAATATGAAAGAGCAATTTGCGCTCGACTTACCGGCCCGTGTGGACTTTCGTGCCAGTCGTTTTATCGACGGGGCTGCTAATTCCGACGCTCGAGCGGCCCTTTTCAGATGGCGAGATTGGCCTCGCGGCGTGATGGCATTGACTGGTCCGGAGGGATCGGGGAAGTCCCATCTGGCGGCGATCTGGGCGGCAGAATCCGGGGCGCAAACTTTCTCGGTGCGGGATTTCGCAGAGGGATTGGATAAGCTACCGCCTGATACCAGCCTCCTAGTGGAGGATATTGATCAAGCGGTGCCAGAGCAGGCTCTATTTCACGCGATAAACCGGGCTGCGGAACACACACTGCCCGCCGTTTTATTGACGGCTCGCAAACCGCCAGTCCTCTGGGATGTATCATTGCCAGATCTCGTATCGCGCCTTCGTGCAATGCCGCATGTGGTTTTGCATGAACCAGACGATGAGCTGTTGACCCGTGTCCTTGAGAAACTGTTTGCCGATCGTGGCTCACCGGTCAATGCAGGCGTTATTGAGTATTTATTGCCGCGAATGGATCGATCGGTTGCGGCTGCAAGACATTTAGTGGAGCTGATCGACAAGCGGGCGTTGGTGAAAAAGACACCTGTTACGCGTAGTGTGGCGCGTGACGTGTTGGAAATGTGGGGCGAGGAAGGTAGCGACTGAATGGACATCACTGCGAATGAAGCGATAGACGGTGCGGCATTGGCCGAACACCCGGAGCGATTTTTGAACCGGGAATTATCCTGGCTCCGCTTCAATATGCGCGTGATGGAAGAGGCAGAAAACTTACAGCATCCCGTGCTGGAGCGTCTGCGATTTTTGTCGATATCCGCCAGTAATCTAGACGAATTCTATATGGTCCGTGTGGCTGGGCTTCGGGCTCAAGTTCGCAGTGGTGTTAGTGCCACCAGTATTGATGGTCTCACACCGGTCGAGCAACTCGAGCAAATCCACATGCTCGCCAACGAATTGATGGGTAAGCAGCAACGTCTGTGGTGCGAGATTAGCGAGGCGGTAGGGGATGCGGGCATCAAAGTTTTGGGTGCTGAGGATTTATCCCGCATTGATGAAGCGTGGTTGCGCGGTGATTTTCTCTCACACACATTGCCGGTCATCACCCCCCTCGCCATAGACCCCGCTCACCCCTTCCCATTTATTCCAAATATGGGCTTTTTTCTCGCATTGCAATTGCGGGAAAAGGACGGTGAAAATAGGCGTAATGCATTGATTCCAATGCCAAATGGAGTTCGGCGTTTTGTGGAGCTTCCGACGCAATCTGATGGTGATTTGGGGCGTTATGGGCGACGGTTTGTGGCGTTGGAAACTGTCCTGTCAATGTATGTGGAAACTCTATTCCCCGGATTTGAAATTATCGGAAGCGGCGCGTTTCGGGTGATCCGCGACAGTGATATTGAGATTGAGGAAGAGTCCGAAGACCTGGTCCTGGAGTTTGAAAATCTGCTCAAGCAGAGACGTCGTGGCTCGATCGTCAGGCTGACATTTGATGCGGACACGCCGATTAGCCTGCGTGACTTTATTATCGGGCATCTGGATGCCGAGCCACAGGATATCGTACCGGTTTCAGGACTGCTCGGACTGGCACAAATTTCTCAATTGATCCCGAAGGATAGACCTTCAGGTCTGTTTTCGCCATATGAGCCGCGCTATCCGGAACGGATCCGAGATCACGGTGGCGATTGTTTTGCAGCGATCCGTGAGAAGGACATGATTGTCCATCACCCGTATGAGAGCTTTGATGTCGTGGTGCAGTTTTTGCGGCAAGCGGCCGCTGACCCAGATGTCGTAGCCATTAAACAGACCCTCTATCGAACCTCGCGAGATTCCCCGATCGTTGCAGCACTGATCGCTGCGGCTGAAGCGGGAAAGAACGTTACGGCCCTGATCGAGCTAAAAGCACGCTTCGATGAGGAAGCCAATTTGAAGTGGGCGCGGGACCTCGAGCGGGTTGGTGTGCAGGTCGTCTACGGCTTTGTTGAATATAAAACGCACGCAAAAATTTCACTGGTCGTACGTCGTGAAGGAGCGGACCTGCGTACCTATGCGCATTTCGGGACTGGGAATTATCATCCAATCACGGCGCGATTTTACACAGACTTGTCCTTGTTCACCGCGGACCCAAGTTATGGCCGAGATGCGGGACGTGTTTTCAATTTTGTGACCGGCTATGCGCAACCTGAAAATCTCGAACGACTGGCGGTTTCGCCTCTGGGCCTGAAATCGACTTTGATCGCCGGAATCGATCGTGAAATTGCGAATGCGGAGATGGGTAAACCCGCTGCTATCTGGGCCAAGTTGAATGCATTGGTCCATCCAGAAATTATTGATGCGCTCTATAGGGCCAGTCAGTCGGGGGTGCGCATCAAATTGGTTGTCCGGGGCATCTGCTGCTTACGGCCGGGCATTCCTGGGCTTTCGGAAAACATTACTGTGAAAAGCATTGTGGGACGTTTTCTGGAACATTCCCGAATCGTCTGCTTTGCCAATGGGGAAGCTATGCCATCCTCTTCGGCGCTGGTTTATATTTCCTCTGCGGATTGGATGCCGCGCAATCTGGATCGCCGGGTGGAACATTTGTGCCCGATTCAGAATCCGACTGTGCATCGCCAGGTGCTAGACCAGATCATGGTCGCCAATCTGAATGATGAGACCCAAAGCTGGTATATGGATGCGAGCGGCGATTATCGCCGGGTTGATACCCGGGCGATGGAAAAACCGTTCTCTGCCCACGACTATTTCATGACGAATCCAAGCCTGTCTGGGCGAGGCGAGGCCCTTAAGGACGATATGCCGCCTGTATTGGCTGGTAATGGCAAGCGTCAGTGAACCCGCAAAACGGCATCGCGGAAAATGGCGTCCAGCGAGATGTTGCGGTCATTGATGTCGGTTCCAACACCGTTCGACTCGTCCATTTCCGGCTCGAGGGGCGGGCGCTCTGGCCAGTTTATAATGAGAAAGTCATGGCGGGCCTTGGGAATGGGGTTGCCCAATCGGGTCAGTTAAACCTCGATGGCGTGTTGATTGCCAAGCGGGCGCTGAAGCGATTCCAGCGACTTCTTGACACCAATCACATTTCAGAACGTCATCTGGTGGCAACAGCTGCCGTCCGCAATGCAGACGATGGGGCCGCATTTGTCGCAGATATTGCGGAGCATTGTGGCTTTGATATTCAAGTCTTGTCTGGAGAAGACGAGGGGGACCTGTCGGCAGCGGGATTAATCTGCGGAATTCCGAATGCTCATGGAGTTATGGGAGATCTTGGCGGGTCGAGCCTGGAGCTGACGCGGATTGAATCGGGGCAGCCATCCGTGGCTCAAACCTTTGCCCTCGGGCCGCAAGAGGCCCTCAAGGGCGCGGTACTCGACCGGGACCCTATGACGTCATTGATTGATCTGACTTTGAAGGAGGCGAGTAGCCTGCAGCGTGGAGGCGGTGACTTTTACGCCATTGGCGGGGCCTGGCGGGCACTGGCGCAAATCGCATTCAGTCGCCTGGAATATCCGTTGCATGTGGTACATCAATTTCGCCTGACCGGGGATCAGGTGCTCGCGCTGACAGAATTCGTTGTGACGGCGGATGCCGCAGCCTTGGGGGATATCGATGGTGTTCCCTCTCGGCGGACAGGCAGTCTTCCCTTCGCTGCGCTCTTGCTTCAACGCTTGGTCGCGTTGGGGCGCTGTGATGGTGTGGTGTTCTCAGCCTACGGTCTGCGGGAAGGGGTTTTGATAAAAACCGTCGCGCCGATGGTCCGCGAAATAGATCCGTTGGTCGCTGGTTGTGAGGCTATGGCGCGCCCGGTATCGCCGGCCTCTGGTTTCGGCCGAGCGGTGGCGCTTTGGATAGCGCCTGCACTGAATGCCCTGGATCCGGTCTTCGACGGCCAGCGCGACGGAGACTTAATCCAAGCTGCGTGTCGATTGATTGATCTGGGCGCGCGCATGCACCCGGACCACCGGGTAGGATTGGTGCGGAACAGCGTACTTTATGCCCCGATCGCCAATGCCGATCATGTCGAGCGCGTCTTCCTCGCAGCCGTATTGCACTTCAGATATGGCGGAGGCGAGCGTGCGCTATTGAAGCGCCCAGCATTCGCGATGTTGTGTGATGCTCAGATGCTGAGGGCGCGGTTCGTTGGATTGATTTTGAGATTAGCGGCCAAGGTGTCCGGTAGATCCTGCGTCTTGCTGGAGCGGTTTTCTTTGCAGATCAACGGCGGATGTGTGCGTCTAGAAGTGGATGAGCAAGTGCGAGACCTTTACGTCGAGCGGTCCGCGTCATTGGTGAATGCCGCGGCGCATTTAATTGGCCACAAATCCGACGTTCACTATCGTTAGGGGGGGGCTGGGTTAAGTGGATTCTTTTCAATGGGTCACGGTGGTAAATTAAAGTCACTTATTCACGAAAAAGCCCGCCGATTATAAGGGCGGGCTTTTTCGTTTTAGTCTCAATTTTTGAAATTAAACGTCCTTGGCAACAACCCGTCCCTTCTCCAGAGCCAGCGAGATTTCTCCACGCTTCAGCTTAAGAGCGGGCAATCCGAATACATCGCGTCGCCAGCCCTTCATCGCTTGTACATCCGCGTTGTCAGAAATCGCGATTTTCTCGAGATCCGGCACGGTGGCAATCAATCTTGAGGCGACACCGGCATCTTCTGCGACGAGTTTGAGGAAGACTTTGAGCAATTCTACAGTCGGTCCGACACCGGACGGAGAGGGGGCCTGCTTCTCAGCTTTGGGCGCATATGTGTCGATATTGGCCAGAGCGACCTTCATGGTTTCGTACAAGCGCTCGGCGGGACGAGAGCGTTCGAAGCCTCGTGGTACAGCGCGCAACCCCTGCAGGTCAGTTTCCTGGGTCGGGGCGACGTTCGCTACCTCGTAGAGGGCGTCATCCTTCATTACGCGTTGACGCGGAATATCGCGGGTTTGTGCTTCGCGTTCCCGCCACGCGGCCGCGGCGCGTAGGGCGGCCAGCCATTTGGGGGCAGTCTTGCGAAGCTTAAGACGCTTCCAAGACATTTCGGGATCGAGTTGATAGGTCTCGGCACGGGATAAAATACCCATTTCCTCGGCGAGCCATTCCGAACGGTTCTTCGAGTCGAGGCGTTCTTTTAGAATAGGGTAGAGATCGCGAAGATGCGTCACATCGGCGATCGCATAGGTGGTCTGCTTTTCGCTGAGTGGGCGACGCGACCAATCGGTGAAGCGTGGGCCCTTGTCGATCTTGCGATTGAGGACGGCGCGAACGAGATTGTCGTAGGCAATGCTGTCGCCAAGCCCCAGAGCCATGGCAGCCACCTGGCTGTCAAAAATTGGAGAGGGCAGCAGGTTTTCTCCCATGTGGAAGAAAATTTCCAGATCCTGGCGCGCCGCGTGAAAGACTTTGACCACGCGGTCATCGGCCATCAGCTCCCAGAAGGGCTCCAGATCAATGCCATCGGCCATCGGGTCGATAATGACCTCGGTCTCGCCGCCAGCAGCCTGGATCAGGCATAGCGCAGGCCAATAAACGCTCTCGCGCATAAATTCCGTGTCGACGGCAACATACTCGCACTGCAGCAAAGCTTCACACGCAAGCGACAACTCTTCGGTCGTTGTAATCATCTTCATGCAGCGGCGTTTACCTGACGCCGCTGCATTTATCCATCACGAAGGGGAGTCGAGCGGTTTTTTCTTTCGAGCACGCAGCCGGAGGGTTGTAATGATGGCAACCAGCAAGCTGATCCCGGCGATGAGCAAGAAGGCGGACTGAATGGGTAAATTGAGCACGGCGATGGCGGCCAGAGAGAATTGCCCCATCGTTGCTGTGGCAGCGTTTATGATACCGCCTGCGGCCAATAATCGCCCGCGCAATTCGGGGGCGGCACGACGTTGTGCCATCGCCTGCAATGGGACGACAAATAGACCTGCTGAAATCGCCGCTAAGCCCAGATCGACGAGGATGCGCCAGTTCTCGCTGTTTTGAGCGAATTCGACAGCGTTCACGAGCGGCGCGCCTTCGGTCACGAGCGCGTTTGACCATGTGTAAAGCGCGAGATCGGTGGTAAAGATCACCAAGCCAATCGCGCCAGCGATCGAGAAACCCAGCGCATCGCCCTTGCCACTCAGCGTGCCGCAGGTGATGGCACCGATCGCGGCTCCAACAGTAAATAGCGCGCTGAACAGTAAGACCGCGGATTCATCCGCTCCAAGGACAGACGCGGTGAATATTGGCATCAGCGTGATAATTGAGGCGGCCAGCATCCAGAACCAGGCCGCGCCAAGCAAGGGGCGCAAAACGTCCGGGTTTTTTACGGCAAAGCCCAACACCCTGAACGTTTCTCCGATGAAATTTATTGTCAGCGGCATGTCGGGGTTTGAGGCCGGAGCTGACGGCAATTGGCGCATAGATAGCCAACCGAGAATCGCCATGAAAACCAGGCCGACACCAACGATTTCTGGGCCAAAACTTTGCGTTACAAGGAATGTTCCCAAGCCTATCCCCAGTAAAACGGAAACATTGAGAGAGCCGCTTAGCAGGGCATTTGCCGGCACCAGTTCGTTGGCGGTCAGAAGGGTGGGCAGGGCAGAGTTTTTGGCGGGGGAGAAAAACGCCGATTGAATGCCCATCAAAAACAGGGCGATCATCAACAATTCCGCCTGTTCAAGGAAAAACCCCGCCGCCACGATCAGCATCAGCCAAATTTCGGCGAATTTGGCGAAACGCATGATCTTGGTGCGATCCACCTTGTCGGCCAATCGACCGGCAATGGCCGAAAACAAAAATATCGGCAAGGTGAATAGCGATGCGGCGATTGGAACAAGCAGATCTCGTTCAAGTCCGAATATTCGCATGCCACCAAAAGCGACGAGTGTAACCAGGGCGTAGCGGAAGAAGTTATCGTTGAAAGCCCCGAGAGCCGTTGCGCCGAGTAGGGGCACAAAACGTTTTTGCTGCAGGAGCCCGAAGGCGTTTTGATCGCTCATGATTGTCCCTCCACTTCGAGTTCGCGCGTGCGTGTCTCGATGGTGGTTTTGAGTTGATCCATAAATTCGGTGCGTTGCATGCCGGTATCGATGGGGTCGAGAAATTCGATCACCACGGGGCCGGGTGTCTTGGTCCAGTCTTCGGCTTGCCAGCGCAAGCCGGAATTGGTGGCGGCGGGCACGACGACGCGGTCGAGTTCCTCATAGAGCTTGTAAACGCCTTTGCGATAACGCCAGGTCTCACCCACTAGGGGCAGCCCGCCTTCGGGATAGATCAGGATCGGACGTGTGTCTTCATGAGAGCGCTCAATTCCGGCCTCAAGCGCCCCAGGGGCATGCGTTTTGCCGAAATGGTTGACCATTGTGCCACCGGCCTTGCGAACGATGCGGTCGATAAAGGGAAATTTTTCCACCTCATTGCCGATCACGAAATTGATGTCGCCCATGACATGGAGCATGAGAATGCCGTCGACATAGGACTGGTGCTTACAGGCGACAATGATGCGTTGACCGAGTGGCGGTGTGCCCCGAACCATCAAGGTGATGCCGGCGAAATGCTTCATAATGAAAACAGTGCTGCTGGCGTAGGACATCAATAGTCGCATCATCGCAGCGCGCGAGAGGAAGAAGGAAGCCGCGTAACAATACAGCACGTAGAGGGCTGAGATCGACCAGAAAAGGGCGTTGAAGGTCAAGGAGCGCATGGTTCAGGCCGCCTCTGTTGTGGCTGCACGTGCGCCGGGCTGGGCGTGTTCTACTTCAAGGGCGCGGGTGCGGGTTTGCACCGTGTCTTCCAGCTCTGCCAGAAAGGCATTGCGGTCATCACCCGGTGTCATTGGCTCAAGAAATTCAATCACGGCAGTCCCCGAATGTTTGGTCCATTCCTGCTGCGGCCAACACTGACCCAGATTCGTGGCGACGGGAATGACTTTTCGGTTGAGGCTGGAGGCGATCCGATAGACACCGGCGCGGAATTTCTTGCCGCCACCCACAGGTGTTAGATGGCCTTCAGGATAGATCAGCACGGGGCGAGGGCGACCTTCACCCTGGGAGCGTTCAATGCCGTCCTGCAGACTCTCCACAGCCTTGCGACCCCCCTGATTATTGACGACGATGGCACCGCAACGCTTCAGGACCCAACCGATCAGCGGGAATTTGAGCATGTGATCGCCGACCACGAAGTTCACATCACCGCATTTGGCCAGCATGATGATGCCGTCGCCCCAGGACTGATGCTTGGCTGCGATCACGACAGGCTGGTCCTTTGGTGTTGAGCCGCGGACTTCGATTTTGATGCCGCAAATAACTCGCAACAGAATTACGGTGAGGCGCGCATAGGAGCGAATGCCGTGCATCAGCGCCCAGCGCCCGGGCAGAAAGGCGAGCAGGGCGCAGATGACGCCATAAACAACAGACATCGACCAGTAGAGAATATTGAAGATAAAACTACGCATTGGTTCTACTCCGTTGAAGGTCGAGTTCAGGCGGTTTTAAGGACAGCCATGATGGCGCGGACAAATTGCGGGATGTGGGCCGACATTGGCTCATCAATCCGGCCGAAAATCCGGTATTCGGCGGGCTGCATCACCACACCCAGGGCCATGGCGGACACCAATTCCGGGTTTCCTTCAGGGATTTCGCCCCGCTGCATGGCGCGCGCGACCTGGGCCGTCATCACATTGGACGGGTCCGAGCCGCCATCGCCAGACTGGGCGATGAGATAGTTGCGGTGAGTGAGGTGGAAGGCAAATTGCGCGGGATCGGCATCAGCCAAATTGCAATAGGCGGAGACCATGGCGGTGATGGTATTTTCCAAACCACCCTCAGCGTCAGTATGACTGGCGACCATGTCGAGCAGGCGGGCGTGGATAGCCTCAAACATCAGCCGGGCCAGATCGTCCTTGCTCTTGAAGTGGCGATACATAGCACCGTCGGAGATATCGCAAGCGCCGGCGATTTGTTTGATCGAGACACCATCCATGCCGTGGCGCGCAAACAGGCGCAGGGCAGCGCGTTCGATGCGCGCCTTGGTCGTCCCGGTCTTGGCGGTGACGCCGATATTGGCGTCGGAGCCTTCAAAGAGATTATCGAGAAGCATGCCGGTCATGATGTGTCTCCGCAAATGCGATCATGCAAGTGAATGATCATTTACGCATCTTATGGCGGAGTCGAAATTGGATTGCAAGTGAATAATCACTTACAT
>JAQXCQ010000226.1 GCA_029251785.1 Maricaulis sp. | reverse complement strand
CGCCTCGACCAGAGATTTGGCGAACAAGTGCTGCTCGTCGGTAAGGGATACTGAGGATTTGAATGTCATGAATAAGCTCCCACCCGAAAATACTACCCAGTAGCACCACGGTCAAGAGTTGGAAGGATCGCGAGGTCTTTAGAAACTCTCGGCCAGCCAGCGCCACATTGTGCCGCCATTTATCTCTGTCTTGTCAGACGGTGCCATCGACTGCGCCCGCACGCCGGACAATACCGGTGGGCCAGAAATCGCTTCGGCGGCACCGCGCGTCTCGCGGCGCACCACACCGGCAACGGCACTAAATGCGGGGCCGGAGACGGCATCGCCCAGCCCGGTCACGCCGGTAGGGCCAGCCAATCGGACCTGCTTGCCAAAAACCCGGCTCGCCAGTTCGGTCGTGCCCGGCAATTGCGACGCCCCGCCGGTCAAAACCAGACGACGCCCGGCCGCGCGGCCGACACCCGCCGCTTCGAGGCGGTCGCGGATCAACTCGAAGGTCTCCTCCAGACGCGGACGAACGATTGAGTTCAGCAGCGAGCGAGGCACGGATTCATAAACAGCGGACCCACCCGAAGAGACAGCAGGAACTTCAATCATCTGCTGGTCATCATCCGGACTGTCCAGCGCCGAACCATATAGGGTCTTGAGCCGCTCAGCTGCCGCAAGTGGAGCGGACATGCCGCGGGCGATATCCGAGGTCACATGAATTCCGCCGACCGGAATAGCATCGATATGCTGCAATGCCCCCTCAGCAAAGACCGAGGCCGTCGTCGCACCCGCGCCCATATCAATCAGGGTCACGCCCAGCTTTATTTCGTCATCGCCGAGCGCCGACAAACCGGATGCATAGGGCGTCGCAACCACGCTTCTGAGATCAAGGTGACAGCGCTCAACACAGGTCATCAGATTGCGCAGCGGCCCCTTGGCAGCCGTGATAACGTGAACGTCCACGCCCAGCTTGCGACCAAACATGCCGCGCGGGTCGCGCACGCCGCGATGCTCATCCACCGTCCAGGCCAGCGGAATTGCGTGCAGCACAACCCGGTCTGCAACATCGAATTGCGCCAGCGCGCCATTCAGCAGGCTGCGCAGATCACGGTCGGTCACTTCACGCTGGGCCAGATCGATCTCGGCCGCGAGGCGTGTACTGGTCGGTTGTCCGGCCGACAATGTCACAGAAACTGAATTGACCGCCTGTCCGGCCATGCGCTCTGCCTGCTCGATCGCAGCCCGGATTGACGTCGTCGCCGCTTCCATATCGACAACTGCGCCGCTCTGCATGCCTCGACTGGACTGGTGGCCCACACCGACCACGCGAGGTCGGGGTCCAGAAATCGTAGGATCGGTCTTGGCGATGAAGCAGGCAATCTTCGACGAACCGACATCCAGCGCCGCGCAGACGCCAGTATTGGCAGCTTTCGGGGCTGTACGCGCTGTGCGACCTTGCAAAAAACCAAACATACTCATGCGCGACGCTCCGGGGCGGAATCTTCGGTTCGTGGCCGCACGATGAGATTGCCATCGCCACGCAAATCAAAACTCACCGCATTCAGGCCCAACAATCCACGATCCGCCTGCAAGCTTGCCAACAGCGCCACAGCCGCGCGCATGTCTCGCGCAGGCAGTTTCACGTCAGCGCCGGTGTCCAGGCGCAAATTCCAGCGACGCTCGCCAACCCGGATCGCTC
The DNA here is from genome assembly GCA_029251785.1 of Maricaulis sp. Classification (GTDB taxonomy): domain Bacteria; phylum Pseudomonadota; class Alphaproteobacteria; order Caulobacterales; family Maricaulaceae; genus Maricaulis. The sequence continues at coordinate 1,434 of JAQXCQ010000226.1, read as the reverse complement.
CCACCACACGATCGCGAATGATCGGGTGCAGGCTCAGGGTTTCTACGATTTCAACAACTTGATCATTCGCCCCGGTCGCCACCACCAGCGGTAAATCCGGGCGCTCATCAGGGTCGGCCGGAGCGATCACCACACCCTCATGATCAATCACATTCAGCGTGCCGTTGACCTGCCACAGCGCGTAGGCATCACGGGTCTCCACCACCACGGCAATACGATTGGGCCAAAGGCGTGCCACAGTCGCGGTGCGCACCAATGGGAGAGATTCCACACGCAGACGTACAGTCTCCGGATCAACATCAAAAATGGATTGTCCGCGATAGATGCCGGTCGCTGCGGCAATGCTTTCGGCCACTTCGCCGCGGGCGCCGGTCACATCAACACTGTCGACAGCAAAACCCGCCTGCGCCAGGCGTGTCTGCGCCTTGTTGATCGCCAGATCACCGACATCATCGAGTTGTCCAAACAGGGCCAGTCCGCCAATCGTCAGGGCGAGCAGGCACGCAGCCGCTATCGCTCCCAAACGGGCAGCATTCGCCACTCGGTAACGCGCTCCTCGAACTTGTGCTTCAAGCCAGTTACGCAAACGCCGCGGTGCAGACACCGCGGCGGACCGATGGCTCGACTTGCGACGGGTCGATTTTTTCGACCCGGCACGTCTTACCTTAGACACGACGCATTCTCCGCCATCCATTCTACGAGATCCTCAAACACGATCCCGCAGTACGACGCCTGTTCTGGCGCCAAAGATGTAGATGTCATGCCCGGCTGGGTGTTAATTTCGAGTAACCATAAGGGCTGTTTTGCTGATTCATCATAGCGAAAGTCAGACCGGGTCATACCCATGCAACCCAGGGCCTGATGGGCTTTGACAGCAAGCGATTTGGCCTGTTCCGCGATGGCCTCAGGCACCGGCGCTGGTAAAATATGAGTCGACCCGCCTGCGGAGTATTTCGCCTCATAATCGTAAAATTCTGTGTTGACGATGATCTCGGTGACAGCCAACGGACGGTCACCCATCACCGCCACGGTCAGCTCACGACCGGGGATATAGCGCTCGATCAGCACCTCATCGCCCATGCCCCAATCATCCGCACCCAGATCAGCCGGCGGCCGATTGGCCCCCTCCAGAACAATATGCACACCGACTGACGAGCCCTGCGCATTTGGCTTGGCCACATAGGGCGGCTTCATGGCGTGAGACTTTGCCGCCTCAAAACGATTGGTGATGAACCCCTCCGGGCAAGGAATGCCCGCCGCCTTAAGCGTCGCCTTGGCGCGTTGCTTGTCCATTGCCAGCGCCGAAGCCAGAACACCGGAATGCGTGTAGGGCTTGCCGAAATGCTCCAGAATGCCCTGGATCCGCCCGTCCTCGCCCCACTCGCCATGCAGCGCATTGAACACGATATCCGGATCGGCTTCCTTGAGCTGCTG
>JAQXCQ010000218.1 GCA_029251785.1 Maricaulis sp. | reverse complement strand
GAGCAGGCTTACGCCCGTGATCTGCCGCTGGTTGCGACCAATGAAGCCTTCTTCGCTGACCCGAGTATGCACAAGGCACATGATGCTCTGATGTGCATCGCCGATAGCACCTATGTCGCCGTCGCAGATCGGCGCAAGGTGACCTCCCTGCATCATTTGACCACGCCCGATGAGATGGCGGAACGTTTTAGTGATCTTCCTGAAGCGCTTGAGAATACGTTGGAAGTGGCGCGGCGGTGTGCGTTTCGAGTCCGGACGCATCCACCGATCTTGCCGAGCTTTCCGACTAAAGGGGGGCGCAATGAGGATGACGAGCTGATCGCCATTGCACATGAGGGGCTCACCAAGCGACTCGCCAATGGGAAGATGTTTGCCAGCGAGGAAGATTATCGCAAACGCCTGGATTACGAATTGGGCGTTATCATGGAAATGGGATTTCCAGGGTATTTCCTGATCGTTTCGGACTTCATCCAATGGTCCAAAAATAACGGCATTCCAGTGGGACCAGGTCGGGGTTCGGGAGCGGGTTCGGTAGTGGCCTGGGCGTTGACCATCACGGATCTGGATCCCCTTCGATTTGGTTTGCTGTTTGAACGCTTTCTCAATCCCGAACGTGTGTCGATGCCCGATTTCGACGTGGATTTTTGCCAGGAACGCCGTGGCGAAGTGATCCGCTACGTTCAGGAGCAATATGGCGAGGATCGCGTCGCCCAGATCATTACTTTCGGGACGTTGCAGGCCAAAGCGGTGGTGCGCGATGTCGGCCGTGTGTTGCAGCTTCCATTCGGCCTGGTGGACCGGTTGGCGAAGTTAATTCCTGCCAATCCTGCCAATCCGGTAACCTTGTCGGAGGCAATCGACCTTGAGTCCGGCATTCGCGATATGCGGCGCAATGATCCGGCGGTTGCCGGACTGCTAGAGGTGGCGCTGAAGCTGGAGGGTTTCTATCGCAACGCGTCGACGCACGCGGCGGGCGTGGTGATCGGAGACCGGCCGCTCAATGAGCTGGTGCCGCTGTATCTGGATCCGCGCTCTGATATTCCGGCAACGCAATTCAACATGAAATGGGTCGAGCCGGCGGGGCTGGTGAAGTTTGACTTTCTGGGCCTGAAGACACTGACCGTGATCGCTCGCGCTTTGGGTTATATTGAGACGGCGGGCAAGGATGTTCCGGACATCGAAGGGCTGGAGTTTGATGACCGGAAGACATTTGAGCTTCTGACGTCCGGCAATTCCATCGGCGTGTTCCAGCTGGAATCCTCTGGAATGCGCGATACGCTCAAGAAGATGAAGCCGGATGCGATCGAGGATTTGATCGCGTTGATTTCGCTTTATCGTCCGGGGCCGATGAAAAATATCGACGTTTATGTCGATCGAAAATTTGGTCGCGCCGAGGTGGATTGTCTGCATCCTGATCTCGAGGACGTGCTGACCGAGACCTATGGTGTCATCATTTATCAGGAACAGGTGATGAAGATCGCCCAGGTCCTGTCCGGTTATTCTCTGGGTGAGGCGGACTTGCTGCGCCGGGCTATGGGCAAGAAGAAAAAGGAGGAAATGGACAAACAGAAGATCCGTTTCCTTGAGGGGGCGGAAGAGCGCGGCGTTGGTCGTGAAAAGGCCTCCTATATTTTTGAGCTTGTTGCTGAATTTGCCGGCTACGGTTTCAATAAATCTCACGCGGCCGCCTATGCTGCGATCGCCTATCATACCGCCTATTTGAAGGCGAATTACCCCGTTGAGCTGGTCGCGGCCCTGATGTCGCTCGACGCGGCCAACACGGATAAATTGTCCGCGTTTTTCCAGGAAACACGGCGCATGAAAATCGAGGTGCGGCCGCCTTGCGTCAACGCTTCCGATGCCGACTTTACCGTAGAGCCCAATGAAAGTGAGATGGGCAGCGCGATCCGATTCGCCCTTGGTGCGATCCGAAATGTCGGTTTTGTCAGCATGGAGCATATTGTTGAGCTGCGGGCCAAGGATGGCCCATTTGTCGACCTGTTCGACTTTGCTGAGCGCATAGATCCTAAGCACATTAATAAGCGTACATTTGAAAACTTGGCGCGGGCAGGGGCGTTTGACGCGCTGGATCCCGATCGGGCACGTGTGCTCGCATCCGCCGGTATTATTCTGTCACTTGCCCAACACGCGTCCGCACAACGCGCGACGTCGCAGGCCAGTTTATTTGGCGGCGGCGATGCGGCGGTTGAGCTGGAACGACCATCTTTGATGAGCCCCGATCCCTGGACGGCTTCGCAGCGCCTGGATGAAGAATTGTCGGCGATCGGGTTTTATCTCTCCGGCCATCCGCTCGATGAGTTTACCGATGTGTTGGCTGGTCGTGGTGTAGTGCTGTTCAATGAAGCGCCGCCACGTGTCGCTGAAGGCGCATCGGCCCTGCGGATGAGCGGGATTGTGCGTCGGCGTCAAGAGCGCGTGTCCAACAAAACCGGCGATCGCTTTGCCTGGTTGACCGTGTCGGACCCAACCGGTGAGTTCGAAGTGTTTATCTCATCGGAATTACTGCAGAACCACCGCGATGAAATTGAGCCTGGCTGTGCCGTCCTCTTGGCGTGCCGCATCGACAGCCGTGACGAACAAATCAGCTTTTTTGCTGATGGCGTTGATACGCTGGATATGAAGGCCTCCGCCCAGGGCTTGAATATACGCATTGATGATGGCGCGGCGTTATCGGGCATTAAATCTCGGCTCGATCGGGCCAATCTGCGGCCGGATGCGGTTATGGACGCCCAGGTTAAGTTGTTTATCCCCTTGGCGGATGGCGGCGAGGTTGAGCTCGGCCTGCCCGGACGCCATTGCGGGGATGCGGCCCTGCAAGCGGCCCTGAAGGCGGTTCAGGGTGTCGTCAGTATCAAGGCGGTTTAGCTTATGTGGCGTCCCTGGGTCTTGACCATTAAGGGTACCGGCATTTCGGTGCCCTCCGAGCCTGATAGCGGCCGCTTAATCGGCTTCTATAATTCGGCATTTGTGCTCGCACGCAGTTGCCACGAGGCCGAGGAAAAGGGAATAGACGCATGCCTTCTCTCATTTCGCGAGAATGATATTGCTGCCTTGAATTCGGGAGATGAGCCTGTGTTTCAGGTTGTGGGCTCAAGCGCTATATCGTGGGTGAGGTTTCTGCTTGATCGGTATGTTCGTTGTCGCACAAACAGGCTTGGTGCTCTCCACGGAGCGAGTTGGTATCCGGCGGATTAATAGGGACCATTTCGACACCGATTCGCACCTTCGCAGACCCGCTATCATCCTTAATCGCAATCCACTGCACAGCAAGGCGAGTCGCGCGCTTGCAATGGTGTGACATGCGTCCTATAAGCCGCGCCATCCCGCACGCGGAGCTCGGCCTGTCATCTGGCAAGTCGCTCCGGTGCCGTCCCGGTCAAACGGGCGGCTCCGCTCCGTGGAGGCCAACCGGAAAAAGGATTTAAATCGATGGCACTCCCTGATTTCAGCATGCGTCAGCTTCTTGAAGCTGGCTGTCACTTTGGACACCAGACCCACCGTTGGAACCCGAAGATGAAAGATTTCATCTTTGGTGAGCGCTCCAACATCCACATTCTTGATCTGTCCCAGACAGTTCCACTTCTGCACCAGGCCCTCGTTGCCGTGCGTGATGTGGCTGCAAAGGGCGGTCGTGTCCTGTTTGTCGGTACCAAGCGTCAGGCTTCTGACCCGCTTTCCGCCGCAGCAAAGCGTTGCGCCCAGTATTACGTCAATCACCGCTGGCTTGGCGGCACGATGACAAACTGGCGCACGATTTCTAATTCCATCAAGCGCCTTCGTGAGCTTGAGACCATGTTCGAGAGTGAGGGCGGTGTTGCCGGCCTGACCAAGAAAGAACAGCTGATGCTGACACGCGAGCGCGATAAGCTTGAGCGTGCGCTCGGCGGCATTAAGGACATGGGCGGTTTGCCTGACCTGATGTTCGTGGTCGACACCAATAAGGAAGGCATCGCCATTCTGGAAGCCAAGAAGCTTGGCATTCCTGTGATCGCGGTTGTCGATTCCAATTGTGACCCGGACCCGATCGATATGCCGATTCCGGGCAATGATGATGCAAGCCGCGCGATCGCGCTGTATTGCGACCTGATCGCCGATGCTGCCCTTGATGGCATGGCGGATAGCCAGGTAGCGATGGGTGTTGATCTGGGTGAGGCCGATGCGCCGGTAGAAGCTCTGGTTGAAGAGACTGCTGCTGCAGAAGCTCCAGCCGAAGAAGCAGCTCCCGAAGCACCTGCTGCTGAAGCTGCTCCTGCCGCAGAAGAGGCTCCCGCTGAAGCTGCTGCATCCGAAGAAACAGATTCTGGTAAAACCGAAGCCTAGGCTTCGACACCAATAGATTCAGGAGATACCGATGGCCGCGATCACAGCTGCAATCGTGAAACAACTGCGCGATCAAACCGGCGTAGGCATGATGGACTGCAAGAAGGCTCTTAATGAGACGGACGGCGATTTTGAGGCCGCCGTTGATTGGCTTCGTAAAAAGGGTCTGTCCAAGGCCGCAAAAAAAGCCGACCGCGTCGCCTCTGAAGGCCTTGTGGCCGTGGCGACTGATGGTAGCCGCGGTGCGGTTGTTGAGGTCAATTCCGAGACCGACTTTGTGGCTCGTAACGAAACCTTTCAGGCTGCTGTTCGGGAAATCGCGGATCTTGCCGTGGCAACTGACGGTTCTGTCGAAGCGGTTGGTGAAGCAAAGATGGGAACGGGCGAGGGCGTCAATGCTGCATTGACCACACTCGTTGCAACCATTGGCGAGAACATGAATTTGCGCCGCTCTTCAGTCGTCGTGGCTGAGCCAGGCGTCGTGTCTTCCTACGTCCATAACCCGGCCGCTGACGGCATGGGCACAATCGGCGTATTGGTTGGTCTTAAGTCCTCCGGTGACGCGGCTGCGCTCGCAGACCTGGGCCGCAAGATTGCCATGCACGTTGCTGCGGGTTCACCTGCGGTGCCTGTCTCTGTTGATACAGATGCGGTTGATCCGGCGATTATTGCCAAGGAACGTGAAGTGTTCTCCGAACAGGCACGTGCTCAGGGTAAGCCTGAGAATATCATCGAGAAGATGGTTGAAGGCCGCCTGAACAAATTCTTCAAGGAAGTTGTTCTGCTCAAGCAGGCTTTCGTTATGGACCCTGATCGTTCAATCGAACAGGTCCTGGCGGATGCGTCCAAAGAGCTTGGCACACCTGTAGAAATTTCCGGCTTCGTTCGTCTCGCCCTGGGCGAAGGCGTAGAGAAGAAGGAAGAGGATTTTGCTGCCGAAGTCGCCGCGGCGACTGGCCAATCCTGAATTGATAATGCACCGGCGCTGGAAAGCGCCGGTGCATTGTATATGCTGCGCGCCGTGAGCGATCAAAAAACACCCAAGCCCTCGGGCTCAGCAGACTCTCCGCGCTATCGGCGGGTTTTGCTCAAGGTTTCCGGCGAAGCCCTTATGGGCTCCCAGAATTACGGCATTGATATCGAAACGGCTGACCGTATCGCCTCGGAAGTGGCCGATGCAGTGCGTTCTGGCGTGGAGATGTGCCTGGTCATTGGCGGCGGGAATATTTTCCGGGGTCTGGCTGGTGCCGCCAAGGGCATGGATCGGGCCGCTGCCGACTATATGGGCATGCTGGCGACCGTCATGAATGCTCTGGCGATGCAAACAGCGCTGGAAGGCAAGGGGATCCAGACCCGAGTGCAGTCCGCGATTCCAATGACAACGGTATGTGAGCCCTATATCCGACGACGCGCGACGCGCCATATGGAAAAGGGCCGTGTTGTTATTTTTGCCGCGGGTACGGGAAACCCATTTTTCACGACTGATACGGCGGCGGCTCTTCGCGCGGCGGAAATGAGCTGCGATGCCTTGTTTAAAGGCACGCAGGTCGATGGCGTTTATTCCTCAGATCCGCGCGTGAATGACGATGCCACGCGATATGATGAGCTGGATTATTTGGACGTCTTGACGAAGGACCTCCGGGTCATGGACGCGTCCGCGGTAACATTGATGCGGGAAAATTCAATTCCGATCGTTGTCTTTGATATCGCTGAAACCGGTGGCTTGGCGTCAGTCTTGGCCGGTGACGGCGTGTGTACGGTAATCGGGTCGAAAAAGTCCTAAGCCGCTGCAGTTTCGAAATTTATTTAAGAGGCCATACCATGAGCGATGTTACTGATTTTGATGAAGATGACCTCAAGCGCCGCATGTCCGGGGCTTTCGAATCGCTCAAAAAAGAGCTGTCGGGTCTGCGATCCGGCCGTGCGAGTACAGCTTTGCTAGAACCCATTAAAGTTGACGCCTATGGCTCTTTGACGCCGATCAGTCAGGTCGGTACGATTTCGGTCCCTGAGCCCCGTATGATTTCTGTTCAAATCTGGGACAAGACCATGGTGGCCGCCGTCGATAAAGCGATCCGAAACTCCCCTCTGGGTCTCAATCCAGTGATGGACGGGCAGATGCTGCGCATTCCTATTCCACCATTGAATGAAGAGCGCCGTGCAGAAATTGCGAAATTGGCAGGGACGTATTCGGAAAATGCCCGAGTAGCGGTGCGCAACGTGCGGCGCGATGGCATGGACGGGCTGAAGCGTCTGGAAAAAGACAGTGTTATCTCCGAAGACGAGCACAAGTCATTCGCTTCGGATGTTCAGAAGATGACGGACGATACCATAAAGCGCATTGATGACATCCTGAAGGCGAAGCAGGAAGAAATCATGCAGGTTTAGGTGCCGCGCCGGAGCGATAACATGCCTGAAAATGCGCCTGAAACCGATATTATTCCCACGCATTTGGCCGTGATTATGGACGGGAATGGCCGCTGGGCAAAAGCGCGGGGGAGACCGCGGGCTTTTGGACATAGGCGCGGTGTGGAAGCAGTGCGTTCGACCGTGAAATCCGCAGGCGATATGGGTATCAAGCATCTGACCCTGTTTAGTTTTTCGACGGAGAACTGGAGTCGTCCACCGGAGGAAGTTGGCGCGTTATTCGCGCTCATGCGTCGCTATGTCGAAGCAGACCTCAAATCATTGCATGAACGAGGTGTCCGGATCCGGATCATCGGTCGGCGCGAAGATCTGGAAGATGATTTGCAGACAATTATTACGAACGCGGAAGAAATGACGCGAGATAATGATCTGTTCAATTTGACCATCGCCTTTAATTATGGCGGTCGAGACGAAATTCTGCGTGCGGCGCGTAAGCTCGCCGAGGCCGGCGTTCGCGGTGAGCTGGACCCGGCAACGATGAATGACGGTGACTTGGCGGCGCGGTTGGATACCCATGATTTGCCGGATGTAGATTTGCTTGTTCGGACGAGCGGAGAGCAGCGCATTTCGAATTTTATGCTGTGGCAGGCCGCCTATGCTGAAATGGTCTTCCTTGATGTCCTGTGGCCGGATTTCTCCGCTAAGCATCTTCAAGGCGCCCTGGATCAATACCGAATTCGTAGCAGGCGCTATGGAGGTGTGGATGTCGGGGCCGCGTGATCCGGTATTGCGCCGCCGTGTCGTTTCCGCACTTGTCCTCGCGCCAACCGCATTGGCGCTCTTATGGCTTGGCGACATATTTTTTAGTGCGTGGGTTGCGGCGTTTGCTGCGGCTATGGCATGGGAATGGATGCAAATGTCTGACCCAAAGGCACCGCCTGTGGCCTATGCCATAGCCTGTGCCACGGCGTGTGGTACGGTTTTGCTCGCCGGCCAAACAGACATCTCTGACGCGCTGTTCTGGGGTGGATTAGGCACGTTGGCGACGGCAGCGGAACGTTGGCGTCGCGGGTGGTCAATCCAAGTGTTGGGCGTTCTATACATATCCCTCTCAGCCGGCCTTTTGGCCGCGATGCGCGGTGATTTAGATCACGGACTGGAATCGGTCGTCCTCTTGTTGGCCATTGTTTGGGCGGCGGACAGCTTTGCCTATCTTGTTGGGACCTGGATTGGCGGACCCAAATTATTGCCGATTGCCAGCCCGCAAAAAACCTGGGCCGGCCTGGTGGCCGGCATTATCGCCGGAGCCGGAGCTGGGATCGGAATTGGGTATTTGTTTGGGCTTTCGTATCAGCAGGTTATGGCTTTTTCTTTGTTCGTCGCGACGGCTGCGGTAGCCGGTGACTTGATTATGTCGTTGTTTAAGCGGGGATTTAAGGTCAAGGATTCTGGCACATTGATACCCGGTCATGGCGGTGTTTTAGACCGGGTGGATGCGTTGATGCTGGCAGTGATTATTGCCGTGCTTGTGTTGGCCTACTTTCCAATCACCTGGCCTGCCGGTGGCCTAGCGTTATGACTGAAGCGCGGCGTATTTCGATATTAGGGGCCACGGGCTCAGTGGGCCAAGCGACATTGGACCTGGTGAGCCGCGCGGAGGCGGGGTCGTATCAGGTTGTCGCCCTAACGGCCCGGACAAATGCGCTGCAATTAGCCGATCTGGCCATCACGCACGGAGCGGAATGCGTTGCGTTGGCCGATACGGAGCAGGCGGGTGTGTTACGCGAAGCGCTATCCGCGCATCCGCACATCGAGATCGGCATTGGCGATACGGCGATCGTTGAGGCCGCCTCCCGGGAGGCCGATTGGGTGATGGCCGCTATTGTCGGGGCGGCCGGCTTGCGCCCAACGCTTGCTGCGCTGCGGCAGGGACGCAATTTGGCGTTCGCCAATAAGGAATGCCTTGTGTGTTCGGGTTCCCTGTTCATGGAAGAAGCCAATCGATATGGCACACGACTTCTGCCCGTCGATTCCGAGCACAACGCCATTTTTCAGGTCTTTGACCAGGATCAACGCGATTCAATAAAAGCGATCACCCTGACAGCGTCTGGAGGCCCTTTTCGCGAATGGTCTCTTCGTCAGATGCAGACTGTGACGCGAAAAGATGCATTGGCCCATCCGACCTGGGAAATGGGTGCCAAAATTACGATCGACAGCGCTACTATGATGAATAAAGGGTTGGAGATCATTGAGGCGTGCTGGTTGTTTGGCCTTGATCAATCCATGGTGGATGTCGTTGTGCATCCGCAATCGATCATTCATGGCCTTGTGGAATATTCTGATGGCAGTGTTCTCGCGCAACTCGGCTCGCCGGACATGCGAACACCGATTGCCAGCGCATTGGCGTGGCCAGAACGTATGGCCGCTCCGGTTGAACGTTTAAGCTTGAGCCAATTGTCACGGCTGGATTTTGAGCCCCCTGATACGCGTCGATTCCCGTCTCTGCGTCTGGCGCGAGATGTTATTGCGGCCGGTGGATGTGCGCCGGCGGTCCTGAATGCTGCGAATGAAATCGCGGTGGCATCATTCCTGAATGGCACGGTCGGGTTTCTTGACATTGCCCGGTGCGTTGAGGAGTCTCTGAAGCGGAGTGTCTCGGATGCCGATATGCCGTCCGGATTATCAGCTTTTGATGATGTTTTTGCGATAGACAGACGAGCGCGGGCGATCGCGCGGGATGTGATTGCCGCCCTGGCGGTGAAAGTTTGAATGTGGACATGAATTTATGAGTGCGATTCTTTCCCTGCCGTTGACGTTGTTTTCCTTCGTCTTTCTCATTTCATTGGTGATTGTCATCCATGAATTGGGACATTACTGGGCAGCGCGCTGGTGTGGAGTGCATTCAGAAGCATTCTCCCTTGGCTTTGGTCCAACCCTTGTGTCTTGGCGAGACAAGCATGGTACTGTTTGGCGCATCGCGCTTTTCCCGATTGGGGGCTATGTCAAATTCCTCGGCGATGCCGGGGCGGCGAGCGAACCGGATGCAGACAAGCTGATGGAGCTTCGTGATGCGGTCGGGGTGGATGCTGAAAAGTGTTACCATTTCAAGCCGATATGGCAAAGGGCCTTCATAACCGCAGCGGGACCTATCGCCAATTTTATCCTGGCAATTACAATTTTCGCCGTCTTGGCTCTATCATTTGGTGTCGGCTATCGCGAACCGGTCGTTGGTGGCGTGATCGAAGGCAGTGCAGCGGAGCAGGCTGGGTTTGAAGCCGGGGACCGCGTATTGGCCATTGAGGGCCGCGATATCAAGCGTTTCAGCGATATCACAACCGAAATTAGTTGGCGGCCTGATGAAGAGGTTTTGGTTGATGTTCTGCGGAATGATGATGTTTTGCAGTTGAATGTCGCTGCGCGCATGACGTCCGTTGAGGATGATTTCGGCGGCGAGCGTCAAATTGCGCGCCTCGGACTGCAATCGGGCGGGCAGTCAATGCGAGAGCGCTATGACCCGATTTCGGCGATTCAACATGGCGCGACGCAAACCTGGACCATTGTTTCAATGACCGGGCGATATATCGGCTATGTCGTGACTGGACGGTCCCCGACGACGATGTTGAATGGCCCGTTGGGCATTGCCACCATTGCCGGTCAAACTGCCCAGAGAAGTGTGGAGGCCGGTGAGACCCCCGCACAGAGCGTGATGCTGCTTTTCGTCAATCTTATCAATCTGGCCGGTTTTTTGTCAGTTGGACTGGGATTGGTGAACTTTCTGCCGATTCCTATCCTCGACGGCGGGCATTTGGTGTATTACGCCTATGAAGCTGTCGCTCGGCGTCCTCTGAGTGCAAAAGCGCAGGCCATTGGTTTTCAAGTTGGGCTTGCACTTGTGCTCGGGATGATGCTTGTAGCGACTTGGAATGATATAAATTACAAGCTCGGCCAAATTTTTTGACCGAGACCTAGAGGCGGCGATCTTCCATGGTGAGTGTTTTACGTGCGGTACTTGCAGCCCTGACGGCTATTGGTCTCTCTGGATCGGTGCTGGCTCAGGAGCCCGTCCCCGCCTCTCAAGAGACAGTGGCGACTGCCGAAGTGGTAGCTGTTCGACAGGTGCTGGTTGAGGGCAATCAGCGGGTAGAGACCGATACGGTCTTGTCTTATTTGCTGATTCAGCAGGGTCAGCCGACCACTGCGCGTCTGATTAACTTGTCTATCCAGACTCTGTTCGCGACAGGTCTATTCGCCGATGTCCAGATTGAGGATCGTGGCGAAATCGTCGTCGTCCGTGTTCAGGAAAACCCAATCATCAATCTGGTATTGCTCGAGGGCAATAGCGCCATTGATGATGAGAAGATAACAGATGAAATTCAGGCGCGCCCGCGGGCCATCTTCACGCGCGCCCGCGTTCAAGCCGATGTCCAGCGCATTATTGAAGTGTATCGTCGCTCCGGACGCTTTGCTGCGTCTGTGACACCGAAGATCATTGAGCAGACGCAAAACCGTGTCGATCTGGTTTTCGAAATTTCTGAAGGCCCGCTGACCGGTGTTCGCCGTATCAACTTTATTGGTAATGACCGATTCAGTGACCGCCGCCTGCGCTCAGAGCTGGTTACGCAGGAATCTCGTTGGTGGCGTTTCTTTGGTTCCAATGACAATTACGATCCGGATCGTCTTGAGTATGACCGCGAATTGCTACGCCAATTCTACCAAAATCAGGGGTTTGCAAACTTCCGAGTATTGTCCGCTGTTGCCGAGCTAACGCCAGATCAACGCGATTTTTACATCACATTCACGATTGATGAGGGCCAAGTCTACAATTTTGGCGAGGTCAAAGTGACCTCGGAAATTTCGGATTTGAACGAAGATATGCTGACGGCCATGTTGCCGGCGCGAACCGGGGAGTTGTTCCGGGGCCAAGTCATCGAAGATGGTGTGGATGCGCTGACATTTGCGGCGGGTGCTTCGGGCTATGCTTTTGTGAACATCCGGCCGCTGAGCGTTCGGAATCGGGACACTCAAACTGTTGATATCGAATTTGTAATTGATGAGGGCCCACGGGTTTACATCGAACGGATCGATATTGCAGGCAATACACGAACTTTGGATAATGTGATCCGCCGTGAGTTTAACATCGTTGAAGGCGATGCCTTTAATCAGGTTTTGATCGACCGATCTCGCAATAATGTGAGACGCTTGGGCTTCTTTGAGGAAGTTGAACTCGTCGAAACACCGGGGTCCGCACCCGATCGTGCGCGTGTCCAGGTCAGCGTGACCGAGCAGCCAACGGGTGAATTGGCCTTTGGTGCCGGTTTCTCATCCGCCGATGCGTTTTTGATTGATCTGTCTATTTCGGAGCGAAATCTTCGAGGGCGTGGGCAATTCCTGCGTTTGCGTGTTTCTGTGAGTTCGCGCCGCGAGCAGATTGATATTCGTTTTACCGAGCCGCGATTCCTTGATCGAAACATGGCAGCTGGTTTTGACTTGTTCCGGGTCAATTCTGACTTTATCTCCGAGGCGTCTTTCCAAACAGAATCAACCGGTTTCAGCCTGCGGCTCGGCTTCCCGGTAACCGCGCAGAGTAATCTGCAGCTGCGTTACACACTGAGAAATGACAATGTTCTGGTGTTCGCTTCCGCCTCTGCTTCTTTGGCCAATCAGGCGGGTACGCGCAGGACTTCCGTGCTTGGATATTCTCTGAATTGGGGTCAGCTTGATGACCCGATTGAGCCAAGAAACGGATTTAGGCTTTCTTTTAATCAAGATTTCGCCGGATTTGGGGGCGATGTTAGATTCGTCAAGACCGAAGCATCGGGTACAATCTACCAGGGACTTTGGGATGGCGTGGTTGCGAGTTTCTCGGGGAATGCAGGCTTTGTGCTTCCTTGGGGCGGAGACTCGATCCGAATTAATGACCGTTTCTTCAAGGGCGGAAATACATTCCGCGGATTTGAAGTGGCGGGTATTGGCGCACGCACAGTAACGAGGGACGCAGCCACTGGCGAGCTTATCCGCAGGGATTCCCTGGGTGGCAGGCTTTATGCAGTGGGTACATTCGAGGTTACATTCCCGCTGGGACTGCCTGAGCAATATGGCGTTTCCGGCAGCGTATTTACGGAGTTTGGTACATTGGGCTTGCTAGACAGTTCAGATCAGATCGCAGAGACGCCAGGTGGCATCTTTACGGTTGATGACCTGTCGCTCCGTGCATCCGCTGGCCTCAGCATCTTCTGGGATTCCCCATTCGGACCAGTCCGGTTCGATTTCGCCGAAGCCTTCTTGAAAGAAGACTACGACCGGGCCGAATTCTTCCGTTTCAGCACGCGTACAGGGTTCTAAACTATGAAATTCTTTAAACTTTTCCTCATCCTTCCAGTGTTTTTTGCTGGTTTGGCCGCACCTGCTTTCGCCCAGACAAAAGTCGGCGTGATCAATCAGCAGCGTGTGCTCGCTCAAAGCGTTGTGGGGCAGCATATTGCGACCCGACTCGGCGCTATCCAGCAGGAAATGGCGGCAGAATTGTCGGCCATGAATTTGCTAATCCAGCAGGAAACCGAACGGCTTTCTGCGGAAACAGCGATTATGACACCGGAGCAGGTGCAATCGCGCCCAGATTTGGTGTCACGTATCCAGACGCTCAATCGTTCCATCCAGGAATACGAAGCCGCGCGACGGGTTCGCGAGCAAGAATTCACCTATACAGAACGCCAGGCCATGCGCCCGGTGCTGGAGGCTCTTCAGCCAATTCTGGAAGAGATCTTCCAAGAGAACCAGCTGGATATCCTTGTTGATCGGGCAAATATCGTATTCGCCAGTCCGGATGTTGATGTCAGCGCCGCAGTTATCGAGCGTCTGAATGCTCAGCTTCCGTCTGTGTCGGTCAATCGTGTCCGTTTGCCTCAGAATGCTGAAGCAACGCAGGAACAATAGCAGACAGGATTTATCGTGGCAGATCTTCGGTTCTATGACCGGTTGGGCCCGTTATCTCTAAATCAGATCGCCGCACTCACCAGTGCGGCGATTTCTGATTCCGGGAGGGGTGCAACTGAGGTTCTGGGCGTGTCCTCGCTTGAGACGGCCCAAATTGGCACGCTGGCTTATGTCGACTCGGCGAAAATGCTCAAGCAGGTCGCTCCGATCAGTCTCGAGGGCGTCGTTGTTATCACACGACCAGAGCTCTCCGCTGAATTACGGGCTTTGGGGGCCATTACGCTCGACCATAATTCTCCGCGTGCGGCGATGTCACTGGCCATCAATGCCCTATTCAAACTGCGACGGTTTGAACCCGGTCCGATGATAGACGCGAGCGCTGAGATACATGAAACAGCGTGTTTAGCCCCGGGTGTGGTGATCGGCGGCGATGTCCAGATTGGAGCCGATGTTTATCTGGACTCAGGCGTGAGTATTGGTCCGGGGTGTCATATCGGGGCCGGCAGTCGTATTGGTACAAATGCCTCCTTGCGATGCACTGATATTGGCGAAAACTGCAACATTCTTGCGGGAGCCGTGATTGGTGAAGCCGGCTTTGGTGTCGCAATATCGTCTGAAGGTCTGGTGGATGTACCGCATTTGGGCGGTGTCTTTCTGGGGGATCGCGTGACAATTGGCGCCAATACAACAGTTGATCGCGGTGTGTTCGGGAATACCAGTATCGGGGATGACAGCAAAATCGATAATATTTGTCACATTGCTCATAATGTCCAAATTGCCAGAAACTTGGTGATGCCAGGCTTTAGTGGCGTATCTGGCAGTTCGATTATTGAGGAAAATGTGATGTTTGGCGGCCGCGTTGGCGTGTCAGATCACGTGGTGGTCGGGACAGGGGCAAAAATCGCCGCGAATTCGGCTGTAATGACTAGCGTGCCTGCAGGAGCGACCTATTCGGGTGCACCGGCCCAACCTATCCAGAGCCATATGCGAGAAATTGCGGAAATTCGAAAGATTGTCCGTAACAAGCGTAAAGCCAAGAAATCGAGTGAAAGTAGTGACTGATCGAATTGAAAACGCCGAAATAATGACGATTCTTCCGCACCGCTATCCGTTTTTGCTGGTAGATGCTGCCGAGGATATCGAGCTCGGAAAGTCGATTGTCGGGTTTAAGGCTGTTACCGCCAATGAACCTCAATTTACTGGCCACTTTCCCGATAATCCGATCATGCCTGGCGTGCTTATGCTTGAGGCCTTGGCGCAGACCGGTGCGATCTTGATGTATAAGACTCTGGGCGTGTCTCCAGACGACGTGACGGTGTTTTTCTTGGGCGCTGACAAAGTCAAGTTTCGAGCACCGGTCCGTCCAGGCATGATGCTGCGCATGGAGGTCGAGGTCGTCCTCAATCGTCGCGGTGTCTTCAAGTTTAATGGCATTGTGTTTGCTGATGGAGCGAAGGCCGTACAGGCTGAATTTTCTGCGAAGGCCGTTGAAAACTAATGTCGAATTCAACAATTCACCCCAGCTCACTCATTGATCCGTCCGCCATTATTGGTGAGGGGGTTGAAATCGGCCCCTTTTGTATCGTGGGGCCCGACGTAGTTGTTGGCGACCGGGTCCGTATGATTTCACACGTCACTGTCGATGGTTATACGACGATCGGTGAGGATTGTGTGCTCTACCCAAATGTGCATTTGGGCCACCCACCGCAAGATTTTAAGTTTGAGGGTGAGCGGACAGAGCTTGTTTTAGGCAAACGCAATATCCTGCGTGAAAACGCGACGATGCATCCTGGTACGGCCTTTGGGGGTGCCAAGACTGTGGTTGGTGATGACGGTTATTTCATGGTCGGGAGCCATGTCGCCCATGATTGCACCGTGGGTGACCGGGTGGTGTTTGCCAATGGGGCGACCATCGGTGGTTCCTCGACGATTGAGGATCACGTCATCCTGGGTGGTTATGCCGGTGTGCATCAAAATACCCGGATCGGCCGTCACGCCTTCATCGGGGCAATGGCGCTCATTGTTGGCGATATCATTCCCTATGGTTCGGCGATCGGTAATCACGCCCATTTGGTTGGCCTCAACGTAATCGGACTGAAACGGCGCGGAATTCCGCGTGATACAATTCGCGACCTGCGATCGGCTTATCGATTGCTGTTTGCGGCGGAGGGTACATTTCAGGAGCGTTTACAGGATGTTGCTCGCGTCTATGAGAGCAATGAACCTGTCATGGAAGTGATCAGCTTTATCCGGAAGGATTCCCTGCGTTCACTCTGCATGCCGCATGATTGATTCAACAAATTCAACGGGTTCCGGTCGGCTTGGGCTGATTGCGGGTGGTGGTACTTTACCGGCAGTAATCGCGAACGCAGTCGCTGAAACAAAACCGTTTGTGATCCGACTCAACGGTTTCGCTGATCATGATTACAGCGCCTATGACATGATTAACATGTCGGTCGGTGAAATTGGGACAATCATCAAATCATTGAAGTCGGCGCATTGTACGCGGGTCTGCTTCGCTGGATATGTGACAAGACCAAACTTCAAGGACTTGAAGGTCGATGCGCATGGATTGGGTTTTTTGCCCAAGGCTATTGCGGCCGCCCGCGAGGGTGATGATGCGATTTTGCGCGCGGTTATCGGTGAGTTTGAGAAAGCCGGATTTGAAATTATTGGTCCTGATGTCGTGCTGGCTGGACTGGCCCCGCGGGCGGGTGTTTTGGGCGCGCATAGCCCAAGTTCCGAGCAGTTAGCAGACATAAGCAAAGCGTTCGAAGTCGCTGAAAAAATTGGTGCTATGGATATTGGCCAGGGTGCCGTGGTCGCCGGGGGGCTTGTCTTGGCGGTCGAGGCACAAGAGGGCACGGATTTGATGCTGGATCGTGTGGCTGCTCTGCCTGATCACCTTGGAGAGGGCGCCGATGATCGCAAGGGTGTATTGGCGAAGATTCCGAAACCTATCCAGGAATTACGGGTAGATTTGCCGACGATTGGACCGGAAACCGTTCGGCGATGTCGCGATGCCGGGCTCGCCGGAATTGCGCTTCAGGCTGACAGAGCCCTGATTTTGGAGCGGGAGCTGGTTATCAAATTGCTCGATGATGCCGGCATGTTCCTTATCGCGCGTGATGTTGGTACCGATGGGTGAGGGGCCACTCATTTATATTGTTGCGGCGGAACGATCCGGAGATCTACTCGGGGCCGGTCTGATCGACGCTTTGAGGGCACGTGAAAACGAAAATTACCGGTTTTCGGGGATCGGCGGCAACGCCATGGCGAAGGCCGGTGTGGCAAGTGATATCGATATCGACGGATTATCGATTTTGGGATTTGTCGAGGGCCTTAAAGCTTATGGACTGGTGAAACAGAAAGTTTCTGAGGCCGTGGAGAATATCCTGCGGGCGAAACCTGCTGTCGTCGTTCTTGTTGATTCCTGGGGTTTTACACTGCGTGTCGCTCAAGCGGTCCGAGCGGCAGCGCCCGATATCAAGTTAGTAAAATACGTCGGACCACAAGTTTTCGCGACCCGTCCTGGGCGGGCAAAAACGCTGGCCGCGACGGTCGACCATTTGCTGACAATTTTGAGTTTCGATGCGCCATTCTATCGGCAGCACGGTTTGCCCGTCACCTTTGTCGGCAATCCGACGCTGGAGCGTCCTCTGAGCGGAAATGGTGCACAGTTCCGCCTTCGCCATAACATCACGCCTGACGCGGATATATTGATAGTCTTGCCCGGCAGTCGACCATCAGAAATCAAACGCCTGTATGAACCGTTTTCTCGGTCAATTGATCTGTTAGGAGATACAGTGCGTCCGGTCTTGGTCTTGGCAGATCCGATCTCCGATATGGTTCACCTGCGTCTTGCAAAGGATCCACGTTGGAAGCATGCCGTAGTGGTACCTGAAACAGAGAAGGCCGATGCCTTTTCGGCCGCGGATCTGGCGCTGGCATGTTCGGGAACGGTTGTAACTGAGCTCGCCACCGCGGGGATCCCGACTGTCACGGCTTACAAGCTGGGCTGGATAACCTGGGCGATTATTCGCGGATTGCGCGTGTTGAAATCTCGCTTCATCAGCTTGGTCAATATTGCTGCGGATAAGGCCCTGGTTCCTGAAATTGTTCAAACGCGTTGCACCGGAAAAATAATCGCCAGAGAATTACAGGCATTGCTGGATAATCCGGAGGACCGGTTGGCGTTATCAAAACAGCTTCAAGAAACGACCGATCGCATGCGAGGCGAGGGTGAAGCCAGCGAGCGTGCCGCCGCTGCGATTGCCGGTATTTTGGTTCAATAAAAAAGACCACCTCGATGGAGGTGGCCTTTTCACTATTGTTTTTCTTAATCAGCGATTTGAGATTGGTTTGTAATCTCGTTTCTGGGCGCCCGTGAACAATTGACGTGGACGGCCGATCTTCTGAGACGGGTCCTCGATCATTTCTGACCATTGTGCGATCCAACCAACTGTCCGGGCTAATGCGAACAGAACGGTGAACATCTCGGTCGGGAATCCCATCGCGCGAAGCGTAATACCCGAATAGAAATCGATATTTGGATATAGCTTCTTTTCGACGAAATACTCGTCCTCAAGCGCAATGCGCTCCAACTCCATCGCCACCTGAAGCATCGGATCATTTTTAACCCCGATGACCTTCAACACTTCATGGCAGGTCTCACGCATCACTGTGGCGCGTGGGTCGTAGTTTTTGTAGACACGGTGACCAAAGCCCATCAGGCGGAAGGGATCATTGCGATCCTTCGCGCGCGCGACGAATTCGGGGATACGATCGACCGTTCCGATTTCACCGAGCATTTTGAGGGCCGCTTCATTGGCTCCGCCATGGGCAGGGCCCCAGAGAGAAGCAATGCCTGCGGCAATACAGGCAAATGGGTTGGCCCCGGAGGAGCCGGCCAGTCGGACGGTGGAAGTGGAGGCATTTTGCTCGTGATCTGCATGCAGAGTGAATATGCGGTCCATCGCACGCGCCAGGATCGGATTTATTTCGTAATCCTCTGCTGGAACGGCGAAACACATGCGCAGGAAATTGCTGGCATAATCGAGATCATTTCGCGGTGAGATAAACGGCTGACCAATCGCATATTTATACGCCCGCGCAGCAATTGTTGGCATTTTTGCGATCATACGAAGACTTGCGACATTGCGCGCATCGGGATCGTTGACATCAGTGCTGTCATGATAAAACGCGGCGAGGGCACCGACGGTCCCGACCATAATGGCCATCGGGTGCGCATCACGGCGGAAACCCCGGAAGAATTGATCGAACTGATCGTGCAGCATGGAGTGACGGCGGATCGTCTGGTCAAAATCGTCCAAGCCTTGCGCGTCCGGCAATTCGCCGTGCAACAGCAGATAACAAACCTCGATGAAAGAGGATTCTTCCGCGAGTTGATCAATGGGATAGCCACGGTAGAGCAGCGTGCCTTCATCACCGTCAATGAAAGTTATCTGACTTTCGCAGCTTCCCGTGGAGGTAAATCCAGGGTCGTAGGTAAACATGCCCGTGTGTTTGTACAGGGCTCTGATATCAAGAACGTCCGGTCCAAGTTCACCGCTATAGATGGGGAGATCTACACTCTTGCCGTTATAGTTAAGAGTTGCGGAGCCGTTTGGTTTTGCTTTGCTTTTCATCACGTCTTTCCAGTCTGTCGGTTGCCGGCGTCAGGCGCTCGGCGTCATTTGGTCACTGATGCGACCCAGTGTTTCGTCTCGGCCCAGAAATTCCATAACCAGGGCCAGGTCCGGAGCAGGTGCTCCGCCGGTCAGGGCAGCGCGCAATGGCTGCCCGATTTTGCCAAAACCGATTTCCTCGATCTCAGCGAATTCTTTGAGGGCGGACCCAAGTGAAGGTTCCGACCAGTTCTCTATGTCGGTCAAGCGGGTGAAAAGGCGGTTAAGGCGCTGTCTTGCATCGTCCTTGAGAGATTTTGCAACTTTGCCTTCCACCTTTAAGGGGCGGGACTTGAGAAGAAAGTAAACCTGATTTGCAAGTTCTTCCAGTGTCGATGCCCGCGATTTGACCACTGGCATTGCGGTTATCAACCGTTGCTCCGTTAATTGGGGGTCGGTAATGCAGTTTTCAAGTGGTTTTAGAAAGGGTTGTAGTAGATTGCTCAATCGAGCGTCTTCAGCCACAGCCATGTGCTGTCCGTTGACGTGGGCCAATTTGTCGAAATCTATGCGACCCGGGGCCTTATTGAGACCCGACATACCAAAGGCTTCGATCGCTTCGGCATCGGTGAAAAACTCCTGATCGCCGTGAGCCCAGCCGAGGCGTAGGAAATAATTGCGCAGACCTTCCGGGAGATAGCCCATCTCGCGATAGGCTTCCGCTCCCAGAGCGCCATGGCGTTTGGAGAGCTTCTTGCCATCAGGACCATGGATCAGCGGTACATGGGCGAATTCTGGCCGATCCCATTGCATCGCATCATAAATTTGGGCCTGGCGTCCGGCATTAACCAGGTGATCATCGCCGCGAATAATGTCGGTGACGCCCATATCGTGGTCATCGACAACAACAGCAAGGTTATAGGTCGGACTTCCGTCACTACGAAGGATAACAAGATCATCGAAATCCTTAGCGGCCCAGCGCACTTCACCCTGCACGTTATCCTGGATGATGGTTGGCTCGTCGCTTGCGCGAAACCTGATAACGAAATCAGTATTTGTGGGAGCGTCCGATGCGGAGCAGTCCCGCCATGGCGACCGAAGTGCGCGCCCCTCTTTGTGCGCCTCCTCGCGTAATTTTTCTACTTCTTCAGGCGTCGCATAGCAACGAAACGCGTGGCCGGATGCGATCAAGTCCCGAGCGATTTCGGCGTGGCGAGCTGCTCCGGAAAACTGCGACACGATATCACCATCCCAATCGAGTCCCAGCCAGTTCAATCCGTCCTGAATCGCCTGAACGGCGTCTTCGGAGTGCCGCTTCCGATCGGTATCCTCAATGCGAAGCCGGAATTGACCACCGTGATGACGCGCAAACAACCAGTTGAAAAGAGCGGTGCGCGCGCCACCAATATGAAGGAATCCCGTCGGAGAGGGTGCAAACCTTGTCACTACATGTCTATGGTTGTTTTTCATGGGTGTCGAAACTATCAGATCTGGAGGGATGAACTTGTTAGCACGCTTGCCCTCGCGCGCCATAGAGGCGTGGCTGAATCAGTCCAAATTCGGCTCAGTATTAGCAGATTGCCTCACTTTTATCCGGCGAAACCTCGGGGCCGGTGGCGCCGTGCGGCCGGGGCGATCCGGATTAATTTGGCCGCTCGGCTTTGCGGTCGGTATCGGAAGTTATTTTTCGTTACCGTTTGAGCCGGGAATGGAGCTGATGTGGGCCGTCTGGGGTGTTTTTTTTCTATGCCTTGGCGGGCTGTTGCTGGCGCGTCATCGGCCATCGCTGCTTGTATTTCTTCTGATCGTGTTGGCCGCGCTGGGAGGGTTTGGCAGGGCCCAATATCGAACCGCATCCCTAGCAACAACAGAATTGGAGATCATCGAGCGCGCGGTCGCTGTCGAGGGGTGGCTGGAATCGATCGAACGGGGGGCGAGAGGGCGCGCCCGATTGGTCATCCGGGTTCAAACCTTGGAGCGATCAGAGGATCCGCCTCGTCGGGTCCGGCTGCTGGCAGACCCCGGGGACATTCAACCCGGAGATTTTATCAATGTGCGCGCAGTCCTAACGCGTCCATCACGGCCGGTTTCACCCGGCAGTTATGATTTTGAGTTTCATGCTTACTTCAAGGAATTGGGTGCGACGGGATTTGCTATCGCACCGGTTCATGCCGGGGGCGAGGACAATAGTGATAGTTTTGATCGCGCCTTAGCGAGATTTCGGTGGGATCTGGCCGAGCGAATTCGCAGTCTGCTGCCGGGGCAAAAGGGGGCGGTGGCCGCGGCGCTTCTGGCTGGAGACCGGGCCGGGATTGATCAACAGACAGCGGACAATCTTCGAGCGGCCGGTTTGGGCCATTTATTGGCGATTTCCGGCATGCACATGGCTTTGATTGCCGGGGGAGTTTTCTACGTCATTCGACTGATTGGAGCATTGGTCCAACCCTGGGCCTGCAAGAATGATGCGGCTCGCCCGGCGGCGATCGGGGCCATGGTCGCCGCTTTGTTATACTTGCTAATCTCCGGGGGAAGTATCCCGACACAGCGGGCCTTCATAATGACAATTTCAGTCCTGGGTGCGGTGCTTTTGTCCAGACGGGCGTTGTCTATCCACACGCTGGCGGTTGCGATGAGCCTTGTTTTATTCTTCCAGCCGGAAGCCCTGATTGGCCCTGGTTTCCAAATGTCGTTTGCCGCCGTCGCTGCGTTGATTACTGCCTATGAAGCCTGGCGCTTTCGACCGCGAAGGCAAGGGAGAGTAAAGCAGACCAACCCAATTGCCGCTTTTCTGGGCGGTTTGACCATGACGAGCGTGGTTGCCGGAATGGCGACGTCTGCGTTCGCCATTTTCCATTTTCATCGGATGGCCAGCTATGGATTGTTGGGGAATTTGCTGGCGATGCCGGTGTTTTCGCTGGTTGCGATGCCGGCGGGCGCGGTCGGTCTCGCATTGATGCCATTAGGTCTTGAAGATGTTCCCTTGCAGATAATGGGTTGGGGTCTGGACTTGGTTTTTTCCGTCTCGGCCTGGACGGCAAGTTTGCCAGAAGCCATGCGACCGATGCCGGCGACGGAGGGGTGGGTGTTAGTCGTATATTCGGTTGGGTTCGTGTGCGTGGTCGTTATGAGAGGTTGGATGCGGTTAGCGGGCCTTGGTTTATCTCTGGTGGCGGTATTGGCTTGGGGGGCTGGAACTCCACCGAATATGTTTGTTTCGGAGGATGGGGTGATTGTGTCGCGGAATGTGGAAGCCGTGAATGGCTGGCAAGTCAGCACGTCGCGGCGGTCACGTTTCGATATACGTGTATTCCTGGAACAGCACGGTTTGGGCGCGCAGGCCGAGCGGATGGCGCTGGGATGCGATGATATTGGTTGCACGGGCCAGTCATCAGGCGTGAGATTGGGACTCGTTGAATCGTGGGTTCAATGGCGCGAGGATTGCGCTCGTAATCACATCCTGGTGAGTCGGGTGGCAATGCCGGAATATTTATCCCGGAGATGTGAAGCTTTGGTACTCGATGCGCGAGTATTGTCTCGTCGCGGGGGCACAATGATTTGGACACAGGACGGTGAGATTATTCGGTTGCGGGACGTGAGGGGCGCGGGCGGACGCCGGCTCTGGCAAAGCTGGGTCACTTGACGACGCAGGGTTTCCACGCCGCGTAAAGAGGGATGCATCAACACTGATCGTGTATTATCGACCTGTCCATAGATCGCATTGCTGGCGTGACACCCATTTAGAAATACATTTGTAATTCAGGACCGTGGGATCATAACCATTGGATGCTGGCGACCGAGATTGTCGATTAGTGATATTTTCGTATCAGGCCGGAGAGGGTGCCTTGAACTTGCACGCGATCCGGTCCGAAAATTCGAGTTTCATACTCTGGGTTCGCTGCTTCCAGGGCGATCGATGCCCCTTTCTTGCGCAAGCGCTTTAGCGTCGCTTCCTCGTCATCGACAAGGGCAACGACGATCGCGCCATTTTCGGCGGATTGGCTGCGTTTGATAATAACGATATCACCATCCAAGATACCGGCCTCAATCATAGAATCGCCCTGAACTTCCAGGGCAAAGTGCTCGCCACCGTGAATCATGTCTGCGGGGACCGACAAGCGGTCGGTTTCATGTTGGATGGCGGATATTGGTACACCTGCCGCGATGCGGCCGAGAACCGGAACTTCGATGGCGGAGTCGTTGCCGCCCGCACTTTCAGGCTTGTTGAAATTGGCGCGAACCACATTCGGTCCAAGATCCGCTGATTCCGAGTTGTTGGACTTATCTGCGGGCGGTGTTGTCGCTGCGGATTCTGGCATTTTCACTACTTCGAGCGCGCGCGCACGATGGGCCAATCGTCGAATAAAGCCCCGTTCTTCGAGCGCGGTGATCAGGCGGTGTACGCCGGACTTTGACGCCAATTGCAGCGCGTCCTTCATTTCATCGAAAGAGGGAGAAACACCGCTTTGTGTAATGCGGCTGTGGATGAAGAGAAGCAATTCGTGTTGTTTGCGCGTCAGCAAGGCAGACCCCTGTATTATTGCGAATCACCGTTTGGTTCGAACGCTGTAACGTCATAACGGCGACACTTGTCCGAGTGAGAACAAATCGGGAATATTGATTTTGTTCTACATGTGTTCCTCTCGGGGGTCAAGCGCGTCGGAACGCCTGCTGGCTAGAGGAGAAGCGCCCTGGTAGCAGCCGTGACATCGGGCTGACGCATCAGGCTTTCGCCCACCAAGAGTGCTTGAGCACCATCTGCGCGTAATTTTGCCACATCACCTGTCGTCGAGATGCCGCTCTCGGCGACAAGCGTGTGCCCATGACCAGCCATTGGGGCCAGTTTTGTGAATGTGTCCAGGGTCGTGTCGAAGGTGCGCAGGTTGCGGTTATTGATACCGAGCAAGGGGGCACCAAGGTCGAGCGCGCGTTTCATCTCGTCGGCATCATGCACTTCCACCAGAGCATCCATTGACCATCGTGTCGCTTCGTCGATCAGGATTCGGGCTGTCGTATCATCAACGGCAGCCAATATAACCAAGATGGCGTCGGCCCCGAGCATTCTGGCCTCGGCAATTTGATAGGAATCAAACATGAAATCCTTGCGCAGCACCGGCAGGTCAGACGCTGACCGTGCGGCGATCAAGAAGGAGTCTGAACCCTGGAAACTCGGTGTGTCTGTCAGCACTGACAGGCATGTGGCACCGCCCGCCTCATAGGCGCGTGCCAGCGCAGGTGGATCAAAGTCCGCCCGTATCAACCCCTTTGACGGGCTGGCTTTTTTTATCTCTGCGATCAGGCCGATTTTTCCGTCCTGTTCGGTTGCACGCAGTGCGGAGTGAAATCCACGAACGGGAGATGCAGCCTGCGCGCCTTGCTCAATTTGGGCGCGCGGCGCGGCCATTTTGCAAGTCGCGATATGCGCACGTTTGTAACGCGCTATATGTTTCAGCGTATCCGGCAAGACAGTCATGCTCAGACTCCGCCATTGGAGATGGTGACCATCCGGTCGAGTGCCCGGCGTGCCCGGCCGTCATCGATGGCACTGGCGGCCAATTGTGCGCCTTCTCGAATGTCGGCAGCTCGATCGGCAAGCATGAGGGCAGCACCGGCATTGAGCAAAACAATGTTTCGAAAGGCGCCGGTCTCGCCATCCAGTAATCTCTGGATTGCTGCCGCATTATAGGTTGGATCGCCGCCTTGTAACTCGGTCTCGGTGGCGCGAGGGATATCGGCATCCTCCGGTGTAATCTCGAATTGGCGAATTTCACCATCACGAAGCTCGACCGCATCAGTGCCCATGGTCGTGGTGATCTCGTCCATGCCATCTTGGCCACACATTATGATGGCTCGCTCGCACCCGAGATCGCGCAGAGCCTGGGCCATCGGCTGCATCCACCGCGGATCGAAGACCCCCAGTAATTGTCGTTTTGCCCCGGCGGGATTGGCGAGCGGGCCAAGCAGGTTGAACAGTGTGCGCACACCCAGTCCCTTGCGGGCGCTTGCTACATGTCTCACCGCGCTATGGTGTGCAGGGGCATACAAAAAGCCTACGCCCGCTTCCCGGATGGATCGCTCGACATCCTCCGTCCTGGCGCCCAGACAAACGCCCAATTCCCCCAGAACGTCGGAGGATCCCGATTTGGATGAAGCCGCTCTATTTCCGTGCTTGGCAACAATGGCTCCCGCTCCGGCGGCAACAATGGCGGCTGCTGTGGAGATATTGTAGGCACCTTTGCCATCGCCGCCGGTTCCGCAGGTATCAATCGCCCCGGCTGGCGCGTTGATGGTCGCCATGCGACCACGCAGCACGCGCGCGCCTGCAACGATGTCGTCCGGAGTCTCGCCGATTGCCGCGAGTCCCATGAGGAAGCCACCAATGGCCGCGTCGGGGGCGTCTCCGTCCATCAATTGTTCAAAAGCACCCTCAATGTGTGAGGGTTGGGGGCGTTGTCCCTGGCTTAACGCCTTAAGGCACAGTGCGAGCTGGCTCATGCCGCAATCTTTCTTGTTATGCGTGGTAGGTGTTCTGATGGGCGCGGGAACCGCTTCTCGGATGGAAGTGACCGCGTTGGGTTGACCGTAAAGATCAGACCGGGCTGCGCCATCGCCGGCCCAAACCCCAGGCGGCAAAGCGCGCCTCGCATCGGTTCAGCGGATGGTATCGAACGCACGGACGAGCGCATACAGACAGACCGCTTGCGTGTGCAAGGCTTGCATGTGTCTGAAGGGCGCTAGGGATCGGCATACCGGCTGACTCGGGTTGGAAATGAACGAACCATTTTGTCATAAGGCGCGAAATGTAGCTTGGCAATGAGCCGCGGCGGTCAGGCGGGTATTGCGATAGAGTCTTCGGTCATATTGAGAAAATTGCGGAGGAGATGATGTCCATGCTCGGACGCGATCGATTCCGGGTGGAATTGCACGCCGTGGATCGGACGTTCTGTATGGCATAATCCCATAATCTCACCATCTGCAGTGCGCGCTGTGACGCGAAGAGCGGCCGGAAAGGATTCCGGCTTGATGGCAAGGCTGTGATAGCGTGTGGCGATAAACGGGTTGGGTATATCGGAAAACAACCCTGTGCCGTCATGTGAAATAGGGCTGGTTTTACCGTGCATGATTTCTTTCGCTGCGATGACGTCACCGCCGAACGCTTGCCCCATTGCCTGGTGGCCCAGACAGACGCCTAGAATCGGCATCTCTGCCGGAGCTTTGCGAATCAGGTCGAGGCAAATTCCGGCGGTATCCGGCGCACAGGGGCCCGGGGACAGGACAATGCCATTGGGGCGAAGTG
This sequence comes from Maricaulis sp., assembly GCA_029251785.1. Lineage (GTDB taxonomy): Bacteria > Pseudomonadota > Alphaproteobacteria > Caulobacterales > Maricaulaceae > Maricaulis. Next base: position 15,825 of record JAQXCQ010000218.1, on the reverse strand, counting down.
ACAGGGCTTGTGCAACCGTGAGCTCGTCATTTCGAACGACTCGGGTTTTTGCGCCGAGCTCCAAAAAGTAGTGCACCAGATTGAACGTAAAGCTGTCATAATTATCGATGATCAAAAGCATGCGAGTCTCCTGCCGTATTCTTCCTAGGCGGTTCACTGGAAAAGGCCAATGCGGTGACTGTTTAACGACTGGTTAATCGGTGCGAGCGTTGGTGTTGGCATGACTCAGGAAAATCCCCCTCCGATTCGCACTCTAAATTCTTCGGTGCACACGCTTGCCGGTGCGGCCGCGGCGGTATTGTTTTTGGTTGCAGCCGTCATGTTTGCGTCTGACCGCGGGGCAGAGAATGCCGAGTCCAATACCGCCGCTACTCCAAATTCCACCGTTCCGTTGCCGTCCGACGAGGCTTCGAATTCTGCAGCTCTGACGCGCACGCTCGTCATCCCGTATACCGACCCGATCATCTTGCCGGCTGCACCAGAAAATGTGGATGCGGGCGAGAACAGTGTTTTCTATGCGATTGCCCCACCTGACACTTTGAGCGCATTGCCGCCGGCGGAATCAATACCCAGTGCTCGGGTCGTCTTGCCGGGTGAACCCATTGATATGTTGCCCGAACCAACCATCGCGCTGATCATTGATGATATGGGACTCAATCAGCCGGCTTTAATGCGATTATTGGGACTGAATGCACCGCTGACGGTGGCGATCCTACCCTACGCGGAGGACGCGTCGAGTGCTTCACAGATCGCGAATGCGGCCGGGCTTGATGTGATCGTGCATGTGCCAATGGAACCGGTTGGGTTGGCTGACCCGGGGCCGAATGCATTGCTGCTTCAACTCAGCGATGACGCGCTTCGCGCGCGCATGCGCTGGTCGCTTGCCCGCGTTCCTGGTGCCATCGGATTGAATAATCATATGGGCAGTCGCTTTACCCGCGATGACCATGCGATGCAGGTCATTCTCGAAGAGGCCTCGCAGGTGGTGCCGCTGTTTTTAGATTCGCGGACAGCGTCGGGTAGCCACGGATCGCGCATTGCCCGCGACATCGGGTTCGTGACATTGGAAAGGGATATTTTTCTCGACCATGTCATCGAAGAAAGCGCGATTATCGCGCGCCTGGAACAAGCTGAAAATTTGGCGAAATCACGTGGCTGGGCGGTGGCGATCGGGCATCCACATCCCCAGACCTTGGAGGTGCTAGAGAATTGGATTGACGGCGCAAGGGCGCGTGGAATTCAGTTTGTCACTGTCCGCGGTATGGTGGAGCGAGTCAGTTTGTCTACACCCGACAGCACACAGTCTGCGTCACTGGTCGAGTGAATCTTCCGCGGCTCGAAACAAGGCGGCTGCCTTATTGACGGTTTCGACTCTTTCCGATTCCGGATCTGAATCCAGGACCACACCCGCACCGGCCTGCACGTGCATTTTGCCGTCTCGAAACACCGCGGTCCGCAAGGCGATGCACGTATCCATACCACCATCCGCACTGAAATAGCCCACGGCTCCGCCGTAAATACCCCGGCGATGCGGTTCAATTTCGTCAATGATTTCCATTGCACGCACTTTCGGCGCGCCAGATACCGTGCCGGCGGGAAATCCTGCAAACAGTGCGTCGACCGCGTCTTTGTCGTCTAAGATATCGCCTTCGACATTGGAGACTATGTGCATGACATGGCTGTAGCGTTCGACTTCTTCCCGTGATGTGATGCGCACGCTGCCCGGACGGGAGACGCGGCCCACATCATTGCGGCCCAAATCCAGCAGCATTAAATGTTCGGAGCGCTCCTTGGGATCGGCAAGTAAATCCGCTTCGTAGGCGTCGTCCTCCGCCGGGCTCTCCCCGCGTGGCCGTGTTCCGGCAATCGGCCGAACCGTGACCACTCCATCACGCAGGCGGACCAAAATTTCGGGACTGGAACCCGCGATTTGAACACTGTTGAGTTTAAAGAAAAACAGGAAGGGTGAGGGGTTTAGCCGGCGCAAAGAGCGATACACGCGAAAAGGCTCAGCGGGATACTCGACGCTAAATCGTTGGCTGGGTACGACCTGGAAGGCGTCACCGGCACGGATATAATCGCGCGCGGTTTCGACACCGTCACGGAAGCTTTGGGGCGCATGGTTTGATTTTATCTCGCGAAGCGTACCCTCTGCCGGAATTGGTTCGGGTAGGGGGCTTGCGAGGCAGGACAAAGCGTTTTGCAGACGCTCCACAGCGGCGTCATAGGCTTCGCGCGCCGAGTATTCGTGAGCGCTGTCACCGCCGGGTCGAATGGGGCAAAAAACCTGAATTTCCTGCTTGAGAGCGTCAAAGACCACGACAGTTTTGGGTCGTATGAGAACGCTCTCGGGGAAATTTAGGGGGTCAGGAGCAGCGTTGGACGGTAAATCTTCCAGATAGCGGACCATGTCGTAACCCACATACCCAAACAGGCCCGATGCAATTGACGGGGCATTCTCAGGTAATGGGCAGCGAGCCTGGTTGATAACATGGCGAAGAGCCTGCATCGGGGGCAGATCAATCGCGCGAAAGCGATCAGCGGCGATGTCGGTGCCAGTGGCCTGGCTAGCCTGGCCATTTCGGCATTTCCAGATCAGATCCGGATCGAATCCTATCGCGGAATAGCGGCCGCGCCATGCTCCGCCTTCGACGGATTCAAGCAAGAAAGCGTTGCTCTGCGATCGGCAAAGTTTGAGATAGGCGGCAACCGGTGTGAGTAGGTCGTCGGCCTTGGTTGTGTGCAGGACTGTTGTTTCCCCGCGCTCGAAGGCAGAGGCGACTGATTTGAACTCCGGGAAATACCGCGTCACTGGGGATCGAGATTTTCACCCAGCGCAGACGCGCGCAGGCGGGTATCAATAACCGGATTGTGGAGCTCATATTCATCCATGAGGGCAGCCTGCATGCTGTAGAAAACATCCTCGCTCATTTGTTCGAGCATGGCGTTTTGCGCCCCCACCATCTGGGCCGGCGTGATGGTGCTGGCATCACCGGGGATGATTTCGTCAACGACAATCACGGCAACATTTGGGTAGCGATCGTCAGGGGCAAGAAGGACGGTATCGCCTTCTGAGGCACCAAATGCTGTCTGAACAACAATCGGCGCAAATTCACCCAATTGTTCGGTGCGACCCAATGTGGCAGAGCCGACGCGTCCGCCAATGCTCGCGGCGACATCGTCTAGCGCTTCACCGGACTCGACGCGATCGCGCGCTGATTCCACGAGAGCCGTGAGAGCCGTATTGGCCTGAATCGCGTACCAACGTTGCTCGGCCTCGGCTCGTGCTTCGTCAAGTGTGTACGGGCGTGAGGGAATGATCTCATCAACGCGCAACGCGAAGTAATCGGTCTCATTGTATTGTTCGATCGGGGTCTCGAAAGAGACCGGCTGTTCAAATGCCGAATTGAGAACATCGCCTTGCAATTCGGAGATCAATTGAAACTGACCCGATGGTGTGAATTGTTGTGTGGGCGCAGCCCAGGCACCAGACCGGTCTCTGCCCGCTTGAGACAGAGCTGTGAACACCTCAATTGGGACACCCGCTTCAGCGCCGGCTTCCTCGAGTGTTGCGCCACCGCGTCCGCCGCGGATGCTTTCGAATTCTCCGAGGCGATCATACATCAAATTGCGCGCATCTGTGTCGGCAGCGATTGTCTGCAATTCCGGCAGACGCTCCTCATAGGTGGGGATGTTCTCATCAATGGCCGCTGAAACAAATGCGACATACCAATTAAAATTGCCCTCGATGATCTCAATACTGCCCGCTGGGAGTTCAAAGACGCGATCTCGCAATACCGTGTCAGGAATGACCTCAATCTGAATGTCGTCGTGTTCAAGTGGCGGCATTAAACCAAGCTCAGCGGCGACTTCTGACGCCGTCTCGCCTGCGGTCAGTCTGTCGCGCACCATTTGAGCGGTCGCTTCGTCCGTTGCGTCAATTTGCGTGAACGTCCGTCGTGCGGGGGTGCCGATTTGGCCTGACTCTAACTCGTACTGATACGTGTCCCGCAGGACCGTTTCATCGACTTCAATGTCGACGAGGAAATCCTGTAGGCGAAAGCGCGCGAGCGTGAAGGCGCGATACTCGGGACGGACAAACCGGTAGGATTCGTTTTCCATGAGCTCCAGCAATTGCTCATCGGTAGGCGCGGTGAATTCATCGAGTACGCTGTTATCAAGAAAGAGAGCGCGCATCCTGCGTTGCTCAAGTGCGGCGCCGATCCGTGTATCCATCAGGATTGACGGAGGTGTAATCCCCGAGCTTAGCGAAACAAACAATTGTTGCCGGATCAATTCAGCAACCTGATCATCCTGAAACTGGTTTTCGTTCATGTTGAGCTGATTGAGTGTCTGCTGCATGATTTGGTAGTCGTATTGACCGGTCGCCGGATTGACGAAAAAATCGCGCACACTTTCTACAAGTGCCTCGTCCGATACCGATAATCCCAGCTCTCGGGCCTTGCCGAGGAAGGCCGCACGGACCATCAATTGGCGTAGGGTGTAATCCCCCAGGTTTTCCGCTTGTGCCTCCTGACGTGTATAGCCGGGATTGTCTGTCTGACGGTCGCGAATGTCGCGTTGATAGGCTTGGGCCAATTCGCGAGCGGAAACCTGCTCCTTGCCAACCACAACAACTGCTGTTCCGCTGCCGGTGAAAATTCCTGGTAAGCCAAAGGCGGCAAAACTCAGAATAATAAGGAAAATGAGGACAGCAGACCACGGAGATTGAGCGAATGCGCGGAGATTGGACAGCATGGTTTCTAAACGCCTTTGATTTGAATGCGCGAAACGTAAACCTAGGGCCCAGTACCTGCAAGCATTTGGGGCTGTCGAATATCGGATGTTGAGCTGTTTATCGGTTCTTGAGGCGCAGCTTTCGGTGAAAACCCGCCATTGTTGGATTGCCCAATGCGCCGATGCGCACTAATCCAATGACGAAATAGGGCAAATATTCCAGCTGACTGTTGGACATGAATTGGGGATAGGAATGCTACGTAAAACAATGATTGCGGGCAATTGGAAGATGAATGGGGACGCAAGTAACCTGTCTTATTTCAAAGAATTAGCGTCAAGTATTGTTCCGAATTCAGCCGCCGATGTTTTAGTCTGTCCACCCGTCACACTTCTGGCGAGAGCCGTGGAGGCCTGCCAGGGTTCGAGCATCCAACTTGGGGCGCAAGATTGTCACGTCGCTCAAAGCGGTGCGCACACGGGTGACATTGCTGTGAGCATGCTCAAAGATGCCGGTGCCGCGTATGTAATCGTCGGACATTCGGAACGCCGGGCTGACCACGCCGAGACAAATGAGATGGTGCAATGCAAAGCTGAGGCGGTTTTGTCGCAGGGATTGAAACCGATCATTTGCATCGGTGAAACGCTCGCGGATCGCGAGTCCGGCCTCGCACAAGAGGTTGTGGGCGCTCAACTCGCTGGTTCTGTTCCGAAAGAGGGAGCGGATAATCTTGTGATTGCCTATGAGCCGGTTTGGGCTATCGGAACCGGTCTAACAGCCTCGCTAGACGACATCGCGTCGATGCACGCCTTTATACGCGCCCAATTGGCCGAACCTGAGATAACGCAGATCTTATACGGCGGCTCCGTTAAGCCAGGAAATGCTGCTGAAATTCTGGCGCTGCAAGACGTGGACGGAGCCTTGGTTGGTGGGGCCAGTTTGACGGCCGATAATTTCTCGATGATTGTAAATGCAGTTTAGAGAGAGTTTTAAGTCCGAAAGTAAGCGGTTCGAAACCAATCGCGCCGATACTCTGACTTGAAGTCGTTTGTTTTATGAGTTTGGGGGGTAATGCGCCTATGTCCGAGATCGACTATTCCCGGGCTAATGTGCTCCTTTTTGATCCCATTCATGTCAATCAACGGACCACACGCTACACCTTATTCGAGGTTGGGTTTCGGCAAATTGAATGCGTATCCAATCTGACTGAATTCAAGGCGGCTCTGACGGAAACGTCTCCGACGCTGATTCTTGCTGAGAGTAGTGCGACCGACACGGATGTCTTTAAAATCGTCCGTTCTGTCAGACGTAGCGAGCTTGGAGCAAACCCTTTCGTATTGTTTGTTCTGACCACCTGGAGTCGCGATCAGCACCATATCCGCAGCGCCATTGAGTGTGGGTCTGATGATGTAATCGTCCGACCGTTTTCCACGGCATTCGCGCTTGATCGGGTCAAGGCGTTGGTGGCCAAGAGGAAAGAATTCGTCGTCACAAGCGAGTATATCGGGCCTGATCGCCGCAGACCGAACAGTCGCGAAAACAACGGGCCCAGTGTCGAAGTGCCGAATTTGTTAAAAGCGACGGTCGAGGGCGATGAGAAAACCCTGGCGACGGCAGCTGGCTGGATCAAGGAAGCCCATGCCGCGATTTCAACTGAACGTATGCGCCGTTTGGCAATGCGGATTGTCGTGTCACTGGAATTGCACTTGGCGAATTTGGAAGAAATTGAACCGGTTCAGATGAAGCTGGACGTGAACGATTTGGAGCGCACCGCCCGAGAATTAAAGGCACAATTGCTAAAGGCTAAACGGTTGGAGGCGGCTGAAGTTTCCGAAGCGCTGATTGACCAAGTGACATCATTGCGCGCCGATGGGGGTGTGAATGAGCGGGCGATGCGTTTGACGAAGGAGCTCGCAATGGGGGCGTTTGCCGCCTATGCAAATGGCGATTCAATCGAGCTGTCGAAGAATGAGATTCGGAATACTGTCTCTAACCTGCGTCGTCGAATCGAGGATCGCGCAGAAGCTGCTGCCATTAAAAAGGCCAAAGACAATAATGCGCCACATACATCAGCGGCAAAGGGTGCTGGCCATGATGGTGCGCCTAGTATAAAACGCGCGGCCATGTAATCGGTCCGATCGGACCCGCGCAAACTATACGGCTAATTTTATGACCACTGTCCTCCTAATCGTCCAAATCCTTATCGCTATTGGCCTGACCGCTGTAATTTTGCTTCAGCGCTCCGAAGGCGGAGCTCTGGGTATGAGCGGCGGTGGCGGTGGAGGCGGCATGATGAGCGGGCGTGGAGCGGCGAATATCCTAACGCGCACAACGATGTTTCTGGCAGCGGCGTTTTTTGCCTGTTCAATCGCACTGGCCGTATCCACCCGGATCGATGCTGGCCCCGGCGTGTTTGATACGCAATTGGATGATGTTCCGCCATCAATTCTGGACCTTCCGGTGGAAGATGAATCACCGCAGGTGCCGACCGACGGCTAAAAAACGCAGATTGCGTCTTTCGGTCTCGGCGAATCTCCGATAGTCAGACCTCCCATGCCTCGATATATTTTCATAACCGGCGGTGTGGTCTCCTCTCTTGGAAAAGGCCTTGCTTCAGCCGCTCTCGGTGCGTTATTGCAGGCCCGTGGTTACCGGGTCCGCCTGCGCAAACTCGATCCCTATCTTAATGTCGACCCCGGCACGATGTCACCGTACCAGCATGGCGAATGCTATGTGACGGACGACGGTGCGGAAGCTGATCTCGACCTGGGCCATTATGAGCGCTTTACCGGCGTGCCGGCCAATCAAGGCGATAATATCACTACGGGGCGGGTTTATTCCCGGATTATCGAGCGTGAGCGCCGAGGCGATTATCTGGGCGCGACCGTTCAGGTGATTCCGCATGTGACGGACATGATCAAGGATTTCGTCCTGTCTGACGCCGGCGACGTTGATTTTGTACTGTGCGAAATTGGCGGCACGGTGGGGGATATCGAAGGCTTGCCATTCTTCGAGGCCATTCGCCAATTGGGTCAGGAGCTGGGCCCGGAGAATGCTGTCTTTATCCACGTTACGTTGATGCCGTTCATCAAAGTCGCCGGAGAAATGAAGACCAAGCCGACCCAACATTCGGTAAAGGAACTTCGCTCAATTGGTATCCAGCCGGATATTCTTCTGTGTCGTTGCGAAATTCCGATTCGCATGGATGATAAGCGAAAGATCGCTCAATTTTGTAATGTCCGCGAGAGTGCGGTCATAGAAGGCCTCGATGCGCCGTCATTGTATGATGTGCCGCTGACCTATCACGCCCAGGGTCTCGATAACGAAGTCTTGCATTGTTTCGGGATTGAAGACGCGCCCGCGCCTGATTTGTCGCGGTGGCAACAAATTTCAAAGACCATCGCTGAACCTGACGGCGAGGTGACGATCGGGGTTGTTGGCAAATATGTCGGTTTGCTCGATGCTTACAAGTCGCTGATTGAAGCGCTTGCCCACGGTGGCATCGCCAATGGGGTCAAGGTCAAGTTGAAATGGCTGGATAGCGAACAGTTCGAAAACGATGGTCCGATCAATCCGCTGGAAGATGTCCACGGGGTTCTTGTCCCAGGGGGCTTTGGCGAGCGTGGTGCCGAAGGCAAGATTGCGGCCGCGAAGTTCGCGCGTGAGCGCAAGGTTCCATATTTTGGGATTTGCTACGGCATGCAGATGGCCGTCATCGAGGCGGCACGCAATATGGCTGGTGTAGCGGATGCAGGCTCGTCGGAGTTTGGCGAGTGCGGCGAAGCGGTCGTCGGTCTGCTCACAGAATGGACTCGGGGCAATGCCCTGGAAACTCGTTCCGCCGATGGCGATATGGGTGGAACTATGCGGCTTGGAGCCTATCCGGCGACGCTTGTCGAGGGCAGTCGGGTTCGCGACATCTACGGTACTTCGGAAATCGAGGAGCGCCACCGTCATCGCTATGAAGTAAATGTGGCCTATCGCGATCGCCTGGAAGAAGCGGGTCTGAAATTTTCTGGTTTGTCACCGGACGGTGTTCTGCCGGAAATAGTGGAAATCGAAGATCATCCCTGGTTTATCGGGGTGCAATTTCACCCGGAACTGAAGTCTCGTCCCTTTAAGCCGCATCCATTGTTTGCCAGCTTTATCGCGGCGGCCCTTGAGCACGGCCGGATGGTCTAGCAGTCTGTCCTGATAAGGGGGCAGGTGAAATCAAGCCGGTTCGGGTACAGCCCCGTGCCGGCTTTTTCGTGCGCAAATCGTTGTTCGGAGCGGGGCGGGATGCATCTGAACACAGTCCCACATGCATCTCAGGTGAAAGCGGATATTTTCACCGTTATGAATTTTGAGGAGACAGGCATGAAAAACGTAATTCTGGCCGCTGTAAGCGCCGTAGCAATTTCCGCGGGATCGGCCGTTGCGCAGGATCAGCAAGCTCATGAATTTAGCGATTTCAACGCAATCGATGTTAGCGGCGGATTTTCAGTGGAAGTGATTTCCGGTGAAACTTATTCCGTGCGTTTTGAAGGCAATGCCGAAGATTTTGAGCGCATGGAGATTGAGCAGCGTGGAGACGAGCTGAAGATCGATCATCGTCGTCGTTGGTTTACGCGTCGCAATAGCCTTGATGTGACAGTCTATATCACCGCTCCAAGTCTTGATGCTCTAGATGCCAGTCGGGGTGTGTCGCTCTCTGTGAGTGGCCTTGAGGCGCGTTATTTGAACGTGGATGCCAGCACAGGTGCCGAGGTGGATGTGTCGGGTTCGTGCTCTGAAATGGAGCTGGATGCCTCCACGGGAGCCGAGATTGATGCCCGGGACCTTGTTTGCGAATCGGTCGATGCAGATTTGTCGACGGGCGCGGTAGGGCGGGTTCATGCGTCACAATCGGTTGATGCAGACGCGAGTACCGGCGCTACATTGCGCGTTTCGGGCGCGCCACGTCATACCGATGTCCACAGTTCCATGGGCGGGTCAGTGCGAATCGATCGTAACAGCTAGAGTTTTTCGCTGATTTTGACGTGTGAACGCTGCGGATGGAGCTTTGCACGGGTGTTTTTGCGTCAGTCGGACGGTACCGGTGATCCATTCGACAGGGGGAAGTGTGAGCACTTGTCGTGTGGTGGTGCGGTCCCCGGCATCGCCCGAACATTAACTATGTGTTAGATTTCGTCGGATGTCACATATACCGCCGTGGGTGCTTGCTTGTAGTTACACAAGCGGCTATACGGCGCGGCTCTGGCAGATAGCTATCGTTATCTGTCCCCGTTATTGCAGCATGATGGAGCAGGCTGATGGCCGTCCCTAAAAGTAAAATCTCAAACAGCCGTCGCGGCATGCGCCGTAGCCACGATGCCTTGTCAGCACCGACTTATATCGAAGACAAGGATTCCGGCGAGCTTCGTCGTCCGCACCACATCGACCTGAAGTCAGGCATGTATCGCGGTCGTCAGATCCTGACGCCGAAAGACGACTGATATTTCTTGTTTGCGGAATTGCCGTGAACAGAAGATCGATCACAACAAACGCGTTGCAGTTATCTGTGGCGCGTTTGTTGTATCTGGGCTTAGCGTTTAGCAGCCATGCCAAAACGCGGCTTGCACTTGCGGACATCTGCGCTATTGAGTGCGCAACTCCTAACTCTCTGAGAGACCTTTCTTCATGACCGCCATTATCGACATCGCCGCCCGTGAAATTCTCGACAGCCGGGGTAACCCAACCATCGAGGTCGATGTGGCCCTGGAGGACGGTAGTTTTGGTCGCGCAGCAGTGCCGTCTGGCGCATCCACGGGTATCCATGAAGCGCATGAGCTTCGCGATGGTGATGGCCGCTATGGCGGCAAGGGTGTCGAAAAAGCTGTCTCAATCGTTGAGGGTGAAATTTTCGAGACCGTGCAAGGCTTTGACGCAGAGGACCAGCGTCTGATCGATGAAGTCCTGATCACATTGGATGGGACAGCGAATAAAGAGCGCCTCGGCGCCAATTCAATGCTTGGCGTATCGTTGGCGATCGCCCGCGCTGCCGCTGACGCCCAGTGTCAGCCTCTATACCGGTATATCGGTGGTCTCAACGCGCGCGTTCTGCCGACACCGATGATGAATATCCTCAATGGTGGCGCACATGCGGACAATCCCATCGATTTTCAGGAGTTCATGATCATGCCGATCGGCATGGAGAGCTTTTCTGAATCATTGCGCTGCGGTGCCGAGATCTTCCATGCGCTGAAATCTCGCCTCAAAAAAGACGGTCTCAACACCAATATTGGTGATGAGGGCGGCTTCGCGCCAAATATCGGTACGCCTGAACAGGCGCTCGATATGATTATGGCAGCCGTTGAGACGGCCGGTTATACGCCAGGTGAGCAAGTGGCGCTCGCCCTCGATGTGGCTTCGACTGAATTTTATAAAGATGGCCGCTACGTGCTCGAGGGCGCTGGCGAATCCTATGATGCCGCCGGTTTTTCGCAGTATTTGGCCGAATTGGCTGGCAAATATCCGATCGTTTCGATTGAAGACGGGATGGCGGAAGACGATTGGGATGGCTGGAAGGCTTTGACCGAGCAGCTTGATGGGAAGTGCCAATTGGTAGGTGATGATTTGTTTGTCACAAATCCGGATCGACTCGCACATGGCATCCAAGTCGGTGCCGCCAATGCAGTTTTGGTGAAGGTCAATCAAATCGGCACGCTGTCGGAAACCTTGGATGCTGTCGATATGGCGCTGCGGTCCGGTTATGGCGCAGTGATGTCCCATCGCTCAGGTGAAACCGAGGACACAACCATCGCTGATCTGGCGGTTGCGACAAATTGTGGCCAGATCAAAACCGGCTCGTTGGCCCGTTCCGACCGTACCGCGAAGTACAATCAATTGCTGCGCATCGAGGCTGAACTCGGCAGTATTGGCATGTTCGCCGGCTCTACAGGTTTGGCTTATTAGTCGTTTTCGGTAACGCTTCCTTCAGCTTAAAGGCGCTATTTATACATCCAGACAGGCCGGAAAGGCCGCAGGTGCAGGGTGTCGTTTAGTGGGCGCGTTCAAGCGTATAATTCCGAGTTTTTTTCTCGCGGTGGCGATTGCCTATTTTGGCTATCACGCATTCACCGGGGATCAGGGCGTGCTGAACTGGATCGTCGTCGAAACTGAGATATCAGCTGTCGAGGCCGAGCTGGAGCAAGCTCGCGGAGAACGTGAAGCGCTGGAGATCACTGCCGGGCGCCTGCGCTCCGACAGCCTTGATCTGGATTATGTTGACGAGCGCGCACGTGCCATTCTCAATGTCGCCCATCCCGATGATTTTGTCGTCCGTCTGGAAGATCCCGCTGATCGCTGAGATGCCTCGTCCGCGCGCGTGAGCAAAGCGCCTTTTTTGACCGGCAGATTTTAAGTGCGAACTCTATGTATGCGCAGACAATACGGATCTGAACACGCTGATCCGGGTCGCAATTTTCAACCAAAACGAGATGCTTGCAAAAGCCAGCTTGCGCGCCATGTTTTGATCGTTCGGTCGCGGATGATCAGACGGTGATGCAAGAATATTTCGAGGTTGAAGATAATCTATCGTAATTGTTGGCGTTGGTTACCGATGTAACTGATTGATTCGTTCCAGAATATCCGCCCCGGCACTTGCAGTGTCGGGGCGGTTTCTGTTATGGGGCGCATATCAGTTACAGGGAATCGAGGCGAAAGCTTCGCATGCGAAATATGGCAGCCAAGCGCGCAAGCAAGACCAAATCCGCCAGCACCGCCGATAAAGCCCAGTTGTTACAGTATTATTCCGAGATGCTGATGATGCGGCGTTTCGAGGAAAAGGCCGGCCAACTCTACGGCATGGGCCTGATTGCCGGCTTCTGCCATCTCTATATCGGACAGGAAGCTGTTGTCGTCGGCGTGCAAAACGCGCTGGAAGAGGGTGATCAGGTGATCACCGGCTATCGCGACCACGCCCACATGCTGGCCTGCGGTATGGAAGCACGCGGTGTGATGGCCGAGCTGACTGGACGCGAGGGTGGATATTCACGCGGTAAGGGCGGTTCCATGCACATGTTCTCGCGCGAGAAAAATTTCTACGGCGGCCACGGCATTGTGGGTGCCCAGGTTTCCATCGGAACCGGGTTGGCCTTTGCCGATCGCTATAAGGACAATAAGAAGATCGCCGTGGCCTATTTCGGCGATGGTGCGGCCAATCAGGGCCAGGTCTATGAGAGCTTCAATATGGCCAAGCTCTGGGATCTGCCGATCATCTATGTGATTGAGAACAACCAATATGCCATGGGCACGGCCGTCAAGCGCGCTTCGTCCGAGACCGAGTTGCACAAGCGCGGCATCTCCTTTGGCATACCCGGCGAAGCTGTAGACGGCATGGATGTGGAGGCGGTTCGCAAAGCGGCGGACAAGGCGGCCAAACATACGCGCAGCGGCAAGGGCCCCTATATCCTCGAGATGAAGACCTATCGCTATCGCGGGCATTCCATGTCGGACCCGGCGAAATACCGACCGCGTGAAGAGGTCGACGAAATGCGCTCGCACCATGATCCGATCGATCACATCAAGGCCCTGCTGCTGGATCGCGGCTATGCGACCGAGGATGACCTCAAGGCCATCGACAAGAAAACCAAAGCCGTCGTCAATGACAGTGCTGAATTTGCAAAAACATCTCCGGAGCCGGACCCGTCCGAGCTTTGGACGGATGTGCTGGTAGAGGTCTGAACATGACACCCCAGGTCAAACACTTTCTCGATATCTGGCATCACGCTGTCAAAAACCGCGATGCCGAGGCTTTGTCTTCCATCATTGCCGAAGGCTGCGAATTGCATTCGCCGGTCGTCTGGAAGCCGAGTGCTGACAAAGCCTATCTGCTGCATATCCTTTCCGGCGTAATCAACCTTGTTGAAGGCTTTGATTACCGCAAGGAATGGATTGACGGCAACGAGATCATTCTCGAATTCACCGGCACGGTGGAAGGCAAGGGCCTTCTGGGGATAGACAAGATCACGCTGAATGATGAGGGCCAGATGATCCGCATCGAAGTGCTGATCCGTCCGCTCAACACGCTGATCGAATTCGCAACGAAGATGCGTGAGCACGTGCTGCGTTACGAGCCTGAAGCGGCGAATAGCTGATCGTGACCACCAAAAACTTGACTGACAGGACATTTATTCATGTCGATTGAAATTCTCATGCCGGCGCTTTCTCCAACGATGGAAGAGGGCACGCTCGCCAAATGGTTGATCAAGGAAGGTGACAGCGTCGATAGCGGCGATGTGATTGCCGAGATCGAGACCGACAAGGCGACGATGGAAGTTGAAGCTGTGGAGGAGGGCGTGGTTGCCAAACTCCTGGTCGAAGAGGGCGCTGAAAACGTTCAGGTCAATGCGGTGATCGCGCTGCTGGCCGAGGACGGGGAAGATGTCGCCGATGTAGACGTGGCTCCGGCCAGTGCTGCACCGGCTCCGGCTGCCGCCGCTGACCCGACACCGGCAATCGATGAGCGCCCGGCCATGATGGCGGCGAATGTGGCGGTTCTGGCTGAGCCGGATGTGCCGGAGGGCACCACCTTCACCGCCACCACGGTTCGTGATGCGCTGCGTGATGCGATGGCTGAGGAAATGCGCCGCGACGAGACGGTGTTTGTCATCGGTGAGGAAGTCGCGGAATACCAGGGGGCCTATAAGGTGACCCGGGAATTGCTGCAGGAATTTGGCGCCAAGCGCGTCGTAGACACGCCGATCACCGAGCATGGTTTTGCCGGTCTGGCTGTGGGTGCGGCGTTTAACGGGCTGCGCCCGGTCGTGGAATTCATGACCTTCAACTTCGCCATGCAGGCAATTGACCACATCATCAATTCCGCCGCCAAGACGCTGTATATGTCGGGCGGTCAGATGGGCTGTCCGATCGTTTTCCGTGGGCCCAATGGTGCGGCCTCACGCGTTGGTGCCCAGCACAGCCATGATTATGCTTCCTGGTATGCCAATGTGCCCGGTCTGAAAGTGGTTGCGCCTTATGATGCGGCTGATGCCAAGGCGCTGCTCAAGGCGGCGATCCGCGATCCCAATCCGGTGGTCTTCCTCGAGCACGAGCTGATTTATGGCGAAAGCTTTGATGTGCCCAATCTGGATGATCACGTCTTGCCAATCGGTAAGGCCAAAATTCGCCGCGAGGGCACAGATGTCACCATCTCGGCGCATTCGCGCATGGTGGGCTATGCGCTCGAGGCCGCTGATATCCTGGCCGGTGAGGGCATCTCCGCCGAAGTGATCGATCTGCGGACCATTCGTCCACTCGATACTGAGACGGTGGTGAATTCAGTCAAGAAGACCAACCGGATCGTCTGCGCCGAAGAGGGCTGGGGCCGCTGTGGCGTTGGCGCGGAAGTCGCCGCCGTCGTGACCGCCGAGGCCTTCGATTATCTCGACGCTCCGCCCGCACGCGTGCACCAGAAAGATGTGCCGCTTCCCTATGCGGGCAATCTGGAAGCACTGTCTTTGCCGGGTGTGGATGACATTGTGCAGGCGGCTAAGTCTGTCTGTTACGCGGGGTAGGGATCATGCGATTAGTTGTTGGAGCTCTGGTAGGGTTGGTCGTAGGCGCAACTGTGACTTATTGGGGCATGAAGTTCTTGAGCGTCGTCGATGCGGCGACGCTGGATCACTACACGCAGCAATCGCTGGAGGAGTACCGCCGGGAACGTGATGGCGCGCGCGCTACAGCCTATCTTTTGGCTCAAGGGCATTCGGTGGAAGGAGTTTTTGATATTCGCGCCCAGGAAACCGGCCGAGAGCCGTTCGACAAGGCGGACGGGTATCGCGTCGGGTCTGATTTTGTCCTTCGTTTTGAGGGCGAGCAGGCCGCCGAGATGTGCTTTCTGATGCCACACGAACTGAGCGATGGCGACTGCATCGATCTCAACGTTCCGCGCAATCGCACCGAGGACATCCAATGACCAACTCACCCACCAAGAAATGGCGTTCCGGCGGGTGTCACTGCAAGGCGGTTCGCTTTGAAGTGAATATTCCGGACGAAGTGGTGGCGCTGTCGTGTAATTGCTCGATTT
This sequence comes from Maricaulis sp., assembly GCA_029251785.1. Lineage (GTDB taxonomy): Bacteria > Pseudomonadota > Alphaproteobacteria > Caulobacterales > Maricaulaceae > Maricaulis. The sequence continues at coordinate 40 of JAQXCQ010000218.1, read as the reverse complement.
GTGCGGCGGTCGGTTTTATCCATGTGATTGTCACCGATGA
>JAQXCQ010000214.1 GCA_029251785.1 Maricaulis sp. | reverse complement strand
GAAACTCGCGCAGGACACGATATTCACCTGTTTGATTTGCAAAGCCGGGAGTTGACACGCTTGACGCGTCACCCGGCTGATGACGTTGAACCATCTTTTTCTCCGGATGGTGAGCGAATTGTTTTTTCCTCCAGTCGGGGTGGCGGCTCGCAGCTTTACACGATGAATGCTGACGGCACGGACACTCAGCGGATCACATTTGGTCAGGGCGTTTATACGACTCCGGTCTGGTCTCCGCGCGGAGATTTGATCGCGTTTACAAAGCAGGTTGGTGGTACGTTTTCCCTTGGTGTCGTACGGGCGGACGGCTCTGGCATCGAACGTATTTTGCATCAGGGATTTTTCGTCGACACGCCGGCCTGGTCGCCAAATGGTCGGGTGCTTTTGTTCACGCGCGGAGAGCGACGGAGCAATGGAACACGTTATGAAATCTGGAGCATTGACTTGGCTGGATTCAATCTTCGCAGGCTCGCCACGGGCAGTGCGGCGTCAGATCCGGCATGGTCGCCCTTGATTGAGTAGGTGTTTTCTGAGTAACGTGTCGGAGACTACGCGGCACCGAAGGGTGGGCCGACGTTTCGATTGCGTCACGTTGGACGTGGATGGGAGTACGCCAAGGGCTTAACGTCCTGGCTGGATGAGGGTGTACACATTATGAATTTCAAATTTATTGCTATAGCCGCGCTGGGTGCTTTTGCGACAGCCTGTGCGTCAACACCGCCGATGGAGACTGTTGAAGCACCAACGCCTCCGCCGGCACGTCACGAACCTGCAGCACCGATGGGGCCGGCTGATGGCTCTGTTGAACAATTTGTTGCCACTGCCGGTGACCGGGTTTTCTACGGTCTTGATCGTCATGATCTGACAGCCGAAGGTCGTGCGACTTTGCGTGCCCAGGCTGCCTGGCTCGCGACCTACAGCAACACACGCATTCTTGTTGCAGGAAACTGCGACGAGCGCGGAACCCGTGAATACAATCTGGCACTGGGTGCACGTCGCGCCAATGCCGCTCGGGACTATCTGATTAGTCAGGGTGTTGACCCGTCACGCATCTCCACCGTGTCCTACGGTAAAGAGCGTGGCACCTGCACGCAGTCAAACGAAGCTTGCTGGTCGGTAAACCGGAATGCCATCACATCGATTGTGTCTGGCGCTACCAGCTAAGCAGAGTTCGTATGTAATTGAGTGAAACGCCCGTGACCCTTATGGTTGCGGGCATTTTTCTTTCATCCGATCGGTCAACGCGTTTTGTGTTTCGGCATACCAATTGCGTTGTCGGTCTGTCTGGCTGACCCGACTTCAGGCCAGATAGTTGAATTGTGTGCCCATGCTGTATGAATGCGCTCTGCGTGCCGTATTTCTGCCTCGCTCAAATGATTTGGTTGTTTCATGATCCGTATCTCAGTCATTCTTGCTGTTGCCAGCGCGTTGATCGCGTCCGCTCCCGCCCAGTCCCAGTCCCGTCGTGAACTGTCCGAACGGATAGATGCCACTGAGGTGCGCATTGGCGAATTGGAAACTCAGTTCCTAGCGGGCGATCCTGTGGCAGAGGCCTTGATGCAACGGTTCGATGCGCTTGATTATCAAGTCCGGGAAATGACCGGCGAAGTGGAACGCCTGTCGTTTGAAAATCGACAATTGCGCAACCAAGTCGAAGCGCTTGAAGCACGATTGGCCGAAGCAGAGTCACCTGTCGAGCCCGCCATCGATGGAGAGGCTGCGGCCTGGATGAATGAGGGATTGGCACAGGACGAAGTATCTGGAGCCACACCATTGGGCACGGCTGAGCCGCAAAGTTCACTGAATGCCGCGCAAAACCAGGCTGTCGGTGTTCTTGGTGCTGCTCCAATTGATGCTGCGCCAGTGGTCGCACCTGCAGATGCTTTCGCCGCGGCGCGCGCCCGCTTGTTGGATGGTGATTTTGGCGGTGCGCAGACAGGATTTGAAGACTTCGTCGCGCGATACGGTGAGGATCCGTTGGCCAGTGAGGCCTTGTACTGGCTCGGTGAGACACACTTTGTCCGTAATAATTACACCGAGGCGGCTGATCAATACATCGCTTCGCTTCGCATGGATGCTGCCGGAGCCCGTGCTCCTGATGCTTTGGTGCGGCTGGCCGCATCGATGTACTCGATGGGTCGAGGCCGTGAGGCCTGCGATACGCTGGCCCGGTTTGGCCGACAATTCCCCAATGCGTCACAGGCCTCACGGGACCGCGCAGCGCGTGAATCTGTCCGCGCTAATTGTCGGTAGCGGTGAGCGTTAGCCTGCATTCACGCGTCTTTTCCTGGCTTGATCAATACGCTGGCAATGAGCGAAATCTTGCGCTCGGCTATTCCGGGGGCGGTGATTCCCACGCTTTGCTTTGCTTGGTGACAGGATGGGCGGCTTCACGAGATACCGCAATTCATGCCCTGATCGTTGATCATGGTTTGCGATCCGAAAGTGCGGATGAGGCTGAGCAGGCCGCCAGCGCGGCACGACGGCTGGGTGCCAGCGCACGAATTTTGTGCTGGAAGGGCGCCAAGCCGAAGACTGGGGTTCAAGCTGCAGCTCGACACGCGCGACATGCGTTATTGGCTGAGGCAACAGTCAGCGTCGGGTCGAATAAATTACTTCTCGCCCATACACTGGATGACCAAAACGAGACGGTCTGGATGCGGCTTCAGGCGGGAGGCGGATGGCGATCCTGCGTTGGCATGCTGGGTGATGCACCATCACCAAGCTGGCCGAATGGCCAGAGTATTCGACTATTGCGTCCACTTTTGAATACGCGTCGAGAAAGTTTGCGCCGGTTGATGGACGACCGGTCTGAACGCTGGATTGATGACCCGTCGAATGAAGATACGCGTTTCACACGGATTGCTGTGCGCAAATACCTCACCGCTCTCGAAGAAAACGGATTTGCCGTCAGCCGATTGTCAGAATTGACGCAGGAATTGCAGGCGCTGCGCGGCCGCGAAAATATTCTGGCGGGCCGACTGGCAGAAAACGCAGTTGAATTCCAGGATTGGGGTGGAGCAAAAATTGACCAGGCGCGAATTCATACGGCGGTAAAAGTTATTGGGGCGCAGGTGCTCGGAGCAGCAATGCTGGCCGTCTCCGGGCAGGGTGCGCCCACATCAAAGGCCGTTGTCGAAGCCATGCTGCGAGCAGTGTTGGGAGATGTGGCTTATTGCGGTGGCGGTGCCAGGCTGGTGTGTTGGCGCGGTGATATGTGGCTCATCCGGGACCTTGGCGCGCTGACGGGCCGGGTTGATCAACCCGCGCAAAGTGACCAGCTCTTGTTGGCCGGCCAAAGGAATATTTGGGACGGTCGTTACGAGATTGAAACTCCTATGTCCGATATGTGTGCCGGCCCGCTGGGGCCGCGCTATGAAGGTTTGCCGGATCGTCGTATTCTGCAGACAATTCCCGGGGCGGCTCGGCCGGGACTGTTGACCATCCGGCGTGATGGCACGGGTAAGGTTTTGGCGATCGCTGGATGTTTGGACTGTCCGGATGTGAAAATCCGGTCGCTGGCGCCGGCAAGGCTGGCATCTCGCCTCAATTTGGGCGTGGTCGCGACAGAAAAAACTACCGTCGAAACGAATGTGTCGGCGAATTAACTGCTGGTATGACTGGCACTCGGGCGGTGGAATGCCCATATCTGGTGTAACAGGCCGATAGATGAACGGACGAGTCGCATGCAAATGAAAAATTTCCTGACCCTGGCAATAGTCTTCATCCTGGTGTTGGCACTGTATAATTTGATGAATCCACAAGGCCAGCAGGCGGTGGATTCGAATGAGGTCTCCTATTCGGAATTCCTCACCCAGATTGACCGTGGCGAAATTCGGGATGTGGTTATTCAGGGCGACACGATTCGCTCTGCAACGGCGGGCGGTCCGGACACGCATGCGATGCTTCCACCGGAAGATCACCAGACGCTGGAATTCTTGCGTAACACCAACACCAATATCACGGTCGAGGAAGAGGATACCGAGGGCAATTTCCTAGTCAATCTTCTGATCAATTTCTTCCCGGTCTTCCTGGTGATGGGCATGTTGATCTTCTTCATGCGTCAGATGCAGGGCGGTGGTCGCGGTGGCGCGATGGGCTTTGGTAAGTCCAAGGCGCGCCTCCTGACAGAAGCCTCCGGTGTCAAAACGTTTGATGACGTTGCAGGTATCGATGAAGCCAAGGAAGAGCTTCAGGAAATCGTCGACTTTCTGAAAGATCCCACAAAGTACCAGCGCCTGGGTGGTAAAATTCCAAAGGGCGCTTTGCTAATCGGCCCTCCCGGAACCGGTAAAACTTTGCTGGCTCGTGCGGTTGCCGGCGAAGCGAATGTACCGTTCTTCACCATTTCCGGCTCGGACTTTGTTGAAATGTTTGTCGGCGTTGGTGCTAGCCGCGTCCGTGACATGTTCGAGCAGGCCAAAAAGAATGCGCCCTGTATCATCTTTATTGATGAGATTGATGCGGTCGGCCGTTCCCGCGGTGCGGGCCATGGCGGCGGCAATGATGAGCGCGAACAGACCCTAAACCAGCTCTTGGTCGAGATGGACGGCTTTGAAGCCAATGAGGGCATCATCCTTGTTGCAGCCACCAACCGACCCGACGTATTGGACCCGGCCTTGCTGCGCCCAGGTCGCTTTGATCGCCAGGTGGAAGTCCCCAATCCGGACATTATCGGTCGCGAGAAGATCCTGAAAGTTCACATGCGCGAAGTGCCATTGGCGTCCGATGTCGATCCCAAGGTTATTGCGCGCGGGACACCCGGGTTTTCCGGAGCTGATCTGGCCAATCTGGTCAATGAGGCAGCGCTTCTGGCCGCGCGACGGAATAAGCGCGTGGTCGCCATGTCGGAGATGGAAGAAGCCAAGGACAAGGTGATGATGGGGCCGGAGCGCCGGTCCATTGTGATCAGTGAAGAAGAGAAACGTAAAACTGCCTACCACGAAGCAGGACATGCGATCGTATCGCTACAATGTCCGGCCTCTGACCCAATTCACAAGGCGACCATTATTCCACGCGGACGTGCCTTGGGAATGGTGATGCGTTTGCCTGAAGAAGACAGTTATTCTTATGCCCGCGACAAGATGTACGCCAATCTGGCGGTTGCCATGGGCGGACGGGTCGCCGAAGAAATCATTCTTGGCTATGATAAGGTGACGTCCGGAGCCTCCGGCGATATTCAAATGGCGACACAGCTGGCCCGTAGCATGGTCACTCAATGGGGTATGTCTGATAAGCTCGGCAATGTGCTCTATAGCACCGAGCCCGCCAATCCGTATCTGGGTGGAGGTGCTGTCGGCAAGAGCGTGTCGGAAGAAACGGCTCGCTTGATCGATTCTGAGATTCGACGATTGGTCGATGAGGCGTATGACAAGGCAGGCAAAATTCTCAAAAAGAATAGTGCGGATCTTGAGACGCTCGCACAGGGACTGATCGAGTATGAAACCCTGTCAGGTGATGAAATTGTGAACCTTCTGAAGGGTATCGCTCCGGAGCGTCCGGAAGATGAACCGCCGACCCCAAGTGATACGCCAACCGGAGCTGTCCCCACCACCGAAGACCCGGTGGCTGACGCCAAGCCGGATGATGGTGGCGCTGATCCTGAGCCGCAGGGCGCTTGAATCAGGCCTGATTACAAAGGAAAGCCCGGCTGGTGAGCCGGGCTTTTTTGTTACCTGAACGGCTTGACCGCTTGGTGTCAGGGGCGGATGGTCAGACCGTCCTGGTCTTCTAGGGCAGCTGCAACGCCCCAACCGCCAAAGCTTTCAGAGACCGCGAAGGTGAGCGTGTTCTCACCGGCGTCCAATCGCAGCGGGAGCCTGTCTACAAAGGCGATGGTGCCGAGATGGCGATGATCGCGGGCGCGCCATTGGGCGTTTCCGGCGTAGATTTGTTGGCCGTTGAGATAAACGCGAACACGGTCGCTATAGCCAAAGCTCATTTCACGTATCGTGCTGGCTTCGCTGTCGATAGACAGGCTGGCGAGGACGCTGTTCTGGCCCTGCGACATTGGGGTGACGCGGGCAAGATTTGCGACACCATTGCGTTCTGATGCGAGAGCTGACCAGGTAAGAGACTGTTCTGGAAGCATGAATTGACCCTCCAGATCAGATTCTTCGAAGGCGTTGGAGACAGACCATGCGCGGATAACGCCATCGGGCACAGTCGGTTCTTCGACGGCCTCACCGATCAAACTGTCTGCATCGTTGGCGGCGCGAACTGTTACATTTGAGAACCAAGCGCCGGTATCAGGCATCCAGGGTCGGTCCGACATAAACAGGGAGACGCCACCGTGAGCGCCGTCTATGCGCAGGTCTGGCACGTGCATGATGGGGGTATCCATGTCGTCGACATAAATGTCGGCCGCGTCGCCAATCGCGACGATGCGAACGTGGGACCAGCTGTCTGGGTTGATGTTGACGGCCGTCGCGTCATTGGGACCGGCATAAAGTTGCCAGGCGGTACGTCCGTTTATGACAGGTTGGTATTGGGTGGCGTCCGGTTGGCCTGACTGGTGCGGTCGGGTGTAGAATTGCTCCAGATTATTGTCTCCAAGGTCCCGAAAATTGACTCCCATGAAACCACTTTGCTCTGTTGGAGCATAACTATAGTCAATGACCATGTCGGCGAGGTCGATATCGGACAGCTGGGCCTGTCCCCGACGAATGTAGAGCGCATCGCGTCCCATATATTGACCCGTGCTTATTTCTCCTGCCTGGCCGTGGAACACCTGCCAGGTCTGCCCCTCGAAAGTCAGGGTCTCGATTTCCTGGGCATAGGCGGGGGCCGTAAATGGGGAGAGGCACAATCCGCCAGCAAGAAGCGCAGTGCGGCTGACGGAACGGATTGATCGTAACATTTAATTCTCCTGAGCGATGCGAGTGTGCGTGGCCTGAAGTCTGGTGTGTTTGCGCTGTGGGGTATTGGACTTTTCGGACATCGCAGCTCAACGCTGCCGTGGGGCTCAGATCTGCTGAAGCTGCCGGTTTGCATGTATCTGTGACGGGGTGCGTCCGGTCAGTGCGCGGCAATCACGGACAAAGTGGGCCTGATCGCAATATCCGCTCTCATGAGCGAGACCGGCCCAGGCAGGTGACCGGTGATGGTCCGCCCGGGTCATGATCCTGGCGAGACGTAATTGTCGGGCAAAGGTTTTTGGCGTGATTCCCATCAGGCCGATAAAACGGCGGCGGGTCTGCCGGGAACTGAGGTGCAGCTGCTCGCCGAGCCCGGAGAGTCGGAGGTCTCCATCACGGGCTCTCATCTGCTGGGCAAGGTAGTGTTCGGCGGATACCGGCATTTCAGATTTATCGACAATTGCGGCGACGGCCGTCAGCAAAGCCTTTAGCGCCTCGCGACCGGGCAGAATTCGCATGCTTTCGACAGCAGGTTCCAAGCTTCGGGCAAGATTGGGCGGGGCCAGTTCTACTTTTTGTTCCCATTCGGGCGGGTGCAGACGGAAACATCTGGCCATGGTTTCCGGGGTCAGGGATATGCCGATCAGACGTTCTCCGACCGAGGGCTTGTGGACGCGGGGCGCTTGGGCCGGTCCGCACATTAAAAGGTGCATGTTGTCGCCGCGTTGGTGAACGGCAATTGAGGCTTCCGCATGCGGCAGGATAATGTGGGGCGTCGGAACGACCTGGTCATTTTCGCAAACCCAGCCGGAGATTGCCCATGCCGGTTGCCCTTTCTGCGCTGGTATGTCCCACGCACAATATCCGTTGATCGCATGCTTGGGCGTTGCCTGAAGAGGGGCGGTGAGAGCGGCCAGTTTTGTTTTCTCCGATGACATGCCAGGCACGATAGCCCGCGCGCTCCCAAGGGTCGCGTCAAAGCTGCGTGATAGAGGTGACATGGATGTCATAAATGGCGAGCGCAAATGCCTCTTTCTGCCTTGTGGTCAGAGATGTAGAGTGCCGCCGTCCGAAACAAAAAGCTTTGCCCATGTCAGCTCTAAAATTTCGCCGCCGCTCCATGCCCTTTGTGATGGGAGTCCTCAATGCCACGCCAGATAGCTTTTCCGATGGCGGTAGCAATATGGATTATGGTCGGGCGATAGCCCGGGCGCATGAAATGCTGCGCAATGGGGCGGATGTGATCGATATTGGCGGCGAGTCGACCCGACCGGGTGCTGTGCCGGTGTCGGTGGAGGACGAGCTGGCACGGATCATTCCGGTGATCCGGACCCTGCGCGGAGAGACAGCGGCGCGGATCTCTGTTGATACCTGCAAGCCCGAGGTCGCCCGCAAGGCGGTCGAGGCGGGGGCGGATATCTGGAATGATGTGATGGCGCTGCGCGCTGACGGTGCGGTGGAGACCGCGGCGGAGCTCGGTGTCCCTGTTATCTTGATGCACATGCAGGGCACGCCGGCGACGATGCAACAGGATCCGAAATACCGGAACGTGCTGACCGAGGTGTGTGATTTTCTCACCGAGCGCGCCGATGTTGCGATGGCGGGCGGCGTTGAAATGGAGAGCATCTGGCTGGACCCCGGGATCGGGTTTGGCAAATCGCTCGACCATAATCTGGCGCTAATGCGAGATCTCGATCAAATTATCGGGCTTGGCTATCCGGTGCTGTTCGGAGCCTCACGAAAACGCTTTATCGCGGCGATCGACGATGGTGCCGACGAGACTGAGCGTTTGGGTGGCTCGTTGGCTGCCGCGTTGCGGGCATCTCAAGCGGGGGCCGCGATGGTGCGCGTTCATGATGTGAAGATGACGGTACAGGCGCTCAAGGTGCAGGCGGCTATCAAGGGGGGCAAAACATGAAATATGTTCTCTACCGGGCCAATGGTTTCGGCTCGACCTGCGTTGAGGCGGCGCTGGAATTGTTGAATTTGCCTTTTGATCGGATTGATGTGGAAGTGCTCGGTTCTGCACAGGAGCGCGCCCGAGTTAGGGCCGTTAATCCGGCGGGCCAGATACCAGCGCTGGTTCTGCCGAATGATGATTTAATGACGGAGAGCGCCGGGATTTTGATCTATTTGGGGGATCTTCACCCCGAGGCGGGTCTGGCACCCACGCCGGATGCGCCGCAGCGTCCTGATTATCTACGATGGTTGTTATTCTTGTCGTCGAATTATTATTCGACCTTCGCCATTACCGACGGTCCAGAGCGCTTTCTTGCTGATGAACGACAGCATCCTGATTTACTGACGAAATCTCTGGAGCGGCGCAAGCAGTTTTGGAAAATCATGGAAGACGGTGTCTTCCCCGGACCGTATATCCTGGGTGAGGCGATGAGCCTTCTGGATGTTTATGTGGCGATGATGAGCCATTGGTCACCGCGACGGGACTGGTTCTTTGAGCATTGTCCACGTCTGTCCGGTGCGGTGCGCGCGACAGAGGCGCATCCCATTATCCGCTCCGTGTGGAAGCGCAATTTCGCTCTCGAGGCGGTGTGATGTCGCT
>JAQXCQ010000032.1 GCA_029251785.1 Maricaulis sp. | reverse complement strand
GACGCGGAGGTGGCCGATGAAGCGCACGCGCTATCTCCCGCTAATGCTGCTCAGCATTCTGGCCTTGTTCCTGGCGGGCAATCATCTATCCGGTCAGATCTTCGGCGGCGTCCGTCTCGATCTGACCCAGCAGGGATTGTATCGCCTCTCACCCGGCACGGCAGCGATCGTCGAGGACCTCAACGAGCCGGTCGAATGGCAATTCTACTATTCCCGCGCCCAGGCCACGCAATATCCGGCGATTCGCGCCTATGCCAGCCGCGTCCGCGAGTTCATGCGTGCCTATTCCGCCCGCTCTGGTGGGCAGATACGTCTTATCGAAATCGACCCGATGCCCTTCTCTGAGGAAGAGGATCAGGCCCTCGAAGCCGGCCTTTTGCCGATCCCGACCCAAGGAGGTGAGCGCCTGTTTTTTGGTCTGGTCGCCAATAATTCTATCGACGAACAGCTGGCCATTCCGGTCTTTGACGAGGCCGATGAATCCCGCCTTGAATACGCCCTGACTCGGATCGTCGCCGAGCTGGAGCGCGAAGCCCGGCCCCGCCTGGCCATCCTGACCGGCCTGGCCCTGACGCCGGAAACCGGTGTGCCCAATGTCTTCATAACCGAGCTCGCCAACACCTATGATCTGGTGTGGCTGGAGCGGGGATTTGACGACATCCCGGCCGTCGATGCACTGCTGATCATGCACCCAGGCACTCTGTCCGAGGGCCAGCTCTATTTGATCGACCAATTCGCCCTCAATCGCGGCCAGATCGCACTCTTCCTTGATCCTATGGCCCATATGGCCCTGCGTGCGGGGCCAGATGGCCTGCCGCCGGTAGATGCGACGCGCGGTTCGGATCTATCACCCCTGCTCGAGCGCTGGGGTATTGCCTGGGATAGCGAACGTGTTGCCATGGATCGTTTGCTGGGTCTGGAAGTGCAGGTCAGTCAGGCCAGCGGCCCGCCGGTGACCCGAACCTACCCGCTCTGGTTTGGGGCCGGTTCCGACCAAATGTCTGCCGAAGATTTGACGACCACGGCTCTCGAGCGTGGTATCAATTTCGCCTCGCCGGGAGAGATTGTTGTCTTCCCGACCAGCGAGTTGACCGTCACGCCGCTGATCACGACGAGCGCAGAGGGTGGTTATACCGATGCGGATATCGCCGCCATCTCTAGTAGTCCTGATGATCTGCGCCGCGATTACCAGCAAGCGCCGCAACCGATCCTGCTGGCAGCCCGTTTGTCCGGGGATCTGCAATCGGCTTTCCCTGATGGCCCACCCATTAGTGATATCTTGTTTCGGCCAGGCGACCACCTCGATGCTTCACAGCGCGATGCCAACATCACATTTGTCACCGATGTCGACTGGCTTGATGACCGTTATTACGTACGACAGGACCCGGTATTAGGGCAGGTCATATTGGCCGATAATCTAATTTTCGCGGTTAATGTGCTCGATTTGACCATCGGAGACCCGGCTTTGGTCGGCCTGCGGTCGCGTGTTCCATCGCTGCGGCCGATGAACCGGGTGGATGACCTTCGCCGCGAGGCAGAAACCCGATACGCGCAAATTCGTGCGCAACTCGAAGCCGATATCGAACGCGCACAGACACGCCTCCAGAGCCTGCAGCAAACCGGGCAGGCCTCGGCTCTGACCGGCGAGTCCAATGCGCAGCGCCGTGACGAAGTGTCCAGCCTGCTGCAGGAAATTGCCGATGATCGTGCCAGCATGCGTGAGGTTGAGCGCAGTTTTAGAAATGATATCGAAACACTGCACACCAATCTGCAATTCTGGACCATTGGCGTACCACCGGCTTTGGTGATCCTTATCGGTCTCGCCGGTACGCTCGTTCGCCGCCGGAGGCGCGCATGAGTCGGCCAATGGATGCATTGAGACGGTCTCAACTGGTCTGGGTCGGAGGTAGTGCCCTGCTCGTCGCCCTGCTGGCCATAACGCTATCTGGGCTGCAGGCGAGGCGTGAATGGACCCCGCAGGTCGAGGGACCCGTCTTCGCCAATTGGGCAGACCGCGTCGCGGAGATAACAGAGATCGAAATCGCAACAGCGCAAGATCATTTCATCGTCCGTCAGATCAAGACGGAATGGGTTATGCCATCCCGAGATGACTATCCGGTCCGCGCCGCGCGTCTCGCCGAACTCGACTCATTCCTTGGCACGCTAGAATTTGAAGGTGCCCGGACCGACGACCCTGACCGCCATGCCCGCCTGGGCCTGTCCGAGCCCGGATCAGACACAGCAGCCACTCGTGTGACGGTGAGAAATGCCGAAGGCGAAGTGCTCGCAGATGTCTTGCTTGGTGAGGTACGTGATGGCCGAATTTATCTGCGCTTTCCGGGTGATAATCAAACCTGGGCAGCGCGAACGCGCGATGCCGCAACCACACGCCCTGATATTAACGAAGCAGATGCCTGGCTGGAACTCGATTTCATCGCGCTCGGTCGGACACAAATCGCTCGCACCCAGATTACACCGGAGACCGGCCCGTCCTATTTATTGGAGCGTCCCGGGCAGAGCGCGAGAAACTTCTCGCTGCGACGACCTTCGGCCTGGCGACCGATCACTGCGGGGGCAGGAAATGGCCCCGGCGCCGGATTGGCCCGCTTGCGGTTTCGCGATGTCCGCCGCGCAGACCGTTTGCGCGGCGAAACCGTCGCATCCCATGTCGCTGAAACTTTTGCCGGATTGCGGTTGTCGATCAACATTATCGCCCAGGGCGACACACGCTGGGCGGTCATCACCGCCCGAGCGCTCACCGATGGCAGTGAGCCGGCCGCGATAGAAATGAATCGGCGAGTCGGCGGCTGGGCCTATTTGCTGAGCGACGCCAGTGTTGACCGCTTGCTGCGCCCCCTAGACGAAATTGCTGACCCGCAAAACACCGATTAAGGACCCGATACCAATGCGCCTGAACCAGATCACCATCCCCGTGTCTGATATTCCGAGGTCTCGCGATTTTTACAACCGCCTCGGTTTCCAGCTGCTCGTCGACTCCCCCCATTATAGCCGATTCCTGGCCCCCGAAGGCGATACCACCTTGTCGCTGCACATCGTCGAAGAGCCGGTTGTGCCCGGTGCCGTGATTTATCTCGAAAACGACGACATAGATGCCCAGGTCAAAGACCTGAAGAAAAGGGGCTTCGCCTTCGAGACCGATCCGGAAGACATGGGTTGGTTGTGGCGCGAGGCTATTTTGCTGGACCCGGACGGACACAAAATCAAAATTTTCCACGCCGGTGAAAATCGCATCGATCCGCCTTGGCGTGTTAAGTCTGACACCGTCTGAGAGGCATATTATGAGCCAGCCCTTCAAGATTGGTTTCGTGCTGTTTGATGATCTCACCCAGCTTGACTTCACCGGTCCGCTGCAGGTTCTATCGCGAATTCCCGGCGCCGAAATATATTTGGTGGCGCCGACGCTCGAACCGGTTCTTACCGATTGTGGCCCCTTTATCCTGCCAACAATGACCCTCGCCGACTGTCCGCAACTGGACTTGATCTGTGTGCCAGGCGGTTTTGGGATTGATGATGCGATGCAGAATTCCGAAATCATCAATTTTCTAAAAACCCAGGCGCAGACCGCGCAATACGTGACCTCGGTTTGCACAGGAAGTTTTGTGCTGGGCGCGGCAGGCTTGCTTGAGGGGAAGCGGGCGACCACGCATTGGAGCTATCACGATGCCCTGTCGCGCGTCGGTGCTATTCCGGTCCGGGAGCGTGTTGTCCGGGACGGAAATACCTTCACGGGCGGCGGTGTCACGGCGGGTATCGATTTTGCCCTTACGATCGTTCGCGAAATCGCCGGAGATGGCGTGGCGGAAGCGATTCAGTTGGGACTTGAGTATGATCCTGGTCCACCAGTCGACAGCGGTTCGCCCGACAAGGCTCGCCCTGAAATTCTTGCCATGGCGCAAGATCGGTTTGCGCCGCGATTGAAAAAATTTCATGCTGCGATGGATGTCGTTCTAACAGACAGTTAGTCGGCAGGGTCTGGAGCCCGTACCAGTCGTTCGGCAGCCGTACGGGCAAAGCGCAAGGTGATTGCCTTGCGCCGTGCCGCCGATAATTTGTCTTCCGGACTGGGCCTGATAATCGCTCCACCAAACCCGTCGGCAATTATCAACCCCACCTCTTCGGGGATCAGTTCACGCGGAAAGCGTTGGGAAACGGCGAAATAGAATGTATCGCAATAATCGCGATATTCCGTCCATTTCTGGTCAGCGCGAAAATCGGCAATCCCGGACTTCACTTCCACAATCGCCATTTCCCCCTTCCGCCCCAGCGCCGCGACATCGGCACGCCGTCCACCGGGCAGGCTGAACTCGGCAATCGAGCAATACCCCAGATCACGAAACAGCTTCGCGGCACCCCGCATCAGCGCAAGTGCGTCATCAATGTCCGGATTTCGGGAGGAGGAGACGTCAACAAGGTCCATTCTTCAAGTTTGTTCTATTTATGTTCCTATGGCAAGTCGAAGAAGATTTCCTATATTGGCAGAATGATAGGTTTTCCCAGTGACACCGACGAAACACCCCGCCTCGAGGATTTCGTCGAAATGGCCGATTTAGCCTGGAAAAACCTTCCGGCACAGTTTCGCGAAAAATGCGGAAATCTGGACATTCACGTCACCGATTTCGCCGACGAGGAAACGCTCGACGCACTAGATATCAGAAATAAATATGAGTTGTCTGGCGTCTATATTGGCGTCGATTTAACCCGCCAGTCTATCGGTAATCCGCCTCCGACTCCGGCGCGCGTGGTCCTGTTTCGCCGCCCACTACTCGAAGAGTGGGAAGCGCGTCGCAATGTTACGCTTTATGAGCTGGTCAATCACGTCCTGGTCCACGAAATCGGTCACCATTTCGGTCTTTCCGATGATGACATGCATGCCCTGGAGGAGGAGCCTTAATCCGGCTCATACCCCCAGCGCTCAACCCAGGGCGCCAAAATCGATGTGACGGCCGACATTGGTTCAGCATAATTGCGCCAAAGACCCATTGAGCTGAGATAGATCGGCCGCTCCACCTGGGGCGCAGAGGGGGTTGAAATGTGGTTGGGCAGGGCATCGCGATAGTTCATCACAGTGTCTTCCCAGGGAAGTCCAAGCGCGTCGATTACGCGTCGAGCCTGGCCCTCGGTATCGCCAATCATATCTTCATATCGTACGTCGATGACATCTAGCGTGGGGCAAGCTTTACGCGCGGCGTCCCCGGCGCCCATAACCGCGTCGTAATAGGCAGCAGTATCACCAATAGACAGCATGTGAATCATTGCCGAATTCAGGCCAAAACGCTGCTTGTATGACGAGAACACACAATCGCGAGGGTCGCGCACTGACAGCAGGATTTTTGCCTTCGGAAAAACGTGCGCAATGAGGCCCAGCCACATCATATTCAGCGGTAATTTGTCGACAAACACCTTGCCGTCTACCGCACCGCACGCCGCCGCGCTCTGCCAATACGCAGCGCGCAATTCATCGCCCGTCTGCGGCAGCGACTCAATAAAGCGCGACAAGGACGCCCCGGTATCGCCAGCTTCAGTAATAATTGGCTCCAGCAATGGCCGCTCATCGCTGGTGGTGACACGACTATGCGCCCCGATCACGCTCTCCAGCAAAGTGGTGCCAGAGCGCGGGAAGCCAACCAGAAATACCGGGCCAGGTGTGTCGTCGTCGGCGATCGCTTGTGGGCCCCAACTCTCATAAATATCGCGCAAACGCTGGACGCAGGGCAGGCTGTATAGCCCGTCGGTAAAGGCGCGCCCTTCAATCAGCCATTCTCGTAACGCGGCATTGCCAGCCTCGAAGGCTTCGAAGGCGGCACCAAAATCACCATCCGCTTCGCAGGCCATGCCCAGATGCTGATAAACCGGCATATTTTGTGCGGCGGAGTTATCGCTGGGGGCGAAATATTCTTCGATACGGTAGCGGGCACGTGAGTGCTGCCCCGCCGCCAAATCGGCGGCAGCGTGGGCGGAAAGCGCCAGGGGCTCGCAGGGTTCTTTGGCCAACACTTGCTCGGAATATGTGATCGCATCCGGCCAATTGCGCAGATTTTCTGCAATCCAGGCGCGGGTCGACAGGGCTGGCAAGTCCCCGGGTGACACTTTCAGTAACTTGTCCAGCAGCGAATCTGCGTCTTCCAAATTTCCGCATTTCTTTTCCATCATAGCGAAATTACGCAGCAATTCGACTTGATTGGGGAAGTGTGCGACCAGGGCGGTATAGGCCGAGCGCGCTGTGTCATACTCCTCCATATCGGCGCGGCACTGAGCGATTGCCATTCCAAAACCAAACTGGCCGGGAACAGCTTTATTGGCCTGCTCAAGATGCGTGATAGCCGTCGCAAAATCCGATTTTGCGCGCCGGCAAATACCTTTTAGGTACAAGCCATTTGCATCATGTGGCAGCACCATGAGTATTGAATCAGCCACTGCCTCACCATCATCAATACGGCCCTCTGAATAGGCCTTAAACCCCGGTCGGGAGAAGGCAAACGCCTCTTGTGGTGTCATCGGTTCTGCCTTTGGTGAAATGCGGGTGTCAAAAAGTACTCATGGTGTGGTTTCGCACAATCCGGCAACCCAGTTGGGCACCGTGTCACTGGCCCGACCGGTTAGGCATTCGTCAAAGCCGGTGGATATGTCGGTGGCGTCCAGATTTATTTCGACGCATCGCGCGCCGGCCTGACGCGCCAAATCAGCAAATCCCGCTGCAGGATAGACCGTGCCGGACGTGCCGATGGCTGCAAACAGCGTGCAGCTTTCCAGCGCTTCCATAATCATGTCCATCTGCATCGGCATTTCGCCAAACCAGACGATATCGGGTCGCAAAACATCAGCGCGCCGGCAATTAAGGCAGGGCAAATCCGTCGAAAGAGCCTCGAAAGCAACATCCACATAATCACAATGCACACAGCGCATTTTGGTCAGCTCGCCATGCATGTGGATCAAATTTTTGCTGCCTGACCGCTCGTGGAGATCATCGACATTTTGCGTCACCAGCAAAAACTGCCCGCCGGCGGCCATCCAGTCTCGTTCCAGTTTGGCCAGCGCACGGTGCGCATCATTGGGCGCAACATCGCTCAACTGTGCGCGCCGGGCATTGTAAAAGGCGTGCACCTGCTGAGGGTCACGGGCAAACGCCTCCGGCGTCGCCAGGTCCTGCCAATTGAATTTCGACCACATCCCATCCGCATCGCGAAAGGTCGCGAGACCGGAATCAGCAGAAATTCCAGCACCGGTCAGGATGATGAGCGAGCCTGTCATGGGGCGATAATGACGACAAAATTGGCGTCTGGTAAGCGCATGGCTGTGATTGTTTTATCGCCCTGCGACTTGACGACGCTTGCGATAAGCCGGTCGCCCGAGTAATCCACTTCTCATGTTGTCATACTTTTCAAATCCACAACGCTTCGACAGCCTCGCCCGGATTGCCATCCCGGTGACAGGCGGGCTGACATTGCTGCTCATGGGTGCCGGGCTCTGGTTTGCTCTGCTGGCCTCACCGCCGGACTATCAGCAAAGCGAAACCATCCGCATCATGTATGTGCACGTGCCGGCCGCCTATATGGCCATGGCGCTCTACGGGGCACTGGCGGGGGCGAGCTTTGTCTATTTCGTCTGGCGCCACTCCCTCGCTGATGCAGCGGCAGAGGTGATCGCACCGATCGGCGCTGTTTTCACCGTTTTGGCGCTGGCCACGGGCTCGCTCTGGGGCAAGCCGATGTGGGGGACGTGGTGGGAGTGGGATGCCCGCATGACCTCGGTGCTGGTCCTGTTGCTCGTTTATCTAGGATACATGGCTCTGCGTGCCGCTCTGGAAGACCGTCAACAAGCCGCGCGTGCCGGGGCAATCTTGGGCATGGCAGGCATCCTCAATCTGATTATCGTCAAGTTTTCTGTCGAATGGTGGTCCAGCCTGCATCAACCAGCAGCCGTATTTCGTGCCGACGGCCCCTCCATCCACGAGAGTCAGCTTTTACCCCTTGCCCTTATGGCGCTAGCATACACCTGCTTTGCAGCCTGGCTTGTCTTCTACCGGTTACGCACGCGCGCGATTGTGCGCCGCGCTGAAACCCTGACCCGCCAGCGTGAACAGGGTCAAAGCGGATCGGGGGATTGAGCGTATGGACAATTTTTTCAGCATGGACGGTTACGGCGTCTGGATCTGGTCGGCCTGGGGTATATCCGGTTTGGCACTGCTCGGCCTGTTGGTTTGGTCGCTGATGGAACGTCGCGCGGCGCGCGCTCGCCTCGCTCAGCTAGAGGATGACGCATCATGAAGGGCGCGATCCGCATGCTTGCCTTGATCTTGATCCTGGCACTCACATCGGTCATCGCCTTGCAGGTCTACAATAACAATTCCGTACCGGCTGAGCCGCTTCCCGCCCTCACTCTGACCGAGCTTGAGACGCGCACTCCCTTCGATCCCGCAGCGATAGAGGGCACTTATCTGCTCAATATCTGGGGCAGCTGGTGTGCGCCTTGCCGCATCGAACATGCGGCCCTGATGGCATTGTCGGCTGAAGGTATCGCGATATACGGCCTCAACTGGCGCGATGAAATCGACGACGCCAACGCTTTTCTCGACGAGTTAGGCGACCCCTATCGCGGTGTGATGCAGGATGTGGACGGACAATCTGTTCGAGCGCTGGGGATTGATGGCGCGCCTGAGACATTGGTAATCAGTGCCGACGGCAATATTCTCGTGCGTTGGCAGGGGCCGATCACGGTTGATGTGCTCAATAACCGAATCTATCCGGCGCTGGAAAGAGAAGCGCGTCGGGCGCGCTAACCTGATCAGTCAGGCGTCGCGGCCTGGGCCTGGGCTTTAATTTTGGCCTTTTTCTTCTTGGTTTTCTCCTTCGCCAGGTCACGTGCTCGCTTCTCGGACGCCTCCCCGCTTTCAAGCGTGCTGGCGATCCGCTTCAGCATTTTCAGGAAGCTTTTGCGTTTGCTGATGGGGAGTGCACCCAAAATGGCTGCATCGGCCTCCCGTGCACCCACGGTCGCGCCCTCCACAAGCTGTCGCCCGTGCTCGCTCAGATGTATGGCATTGGCGCGGGCATCATCGGCCAGTTTTTCACGGACCAGCAAACCATTGCGCACCATGCGCGCGACCAGTTCGGCCAGCGTTGAGCGATCAATGCCGGTCGCCATGACCAATTGGGTCTGGGTGAGTCCCTCCCGGGCATGTGTGGCCGATAGCACTGCAAATTGGCGTTGGGTCAGCCCGCTCGTGGCAACGGCCTCACCAAACCGGTCGGCGGCAAATTGCTGTGCACGATGCAGCAAATGCCCCGGCGAAGTCGTCAAATCGAAGGATATCGGGTCCGGCATGTCTTCTGCCATATGGCCGCTCCGGCAAGCTGGATGGTCAGGATTGATGCGGTATCACAAATCGCATCCCAGACCCCTATTGGGGCTTAGTCTTCCGCTTCACTGGTTCTCATGGAGCCGGGATACTTTTTGCCGATAAGATAGATTTGTACGGCGGTGAAAACCAGAAAAATGGGCACAAATCCCACCAGTTTGAAATTCACCCAGAAAGCTTCCGAGTAATTGCGCCATATGTATTCATTCAACGCCGCCAAGGCCAGATACATCAGGCCAAACCGGATCGACAAAGCGTGCCAGCCGGCATCGGGCAGTGTTAAAAAGCCGCCCAGGAGAGGTCTCAAAATTTTGAAGCCAAAAAGGGTGCTGCCCATCAACGCCGCAGCAAACAGGACATAAATCATGGTCGGCTTCATTTTAATGAAGGTCGGGTCCTGCAGATACAGGGTCAAACCACCAAAAACGGTGACAATCACACCGGTTACAATCAGCATCGGTGGTAGACGTTTTTCCTTGAACCAAGACCAGGCCAGCGCAAGCAGCGTCGCGACCATAAAGACCATTGTTGCCAGATAGATCGCATTGTCCGGCTCATATTGGCGACCGACATTGTAGACGACCAGAAAAATGATCAGAGGGATGTATTCAACCCACGGATTGCTCCCCGATTTTTTTGGGGCGGCAGCTTCAGTCTCGTCGGTCAACTTGGTCTCCAATTCACGCTTACAGG
The DNA here is from genome assembly GCA_029251785.1 of Maricaulis sp. Taxonomy (GTDB): domain Bacteria; phylum Pseudomonadota; class Alphaproteobacteria; order Caulobacterales; family Maricaulaceae; genus Maricaulis. The sequence goes on along the minus strand of JAQXCQ010000032.1, from coordinate 25,302 downwards.
ACTTGTATCATCACCAGGCCGCCGACCAAAACCATGGCCAGCACAATGCGCCTCAATCCAAAACTTTCCTTCAGAACCACCGCCGCCAGGATGGCGCCAAAAATGATGCTGGTCTCCCGCAACGCAGCCATCGGGGCCACCGGTGCGATGGAATAGGCATACAGCGCCAGACCATAAGTGGTCAGGTTAAACATCATTGAGGTGGCGGCGGGCCTGGCTTCCTGCTTCATCAGGCGAACCAAATCACCGCGACGGCGCACCCAGGCTGTTGCCATTATGGTGATCGCAGACAGTACAAAAAACCAGCCTGTATATGTCAAAACATCGCCTGATGCCCTGACACCGGCCGCATCAATCACCGTATAGCTGGCGGTCATGGTCGAGGCGGCGAGCGCAAACAAAAGCGTCTGCAGTTTTGGCGCCCCATCCTTCTCTGGCCATGCAAAGCCGACCAATGCGAATGTCGCCACCGCCAGCCCCGCCATCTGCCAGCCATTAATCGCTTCGCCGAGGAAGATGTAGGCTGAAAGGGCCGCCAGGGAAGGGGCTGACCCACGCATAACCGGGTAGGCCAAATTCATATTCCCGCGCTCAAAAGCGGCAATCATCAGCATATTAAAGGCCCAGATCGTCACCGCGCTCAGCAGCAAGAAGCGCCACACTTCCCAGGTCGGGATAGGATGAAAAGCGATCCAGGGTGTCAGCAGGATTGCGACAAAAAGCAAGGACAGGCCGCGAAATACCAGCCGGTCCTGCGCCCGCTTTGTCAGTAGCGTCATGCCGGCATGCGCCAGCGCCGACAACAACATGGCCAGCGTGCCGAGAACGATGGGAGACAGATCCGTCAGCTTTGATCCTCGAGGTCAACAGCCTGCGCATCGCCGCCTTCAACATCGTCAACGCCCGAGATCGCACGGGCAAAGTCTGTCGCGCTAAACGGCTGCAGGTCTTCTTCGCCCTCGCCGATGCCAATATAATGGATCGGAAGCTGGAACTTCTCGGCGACCTGCACCAGAGCGCCGCCCTTGGCGGTGCCGTCCAGCTTGGTCATGATCACGCCGGTCACGTCTGACGCTTCCATAAACGCCTCAGCCTGCGAGACAGCGTTGGAGCCAACCGTGCCGTCGAGTACCAGCAAAACCTCATGCGGCGCTTCCGGCATTTTCTTGCGGATTACGCGCACAACTTTGCGCAACTCATCCATCAATTCTGATTTGTTTTGCAGACGCCCGGCCGTATCGATCAGCACAACATCCTGACCATCTCGCTCTGCCTGGGCGAGTGCGTCGAACGCCAGGCCCGCGGCATCTGCGCCAATTTCGCGCTTAACCACGGGAGATTGCGCCCGCTCGGCCCATACCGTGACTTGCTCAATCGCCGCGGCGCGAAACGTGTCGCAGGCCACCAATAAAGGATTGCGCCCCTGGCGCTTCAGCTTCACGGCAATCTTGCCCAGTGTCGTCGTCTTACCCGAACCATTAACGCCTACAAATAGCACGACGCGCGGTCCGTCACCCTCAAGATTCAGGGGTGTTTCCAGCGGCGTCAGCGTCTCGGCAACAACGTCGGCCAATGCCTCACGCACTTCCAGATCGGTGACTTCCTTGTCAAAGCGGTCCTTGCGCAGGCGGTCCGTCACGCGCAGCGCCGCCGAGGCACCCAGATCCGCGGCGATCAACAGATCTTCGAGCTCTTCAAGCGCCTCATTATCCAGCTTACGCTTGGTAAATACCGCCGCGACTGATTCTGTCAGCTTGCTGGATGTGCGCTGCAGACCCGACGCTAAGCGAGAGAAAAACCCCTGTTTCTTTTCTGGCTTGGGAGCCTCTACCGGTGTGAGCGCTTGGTCTGCCTCGCTGGCAGAATTGGCTTCAGCAGTCTCTATCGCAGGCGTCTCGACCTGAGATGCCTCGATTTCAGGCTTTTCAGCTTCCGGCGTTTCTGCCTCAGGCTTTTCTTCGGCCGCCTTCTTGTCGTTCTTTTTCTTGTTCCAACCAAACATCAGACCAGTGTCCCAATTAACTGCCGACCGTCATGGCCTGATATATCAACATTCACAAGCGCCCCGGCGCGCGGTGCGCTGTTTTCGGGAAGCCGGATCGCCGCAAAATTGCCAGCGCGGGCAAAGTTTGTCTTCTCCACCAGCACATCGTCAATCCGCCCAACCATACCGTCCAGATGCGCCGACAAAGCCTGTGCAGCCTTGTCTCGAAGCCGTGCCGCCCTGGCCTTGATCTCCGCCCCATTGACCGCGGGCATGCGGGCCGCCGGCGTGCCCGGTCGGGCCGAATAAGGAAAGGCGTGCACATAGGCCAGCTGGCAATCGTCGACCAGGCGCAACGTATTTTCAAACATCGCCTCAGTCTCTGTTGGAAAGCCGGCGATGATGTCGGCGCCAAAGGCAATCTCCGGCCGCGCGGATTTAAGCCGCTCACACAGGGCGATTGCATCCTCGCGCGAATGCCGGCGCTTCATCCGCTTCAGGATCATATTATCGCCCGCCTGCAAGGAGAGGTGCAGATAGGGCGCAATCCGCGCCTCGCTCGTCACCACATCAAACAGCGCCTCATCAATCTCCACAGCGTCGATGGAGGACAGTCTCAAACGCGGTAAGTCCGGCACTTGATTGATGATCGCCTGCACCAGACGGCCCAGCTTGGGCTGACCCGGCAAATCCTCACCCCAGGAGGTAAGGTCAACGCCTGTCAGCACAATTTCCGAATGTCCGGAGGCTGTCAGGAGCTTGATTTCCTCCACCACCTCGCCAGCTGGCACCGAGCGCGAATTGCCACGTCCATACGGAATAATGCAAAACGTACAGCGGTGGTCGCAACCATTTTGAACCTGCACATAGGCCCGTGCCCGACCCTCCATGCCCTCGATCAGATGGCCCGCTGTCTCGGTCACGCTCATAATGTCGTTGACGCGCACCTTCTCCGTGCCGCCCAGCAAGGAGACCGGATTAAACGTCTCCGCCTTCAGCTTGTCATGATTGCCGACCACGCGATCGACCTCCGGCATCGCGCCAAACATCTCCGGATCGACCTGCGCCGCACACCCTGTGACGATGATTTTCGCCGCCGGATTATCCTTGTGCGCCCGCCGTATCGATTGCCGCGCCTGCCGCACAGCCTCATTGGTCACCGCACAAGTATTGACCAGGATTGCATTTTCCAAGCCTGCATCCCGCGCATGATTACGCATCACCTCACTCTCCCACGCATTCAGCCGGCAGCCGAAGGTAAGAATTTCAAGGCCTGTTTCCTGTTTCGGGTCGCGCGATTGCCCAGGGGAGGGAGGCGTATCCGAGCCGGAAGCGGCGGGGTTGTCTGCTGTGTCGCTCATTGTGAAATGGATAAGGGGGTGGGGGCGGGAAAAGTCAAGTTGGGGGCTGGACGCACCAAGGATAAGGCCTCAGCAAAAGATGCCTGCGGACCTGCACGTGCAGTGCGAGTTTTCAGACGCCCGACCCGAATACCGGCCAGTGTGGACACGGGGGTGAGAACGTCCGGGAAATCTCCGTGTGCGGGACGTCACTGCTGCCATCCCTACTATCCATACCAACACCGGCAACAGCCGGCGTTCCGCACACCTCCCTAAGGAGGCTACCGAATAACTCCGGCGTTTGGCGTGCGGAGGATTTAGCGTGCGGTGTTAGTCTTGCGGGCCCACCAACCGAACGGTCGCCCACCCGGTCAAAGCCGCCCAGATGCCAATCGAGACGTGGTAGATATGCCAGTTGGCAATGCCATATAAGCTCAGTTCCCGACTACCACCAATCACCACCGAAACAAAACCCAGCAATAACCAGCTCAGGATCCACAGGGCACCGACAGGTGCCGAGCCACGGATGACCTGCCAGACACCAGACAAGACGCCGACGGTCAGGATGATCAGGGCGAGGGGACGGATCAAGGCGAAACCTCCCGGAAGGCTGAGCATCAGCAGGGCCACGGCCACGGCAATGACCAACCCCACCTTGTCCGCGCGGGCGCGTAGCGTGATGCCAAAAACCGCCAGCGCCTGTCCGACTACAATCAGACCCAGTCCAGCCACACCGGCAAACGCACTGGTCAGCCCGTGGGCTGTTGCGAGCGCTTCAACCTGCCCCGTCGCAAACCGGATGGTCCCGGTCAGCGCCGCGACAGCCATTAGCCCCAGACCAACAGCGACAAACAGGCCGGGGCTGGCGGTCAAACGCCCACGCATCAGCCAGACACCCAACCCCGCGCCAAGCACCACGGCGAAATCCGTCAGGGCGAACCATAAATCGGGCGACATGATTGGCTACTCCGCCGCAGCCTGCGCCGCGATCCATCGACGCATCTTCGCCTCGAGAGCGGAGAGCGGCATCGAGCCATCCTTGAGCAATTCGTCATGGAAGGCGCGAATGTCGAAGTCTGCACCCAGCGTTTCCTCCGCCTCGGCGCGCAGGTCGCGCATCAGCAATTCGCCGGTCTTGTAGGCCAGCGCCTGACCGGGCCAGCCAATATAGCGCAGCACTTCAGTGCGGACATTGTGCGGAGCGAGGGCTGAGTTTTCCAGCAGGCAGGCTTCGGCCTGTTCGCGGCTCCAGCCCATGTAATGCATGCCGGTATCGACCACCAGACGACAGGCGCGCCACATCTCATAGGTCAGCCGGCCAAAGTTTTCATAGGGCGTGCGATACAGGCCCATATCGATGGCAAGGTTCTCGGTATACAAGCCCCAGCCTTCGCCAAATGCGGTGATATAAGTGTCGCGCCGGAAGTTTGGCACGTCTTCCAATTCCTGGGCGATTGAGCCCTGATGGTGATGCCCTGGCACAGCCTCATGCACGCTCAGTGCGGGCAGGGTGTAGAGCGGGCGCTGGCTCAAATCATAGGTGTTGACCATATAGCCACCGGCAATTCCATTCTCCATATCTCCGGGCCAGTACCGCCCTGTAGTATAGGTCGGAGCCATCGAATCCGGCACAGGTCGCACGCCATAGGGCAGGCGCGGCAGATGACCAAAGAAACGCGGCATGGCGTCATCCGCACGCTTGGAAATCCAGGCCGCATGCATCAACAGCTCTTCAGGCGTCTGGGCATAAAATTGTGGATCAGTGCGCAAAAAGTTCAGGAAATCGGCAAAACTGCCGTCAAACTCCAGCTCAGCGATAATGCCTTCCATTTCACTGCGAATGCGCGCGACTTCTGCAAGGCCGCGCTCATGAACCTCCTCCGGAGAGGTGTCTAGCGTCGTGTGATAACGTACAAGCGCCTGATAGTAAGCGCGTCCCTCTGGCACCTCGGATATACCGATCAGCGGCTGAGATGCTGGAAGATATTCATCCCGCAGGAAAACATGCAATTGGGCATAGGCTGGTTGAGCGCTTGTTTCGATCGCATCTATCGCGCTGGCCCGCAATCGCGCCAAATCTTCCGCCGGTAAGTTTGACGACATGCCCTCGATCGGCGCGATAAGGATATCGCGCAACGTGTCCAGATCACTTAACCCTTCCAACTGACCAACGGTGGAGCGAGTAATCACTTCTGGTTGGGTAAACCCAGCCTCGATTCCACGGCGCATCCACGTCGTGTTTTGCTCAAAATAGGCAGCTATATTGCCAATCCGTGTGACCCAGGCTTCACCCTCAGCAATTGTCTGTGGGCGCGTAGACGCGGCGGCGTAGGAGGGGGCGTGAAAGAACCCGCTGTCGGAATTAAACGGCATCCGGTTGGACTCAAAGTGTGCCAGCTCAACCCGGAATCGCAAAATGTAATCCAGCACAGCATGCGAAACCTGGTCTGATTCAGACAAGCGCGTTCCATCGATTGCATCAAGTCGTTCCAAGAACGCCGTCTCGGCCTCGTCTTGTGCTTGCAGGGCCTCAAGGGACAAGTCTGTCCACTGCCCGGCGGCCACTAGATCGCCGCGCCGGCCGCGTTCGGCCGGGTTATTGGCCAATTCAAAGGCTTCAAAGTCCTCAACCAGGGAGGCAAAGGCCGCCGTGACATCTGCGTTTCTGCTCGGCTCAGAATTCCCCGTTTGCGACGCTACTGCCGTGGTGGTGGAAGCGGTCGAGTCGACAGACGTTTCTGTGGGCGAAGGTTGGCAAGCGACCAAGCTGGCCGCGATCAAGCCGGTTAAAACCGGGCGCAACACAATCTTTGAATTCATGACTTTCCCCAAACTAGCCGACAGGACACCCTGTTTCTAAAGCTAGTCTGGCGTGGCTTGGCCGCGGCGGCAAGTGATCATGCCCGCCGCGACGGGAGACAAACGACGACGCTAGCGTCCCGATAGTTGATCGCCGCACGCCTCAAGATCAACGGCATCCAGATCAAATGCGATCCGTTGCATCCGCACGAAATGGCCATTGGTTGGCCGATAGGAGAGCTCTCGAATTTGGCCGTTATGTTCCAGTCGGAACGTTGAATCCACACTGGCATCGCCATAGCGGCCACCAATTCGATCAAGCAAACGCATGCCTGGCTCAAACCCGGCTGCCGCCGCAGGACCATTCGGATCGACGGTGCCTAATACGAACACGCCATCCTCGTCACGATGCCCGGTCATCCCATAATCAAAGACCGGGCTATCAAAGGTTTCAAGTGGGCCACAGGATGAGAAGGTGTCTGCCTCGAGATAGATCGTCTCACCGTCCATGATGTAGCGTTGAATGTCATTGCTCAGGTCAACACCTGTTTGGCGCAGCACCTCAGACTGGAAACGCTCGGGCGCGTTCGGCGTACCTTCGGCCACCCCGATCTCGAGCATCGCATGGAGAATATCGTCCATGTCGATAGAGCCATCGCCACTTCGCCGTATTTGGTGCTCGATCAGGGCGGCAAACATCATGCCGCGTTGATACGGCAATCGCTGCAAATTTCCATCAGTCCAAAAGCCATTCAAAATGGCGGAATTCGGCGCCGAAACGACAGGCGAACTGGCATAGATGGAAAAGAGTTCATTCCATTGCTGGACCGAGGATTCGACGCTCCACAAACCGGTGCTGACTCCAACACGCTGGGTGATATAGTCCGTAAACCCCTCCGAAAACCAATAGCCGGCAGGTTCATTCGGCCCCTCATCCAGTCCACCCAGGCGTCCCGGATTCCAAGTATGTGCATGCTCATGGGTTAGCGTTCTCAGCGCGCGATCGGGATCCATAAGGGGGTCTGAGAAAAACGCGAAAGCATCCCCTAAATTGGTCCCGCCCAAACTACTCCACCCGGCGTCTGCTTGCAGCGGAATGACGGTGACGAGATATTCTTCGCCGGGGCTTTGCCAATAGCTGTGAGTGGCGCGCAAAACATCCTGCGTTTGATCGGCAAAGGCGGAATCCTCAAATTCCCAATCACCGCGCAGCGCCACCCGTATCGTTGCGTCATCAATGGTGCGTTCTTCAACCCGGAAGTCTCCCGCAACAAAGACGCTATGGAGCAATGTGTTGAAATTGATAGCGCCATGTTCAAGGTCGGATGCGAGCGTCCAACCCTCGGGTGTTGAGATGGTAACTGACACAGGCTGTTCGCCATCAACATCACCGGCCGTCAGAAAATAGGTATTCCCGATCAGGTGCACATATTCCGGTTGTATCGTGGGTCGGTAATTATTCCCCTGGGTGGCCATGGGCACCCCGGCCCAGTCCTGTATGACTTGATAGCTGAGTTCGATACGTGCCCCGGGGGCGTGTGTAAGGATGCGGTGGGCTGCATTTTCTCCCGCCAGGAACTGCGCTGAGCCTTGTGTGACGCGGAGGTCGTGGATGACATTCCAGAGCTCTTCTGCACCACCCCAGGACGATGGGAGTGTGACAGTGGTTTCTCCATCATCATCGCCGATGAAGGAAACAACGATATCGACGCGTGTCTGGCTGGCTTCATCAGAATCCACAGCAACACGGATATCGTAGGAAGCCGCAGGGTCTTCGCCCTGCACGGATGTGACCATCAGGCCAGCCGCCGCAAGAATAGAAATTGACATAGACGTCCCCAATTTACGGGCGCCGATGCATCAGCGCCTGCAACCCAAACCTGCCGCCGACTTTAGTTTGCGGCCCTGAAACCTATTAGGTGGGGTGAGCCCTTTCATGATCCTGTCTGAAACTTTACCGACGCAGTAATCCTAGGCGCTTCGCCATGATATTATTTACCATTTTCTCCGGGAGTATGCGCGGTAACGACCAATTCATGAGGCGCTGGGGGACAATCGCATAGCGAAAGCGCGGGTTGGTCTCGGAGAGGGCGCGAAAAACACGATCGGCAACTTTTGAAGGCGGGAATCCTTCCGGCCCAGTCTTGGTCATATAGTCGCGGATACGTAGCAAGCCGTCATAAAACGCCGTTGTCTTGTACGGCTCTGGATCAATGTCTTCTGCCTTCTCCCAGATTGGGGTGGCGATCGCTCCGGGCCCCAACACAATAACATCAATGCCGAAGACCATGAGCTCCCGCCTGAGAGATTTGGACAAGCCTTCAACGGCATGTTTCGAGGCCGCATACGGACCAAGAAAAGGCGCGCCCATTTCGCCCGCGACCGAAGACATCATAACAATACGCCCCGGTTCACCGGCCAGATCTTCATCTGACCCCAATAAGGGCCCAAACGCCTGCGTGACTCGCACCACGCCAGTGACGTTTACATTCATCTGGTACTCGAACTCCTCAATGGGAATGTTCAGCATCGGCCCAGCGACCGCCACCCCTGCATTGTTGACCAGGCCACGCAAGGTATGGCCAGCCAGAGCTTCGCGAACCTGCTTCGCGGCGCTTTCGACGGTTTCTGGTTTGGTGACATCGATCAGGACCGGGGTCACCGAATCTCCAAGTTCTGCGGAGAGTCTTTCGCCGTCAGCGTCTTTGCGAACGCCAGCGAAGACATGCCAGCCTTTTTCCGCAAGCAAGGTTGTGCAGGCATGACCGATACCGGTAGAGGCGCCTGTCACAACGGCGGAGGGAGTGGATGGGGACATGAAAGCTTCCTGTATTTTGCGCCAGCCTCGGCTGAGCTTTGGGTTAGCCTAGAATGATCCGGAAGCAAAACCCAACCCGACAGGCTCGGTGCCGGTCTGAGGGCGCATCCGGAGCGCGGGCACCCAACAGCGTTTGGGTAACGCATGTCGGTCTATCCAAAGCCAGCTATTTAACAGCCATAACGCCAGCGGTGCGTTGACCCACGCAGCGGTCGTTCTATTGTGCCGTCTCATTCCTTGACCAATGCGCGAGTGGCTTTGCGCATCGGTCCAACCGACACAGCTTTTGAAAGGGTGCCTTATGGCTTCCGATCAGTCTGATCAGCGACCTCTGTCGCCGCATATTCAAGTATGGCGTTGGCATGCCACGATGGCATCCTCAATTTTGCACCGTGGTACCGGGATCGCCAATTATATCGGCGCGATCGCCTTTGCGATCTGGTTTTTACTTTTGGCCTTCGATGCCGAGGCCAGCATCCACTTTTTGTTTGAGGGCGGTATGGCCTGGGTGACGCGCTTCGCACTGATCGCCCTGACCTATTCCATCAGCTATCATTGGCTCAACGGCCTGCGGCATTTGCTCTGGGATGTTGGCAAGGGTTTCGATCCAAAGGGGTCAAACCAGCGCTCGATTATGATCATGATCGCTTCCGTCATTCCAACTGCCGCTCTGTGGCTGAACTTAGGGAGCTAGGCGATGACCGATTCCAGAACACCAACTGCCAAAGTGCGGGGACACAGGGCCTCTGGCCACGGCGCCAGTCATTGGATCATGCAGCGCATTTCTTCTGTTGCACTCTTCATTCTTATCCCTCCATTCGTGTGGATGTTTTCACAATCGGGCGCACCGGACCCGGTGCTGACGCGCGCCTTTTTAGCGTCACCAATGGGCTCGGTCCTCACATTGCTGACTTTGTCTGCGACCTTTCTTCACATGCGATTGGGCTTGCAGGTGGTGATCGATGACTACATATCCAAGGCATCGACAAAGACCATGTTGCTGTTGGCCAACACGCTTCTCACTGTTGGCCTTTGGCTGGTCACGGTCTTTTGTCTCATCAAACTTGCCTTTTAACGGACACGCTTCATGACCGAACAAAAATGGATCGATCACACCTATGACGTGGTTGTTGTTGGCGCCGGCGGTTCCGGCCTCCGTGCCGCCCTCGGCGCGGCGCAGGCTGGCCTGAAGACCGCCTGTGTGACCAAGGTCTTCCCGACACGGTCCCACACTGTTGCGGCGCAAGGCGGCATATCTGCCTCGCTCGGCAATATGGGTGAGGATGACTGGCGCTGGCACATGTTTGATACCGTCAAGGGGTCGGACTGGCTCGGCGATCAAGATGCGATTGAATACTTGTGTCGCGAAGCGCCTGCAGCGGTTTATGAGCTTGAACACTGGGGCGTGCCATTTTCGCGCACGGAAGAAGGCAAGATCTACCAGCGCGCCTTTGGTGGCATGACCAAAGAATACGGCGAAGGTGGCCCGGTTCAGCGCACCTGTGCAGCGGCCGACCGGACGGGTCACGCCATGCTGCACACGCTCTACGGCCAGTCCGTTCGCAACGACACCGAATTCTTCATCGAGTATTTCGCCCTCGATCTAATCATGGACGAAGACGGCACCTGCCGGGGTATCACCGCCTGGAAACTTGACGATGGCACCCTGCACCGCTTCCGCGCCCAGACCGTCATCCTGGCGACCGGTGGCTATGGCCGTGCCTACTTCTCTTGCACCTCCGCACACACTTGCACCGGCGATGGCAATGCCATGGTGCTACGTGCCGGCCTGCCCTTGCAGGATATGGAATTCGTGCAATTCCACCCAACCGGTATTTACGGGTCGGGTTGCCTGATTACCGAGGGTGCGCGCGGTGAGGGCGGCTATCTGACCAATTCGGAAGGCGAGCGCTTCATGGAGCGCTACGCTCCGAGCGCCAAGGATCTGGCCTCTCGAGATGTTGTCTCGCGTGCCATGACGATGGAAATCCGCGAGGGCCGCGGTGTCGGACCCGACAAGGACCACATCCATTTGCATCTGGATCATCTCGATCCGGCCATCCTCGACAAGCGCCTGCCAGGCATCTCCGAAAGCGCCCGCATCTTTGCCGGTGTCGATGTCACCAAAGAGCCGATCCCGGTCCTGCCAACGGTGCACTACAATATGGGTGGAATCCCGACCAATTTCCACGGCGAAGTCGTCACCCGCAAGGGCGATGATCCCGACGCGGTCGTTCCCGGCCTTATGGCCGTTGGTGAGGCGGCCTGTGTGTCGGTTCACGGTGCCAATCGCCTCGGCTCCAATTCATTGATTGACTTGGTCGTCTTTGGTCGCGCGGCTGGTAATCGAGTGGGCGACCAGCTCACCGCCGGAGCGCCCCAAAAAGAGCTGACCACGGCCGATGGCCAAAACTCTCTCGATCGCCTGAACAAATATCGTAATTCCAGCGGCTCCACTTCGACGGCAGCTCTGAGGCTTCAAATGCAGCGTGGCATGCAGAGCAATTGCGCCGTCTTCCGCACCGGAGAAGTGCTCGTTGAAGGGGCTGAAACGGTCAAGCAGGCATTTGCCGACATGAACGATATCGGGGTCACCGATCGCACCATGATCTGGAATACCGATCTGATGGAAACCCTTGAGCTGGACAATCTGCTCAGCCAGGCCGCCGTCACCGTCAATGGTGCCGTCGCCCGCGAGGAAAGCCGCGGCGCTCACGCCCGCGAAGATTTCCCGGATCGTGATGACGACAAATGGATGAAGCACACCCTCGCCTGGTGTGACGAAGCCGGCAATGTGACGCTCAATGAGCGCCCCGTTCACAGCTATACAATGACGGACGACATCGACTACATCAAACCTAAAGCTCGGGTCTATTAATCATGGTTCAGCTCACACTTCCCCGAGGATCCGCGCCCAAAAAAGGCAAGTCCTGGCCCAAGCCGGACGGAGCGAAAAACGTCCGCACCTTCCGCGTCTATCGTTATGATCCAGAAAGCGGCGAGGGTCCGCACTGGGACACCTATAAGGTGGATCTCGACAAGTGCGGCCCGATGATCCTCGACGCGATTTTGTGGATCAAGGACAATATTGACCCGACCCTGGCCTTCCGTCGTTCTTGTCGCGAAGGCGTTTGCGGCTCCTGCGCCATGAATATCGGCGGCGGCAATACCATCGCCTGCACCACCGGTATGGATGAATACAAGGGCACGATCACCATCTCGCCCCTGCCGCATCAGCCTGTGGTCAAGGATTTGATCCCGGACCTGACGCAATTCTATGCCCAGCATGCGGCGGTTAAGCCGTATCTCAAGACAGACACACCGGCCCCGGAAGGCGAATGGAAGCAATCGCCCAAGGAACGCGAAAAGTTGGATGGACTGTATGAGTGCATCATGTGTGCCTCATGCTCCACAGCCTGCCCGTCCTATTGGTGGAATAGCGACAAATATCTTGGCCCGGCAGCGCTGCTGCAATCCTATCGCTGGCTGGTCGACAGCCGCGACGAAGCCAAGGGCGAACGCCTCGACGAACTCAACGACCCGTTTAAACTCTATCGCTGCCACACCATCATGAACTGCGCCCAGGTCTGCCCGAAGGGTCTGAACCCGGCGGAAGCAATCGCTGGCATCAAGACGATGATGGTCGAACGCGAAAGCTAGTCTTTGGCTCTAGTTTGAATCCAAAAAGCCCTGTCATGACGACAGGGCTTTTTAGTTTGGCGAGACCAATTGGCTTATCGGTCCTCAATTCCATCCAGCAATTCAAACGCTAGACTGTCCAAAAACCCGTCCTGACCAAAGTCTAAGGAGCGCACGCGGTCATCATTGATGCCGATCGCGATAGTGGTGCTGGAGGCGACGTCGTGAAGCAGGAGTGCCGACAGTCCGAGCCCGTCGCCGCCATGGACCCGGGCGATGCGTGTTTCGTAGCGCACTTCATAACCGCCGGGGCCAACAGAGATGCGGTGCCGCTGTTCTTCAGCCCGGCCCTCTTTCGCAAACCTCTCGAAGCATCTCGGTTGCTTCGTCATCGGTTGATCCCATCTCTTTGACGGTCGTGGGTTTACCGAAGTTCAAAGTGTAGCGCGCCTGCTTTTTCCCGATCAGTCCTTGAAACACGGTCATGTCTTTCAATTCTTCGCTGATCTGGGCGAGGGCGTAATACAAGAAGGGCATGCGCTGTTGAATGGCCAGCGGGATCACCGGCAGGTCAAATTTTCGTGCCAGACTGATCGCTGATGTTTGCCAGGGTTTCTCGCGCAGGCGCCAGCTCGCCCAATGCCACTCGGCCATTCGGCCCGCCGGAAATATGACGACACACTTGCCGGCCTTAAAAGCGGCGAACGCTGCTTTCAATGTGTCGCGTGTCTGGCTTCGTGTCCGATCTCTCTCTCGCCAGGCGACGGGAATTATCGTTTCGCTCAAACCTGGGCATACTTTTAGGCCATCATTATTGGCAAAAAAAACCGTGTCCGGTCGCTTCTGTTTGAGCGCATCCCACAGCGCGATTCCGTCAGCAATACCGCCCGGATGATTAGCGACGATGATGCACGCCCCGCTTTCCGGAACATGGTCCACACCACCCGCATTGACCTGCAAGCGAAGATAATCTGACATCCAGTCAAAACACTCCACGCCGCCGATGGGCAGGATGGAATCGACCATATTCACGGCCTTCCGATAACCCAGAACCGGATAGCCGATCGTCTTGATGGTAGACCAAAATGGCGTTCGGATGAGCTTGGGGGCCCGATCCTCGATGAGCGCGTCAACAACGTGTTTATCGTCCTGCGCGGTGTTGGATTCGGTTTCAGCCATGTTCGCACAAGACCCTCACTCGCCGGATTTCGCAATACTTCAGACCGTCACACAGACGCTTTTGGTTAACGTCGCATTTACTTTTGGCTCGCCGCTTGCGGGGTCCCGTTGAAACTTTAACACATTGTTCACGATCGGGACGCGCCATGACGAAACCTGAACCCAATTTCGCTGAATTCCTTCGTCAACGGGCTGAACAACATGCGGCGGCTCAAAAGGACATTGTCGTCGACTACCTCAAAATAATCGTCAAACCAGGTGATAAAACGCTTCAGTTGGGGGAGTGTCTATTAGCGGCAACATTCGTCGCGCGCGGTGCATTCCACGAAGTCATCGGCTCCGACGCAGCGGTTTTTGAGCTACGGCGGCATTGCGCAGACAACGATATTGCAGGTGGCAGAATCACATGTGAGCAGAATTCCGGGAACAGGGCCGGACCGACATCGCTCGACGCGGTGATTTTAGGACCAGACCTGGAGTTTTCACTTCTGGCGCGGCATTGGGAGAGCGTGGCCGACCGTTTGAAAGTCGGAGGTGTCTTGATCCTCACAGGGGCAGACATCAGCAGTTCTGCCCGCCTGACGGATGCCTTGTCGCATGATGCGGGTTGGGTTTTGCAGGAGCTGATCAACGGGGATGTTTCTGTGTTTCGCAAGACCGCCCATTCGAACAATGAAATCGCAACAAAACGACTGGTTTCGCGCGCAGCCCATTCCCCAATCTCCCGGGCGCAACCGGGGCTTGTTGCGGGGGTGTTGAGAGTGCTGTTTCGGAGCGTTCGTTCTTTTGGAGCCAATTCCGCCCGCTGACGATCTGGCAAGGGGCGCGCGGGCCGTGAATAATACCCTTTTGTCACTGTAATTACTCAATTTAGACCTTGTTTTGACACCGGAAGTCTCTAGGTCATTTGGATGACCTCTTCCAATGCATGCGCCGGCTTTGCCGCTTTGTCTCACCCTGTCCGCTTATCTCTTTTCAGGGAGTTGGCGGCACGTGCACCCTATGGTGTATCCGCCGGAGAGTTGGCAACGGGATTTGAAGTGCCGCCTTCAACCATGACGGGGCACCTCAAAGCCCTTGAGCAAGCGGGCTTGGTTTTGGTCCAGAAAAAGTCCAGATTTATGATCTATTTTCTAAATACGGCAGGTGCGCACTCCTTGGTGCGATATCTTTCCGAAGATTGTCTCGGTCTGACGCAAACCCTGACCGACGACGTTTAATCAGTCTCGACAACACCGCCAGACCTCCCGCCTTGCCGACCTCCACCGCCACGTCGGCCCGCTTCACGCGGGCGTTGATTTCGATCGCTGCGTGATTGCCGCGGTGAAACTGTGCGAAGAAAGGGAGCGCATTGGGGCGTTATAGGAATTGATTCCATGTGATCGATTTCAAATCCGGCTGCTCGCAATGTCGCCGCATCATAAGTTTCCGATCGCAACCAAGCCTCGATACCGGCCTCTATTGAATCACTGAGCCGGTCCAGACCATAGGCGCGGTCCCGAGAGTTTCTGCGATAAATCGCCGCCCAGTACGCGGCCTCCTTGACGGCATCTTCAGTTTCGATGGCAAAAAACAACCGCGCCAATTCTGCCTGAGCAGCCGGCCAGCCCGCATTGGCGGCCTCGGTCAGTCTCTCAAATCCTTCATGCTCAAGGCCGGCTCGTAAAATCTCGGGCGTGTCGTGGGCGGTCGACATGTTTATTGCGCTGTATCCGGCGAGGTATTGCGCAATTTCATAACCCCGACCTTGTCCGGCAATACATCTGAGAATCGGTAGAGCTTGTTGGTAGTGTTCTGCCTCGACCATTCGTGCCGCGCGGGTAAAGCTGTCACCCGCCCCAGGCCGGATTGGTCTGCCTTCGGTTAGATGCTCGCCTCTCATGGACTGGCCGCGCTCAGGGGGGAGTGACGCTTCGTGAGAGGCGCATGCGGTCAGTATAATCAAGGTCAGGGGGGTTAGGATCGACATCCTGAACATCATATGGAGAGCTCCGTTTCGGCGCGGGTGACACGCCTAATACGGTGCAGCATTGCGAATCCGTCGCATGTTTGCAGGGAGCCGCCCGATGCGCGGCAGGAAACCACACATCGCTGACACTCGACACGCCCGGTCCTGCGTACTAAGTCAGCCGCAACGACCGGTGAACCTGTTCTGCTTCGCCGTAGCCAATCCAAGTTCGGGAGCATGTTCATGACACGCGAAGTCAATCATTTCATCGACGGTAAATCCTTCACAGGCACATCGGGACGCTTTGGCGATATCCACGATCCAAATACCGGTGAGGTTCAGGCCAAGGTGCAATTTGCCACCCCGACCGAAGTCGCCGATGCGGTTGAGGGCGCAAAGAAGGGCCAGGCTATTTGGGCTGCCATGAACCCACAACGTCGGGCCCGCGTCTTGATGAAATACAAAATGCTCGTCGAAGCCGAGATGGACGAATTGGCCCATCTGCTGTCCTCCGAGCACGGCAAGGTTATTGCCGACGCCAAGGGCGATCTGATCCGTGGTCTGGAAGTCATCGAATTTGCTTGTGGTGTGCCGCACCTGCTCAAGGGCGAATACACCGAGAGCGCCGGCCCCGGCATTGATGTTTATTCCATGCGCCAACCCCTTGGTGTGGTCGCCGGCATCACGCCGTTTAACTTCCCAGCGATGATCCCCATGTGGTTTATGGGCATGGCTCTATCGACCGGCAATGCGATGATTATGAAGCCATCGGAAAAAGATCCGTCCGTGCCGGTTCGTCTTGCAGAATTGATGTTGGAGGCAGGTCTCCCAGAAGGTGTGCTCCAGGTGGTTCATGGCGATAAGGAAGCCGTCGACACCTTACTACAGCATGACGATATTAAAGCCGTCAGCTTCGTCGGTTCTTCGAATATTGCTCACTACATCGCGATGGAATGCTCCAAGCATGGCAAGCGCTTCCAGGCCATGGGCGGAGCGAAGAACCACGGTATTATTATGCCGGACGCCGATATGGACCAGGTCGTCACAGACTTCCTCGGCGCGGCCTACGGCTCCGCAGGCGAACGCTGTATGGCGCTGCCCGTCGCTGTTCCCGTGGGCAAGGACACCGCCGATGAATTTGTCGGTCGCATCAAAGAAGAGGCAGCCAAGCTTCGCATTGGTGTTTCCACGGACGACACAGTTCATTATGGCCCCGTCGTCTCTGCGGCCCACAAGGCCAGCATTGAAAACTATATCCAGATGGCCGTCGATGAAGGTGCCGACATGTTGCTTGATGGCCGTGGCTTTGAGTTGCCCGGTCATGAAAACGGTTTCTTTATTGGCCCGACCCTGTTCGACAATGTGACAACATCGATGAAATCCTATCAGGAAGAGATCTTCGGTCCGGTCCTGCAGGTTGTCCGGGCAAATGACCTCGAAGAAGCCGCCGCCCTACCATCCAATCACCAATACGGAAACGGTGTGGCCATCTTCACCCGCAACGGCCTGGCGGCACGCGAATTTGCTTCCAAGGTCAATGTCGGCATGGTCGGCATTAATGTGCCGATCCCAGTTCCTGTCGCCTATCACTCCTTCGGCGGCTGGAAGCGGTCGGCCTTTACGGACACCAATCAGTATGGCACCGACGGCATCCGCTTCTTCACTAAAATAAAGACCGTGACACAACGCTGGCCAACCGGCGATATCGGCGATCAAGCCTTCGTAATCCCGACCATGGGTTGATACCAAATATTACCTAAAAAGGAGGGCGGCGATTATCCAATCGCCGCCCTCTTTTTATTCCATCGATCTTAGCGCTTCACTGCGCGCTGAGTTCCAGGGCCCGATCCATCCACGGGTCGCGACCGGCGAGATAATCAGACCAACTCAGATCGACAACATAATCGGGATCCAGATTATCGACCCTGATCGGGTGGTGCCGGATCGAACCATGGCAATCGTCTTCGGGGCAGCCGGTGACGTAGTTATGTCTCTCACGTGCGTAGAGAAATGCGGCGTTCGTGTTTTCGAGCACAACCAGATCACCTTCGGCCCAGAAATTGAGACTATCTCCAAGCGGCTGGCCGATAATAGTCACGCGATCACCGCCCGCCTGCCTCAAATAGCCAACACTGCTGATCCCAGCCGAAAATGTTCGACCGGAAACCAGGGCAAACACCCGACCATCTTCGCCAACGGCGTCGGGGAGGAATTGCATCAAGGAGCGGGTGATATTCAAGTCACCACCGAGGTTGAAGCGCTGATCAAGAATGATGCGCGTCGGTTCGTGTTCGGTAATGGCTTGCCGGACCTCCGCCTGAAAAGCTTCGACATCTTCTTGCCCGGAGAAGTCGATATTGGCGCGATACTGTATGTATAGAACAGCTTCATCTGCCAGCCATTGCCAGCGAAAAACCCGATCGGGTTCTTGCAAGTAGATGGGGTTTTGTCCCGCTTCGCGGTCGCGGCTTATCGCGATAACACGAGGTGGAGGAAGTAAGGCCTCAATGCCTCGCACGCGGATCTCAACAGGTTGAGCGGCCAGGACGATTGTTCGCGTGGCACCGTCTTGCTCGATCGTCAGCACGGCACGCTCTGAGTGATCCCCCAACCCAGCCGCATGCAATAATTCCGGCGATTCAATGAAGTAATAGACAAATTGCCGGCGCCATCCAAGCGTTGAGCTTTGATGGTTATCCCATCGGCTTTCAAGAACGGATTGGTCATGACCGTTGATACTAATCACCCTTGCACCCACCAGATCAGAATGATGGTCTGCAGCTGCGGCGATATACATTCCGTCCGAGGTAATCAAAAAATTGACGGGCAGGCTGTTGAACTGATTGGCCCAACCGGATGCCAGCAAAACCGAATGACCGTTGTTGGAGGTGTTCATAACGCGCGCAAGCGACAGTTGGAATTGGGCCTGACTCATATCCGTCAGCTGTGCCTCAATTTGGCTCAGCTGGATGTCCGCCTCGGCACGTTGTTCCGGGGTGAAGCTTCGATCAACAGCTAGAACGTCAGAGCGAAATTGTTGCAGGTCGTCAGCCAGTTTCAATTCTGGCTGGGTGGTCAAGATAAGCGTTCCGAGCAATAGCGAAACAAGCATCACAGCGTACTCCCTTACCCGCGATCAGGATCGCGAAGCCCCCCAGGGAGCTCGTTGCTTAGCATAATCGTGTCGATAAACCAGCAAAATGGGGCCATTAAAGCCTCTCCATTTGGTAACTTGAACCCGATGTGCTCCCTAAGCAGACTGCGGGATCATTCAATGGGGGACTATCATGTTGAGATTTATACCAACGGCGATTGCCGCTTTTTGTCTAACTTTGACAAGCGCTTCGGTTACATTTGCTGATGACCGAGAGGACGTTCAGGCAGCTGTAGACGCTATTTATGCTGTCATTTCCGGCCCGGTTGGTCAGGAGCGAGATTTTGATTCCATGCGGGGCATGTTCCTGCCGGATGCTGTCATGGGAGCCGTTGGTCCCGGCCCGGAGGGGACGGGGCGTGGTCGTGTCATTACGCTTGAGGGTTATATTGAAAGAAGTGCGAGCTTTCTGACGGACAATGGTTTTACCGAGCGCGAAACCCGGTCTGACATCGTGATCTACGGTGAGCTGGCCCATGTTCGAACTGCCTATGAAGGCGTCAGTGGTGTGACCGGAGAGATTATGGTCACCGGTGTCAACTTCATGACCTTTTTCAAGGTCGATGGAGAATGGAAAATTGCGTCCCTTCTTTGGCGCAGCGCCAGTGATGACTGGCCTGTCGAAGCCGCGTTCGACTAGATCTCCAAATGTCAAAACAAAACCCCCGAGGCCTGGCCTCGGGGGTTTTTCATTGCGCGATAAGTCAGCGGCTATTCGTCATCACCCATGAGGTTCTGCATCAGGAATGTGTAGAGCATGGCATCCCGTCGGGCGTATTCCGAAAGGTCTGCCGCGGCGGCATGCCCGCCTTCGGGGTTTTCGTAATACAGATAATCATGCCCGAGCGATTCCAGCAGGTGCGCCATTTTGCGTGCATGACCCGGGTGAACGCGATCATCCTTGCGAGATGTGTAGATGTAGATCTCCGGATAATCGCCGTTCGCATCTACGTTGTGATACGGGGAAATCGAGCGAAGAAATGCGCCTTCATCCGGGTTTGACGGATCGCCATACTCGCCCATCCAGGATGCGCCCGCCAGCAATTGGTTGAAGCGCAACATGTCGAGCAGTGGCACCGCAGAGACTACCGCATTCCACAGATCCGGGCGCTGTGTATACATGACGCCAGTCAGCAGACCGCCATTGGAACCGCCATAAACGCCAAGCCGGCGTGGGCTGGAAATGCCGCGATCCGACAGGTCTTCAGCGACCGAGATCAGATCATCATAGATACGTTGGCGATCCATTTTCAGGCCGGCCTGGTGCCAGTCCGGACCAAACTCGCCGCCGCCACGAATATTGGCGACCACATAGACGCCACCATTTTCAAGCCACAGGCGGCCACGCGAACCGGAATAGCTCGGCCGGATTGAGACCTGAAATCCGCCGTAGGCGTACAGCAGTGTCGGGGATGTTCCGTCCATAACCGTATCTTCGGCACGAACGACGAAATAAGGAACCAATGTGCCGTCTGTCGAAGCGACTTCAAGCTGCTCCACAACAAGGCCCTCGGCATTGAAGCGCTCCGGGATCGACTTGATCGCCTCGACGCTCAAATCGGCGGTGTTGACCGTATACAGCGTATCCGGCGTCAGAAAGCCTTCCGCATTCATGAAGGCAATGTCCTCACGACTGTTTGTGCCGTTTAGCTGGATTGTCATATTGGCCGGCACCGGAACATCCCGCGAAGACCACGCACCATCGACAAAATTGAAGGCCTTGAGTCCGCCGACGACATTTTCATCTACGGCAACAAGAAGCGTCGACCGCGTTGACCCGACACTACCCAGAGATTGACGCGCGCCGGGCACGTAGACCGTGTTGATGGATGGGAGTTCACCGGACGCAGCAAACTCAGCCATATTAAAGGAGAGAAGTGAGCCGGAGCCGAAAGTTTCGCCGCCCTCTACAGGCACCCAGTCTTCTTCCAGTGTGAAGATCAGCTGGCCTTCATGCAAATCCCGGATCGATGACTTCGTCGGTAGGGGAATCGCGACCGGAGCGCTGTCATCCGGCAGATACCACCAATTGGTGTCGTAGAATGTGACTGCCTGTGACGCCATCATATAGACGGTGCCGTCACTGTCTTCCGAGCGGAAGCCAAACAGGCCGACATCGTCCTGATTACCGCGAACAACTTCTGTCGCGTCAGCGATATCGGTGCCGCGCGACCAGCGGTATGAGACCGACGGATACCCGGACGTGGTTGAATCCGCTTCGTTTGTGGCCAGACCAACCATCAAGGTGTCGGCATCAACCCAGCTGACGCCACCCTTTGCTTCAGGAGTTTCGAAGCCACCCTCAACAAAGGCGCGCTCCGAGATAGAAAACTCCCGGCGCACCGCTGCATCACTGCCTCCATCGGACAGGGTGATCATGCATTGCTCGTAATCGGGAGCCAGGCAATTTGCACCGCGCCAGACCCAATTCTTGCCTTCAGTCTCAGACAAGGCATCTACGTCGAGGATCGTTTCCCACTGGATGTCGTCAGTCAGATAGCTTTCCATGGTGGTGCGGCGCCACAAACCGTGCGTGTGCTCGCTGTCCTGCCAGAGATTCCAGACATAGCCGCCATAATACGCCCCGTACGGGATGCGATCTTCGCTTTCATAAAGTTCCAGAGCCGCATCAAATAGCCCCTGATAGCGCTCATCACCCTGCAGGCGAGCATTTGTTCGTTCGTTCTGACCGTCCGCCCATGTCGTCGCTTCGTCGCCTTCGACTTCTTCAAGCCACACACGCGGATCGTTATTGGGATCGATCTGCACAATTTCGCGGACAGAATCCGATTGCGGGGTTTCCGCAGTATCAGTGCTCACGGCATCTCCTTCATTCGCAGCGGGTTGGCTGCACGCCGCAAGCGCCAAAACACTCACCGCTGATGCCCAAAATCCTGCACGTTTCATCAATATCACTCCCCTTAGAACGTTTCGGTGCGCAGTTAACCCTGTTGCGGCGCTGGACGC
The DNA here is from genome assembly GCA_029251785.1 of Maricaulis sp. GTDB lineage: Bacteria > Pseudomonadota > Alphaproteobacteria > Caulobacterales > Maricaulaceae > Maricaulis. The sequence goes on along the minus strand of JAQXCQ010000032.1, from coordinate 3,474 downwards.
AAAGCCCTCGTGACGGTATCGCAGCTATATGCGCGCAAAACTTATGAATGGTGCGGGAAACGCTTTCTTACTCGCGGACGCTCGAGGACGGGCTGGCTTGGTCAATTTTAGCGCTGACCAGGTCCGCGAATGGGCGCTGCAGCACCGCTTTGATCAATTGCTTTTGCTGGAAGACAGCCAGACCACCACAGCCTTCATGCGCATCTGGAATGCCGATGGAGATGAAGTGGGGGCCTGCGGTAATGGTACAAGAGCAGCGGCGCTGGAATTAATGCGCGCCGGAAACCGCGCCGACGTGACCATTGGGACCGTTGGCGGTTTGCTGAAGGCGCGCATGGCGGGCGAAATGCTGGTCAGTGTCGATATGGGTGAGCCGCGCCTGAATTGGCAAAACATACCCTTGGCTCGAGAAATGGACACGGTTGAACTGCCGTTTTCTACCGAGATTGACGGCGTGCGCATTGAGCGGCCCGGTGCTGTGAATATGGGGAATCCACACGCGGTATTCTTCGTCCACGACGTGGAAAATCTGCCGGTGGCGAAATTGGGTCGGGAAGTAGAGCTCGATCCGATGTTTCCGGAGCGGGTCAATGCCGGTTTTGCCCAAATTTACGACCCCAACCATATCCGTCTTCGAGTTTGGGAGCGTGGAGCCGGACTAACAGCCGCTTGCGGAACTGGAGCCTGCGCCGCACTTGTAGCGGCGCACAGGCGCGGCCTAACTGAACGCCATGCATCCGTTTTGGCGGACGGGGGGGAATTGTTGGTCGAGTGGCGCGAGAGCGATAATCACGCCATCCTCACCGGACCAGTTGAGGATGACGGCGAGGTCGACATCACATTTTAGGAAGCAATCATGACCGAAATTGTTTGGACGGTTTACTTGTCAGGCGAAATTCACAGCGACTGGCGCGATCGCATTACAAAGTCTTGCAACGCACTGGAATTGCCGATTGAGTTTGTCGGCCCCAACACGGTGCACGCAGACAGCGATGAATGTGGCGAGTTGATCCTGGGCGAGGAAACAAACGGATTCTGGCGGGACCATAAGGCCGCCAAAATTAACGCGATCCGCACCCGGACCCTGATTGAACGAGCCGACATTGTGGTCGTGCGTTTCGGCGACAAATATCGGCAATGGAATGCGGCGTTTGACGCTGGCTATGCCGCGGCCCTGCAGACTCCACTGATCACTCTGCGTGATGATGCCCTAACCCATGCAATGAAAGAGATTGATGCGGCCGCCTTGGCCACTTGCACCGATCCGGATCAGATCGCCGATATACTGGCCTATGTAATCGAATGCGATTTGCCGCGCTGATCAAAATTTGAATCACGCAATAAAAAACGGGCGGCTCAAGGGCCGCCCGTTTCTGTGTCAGCTATTCGCGAGGCTTAGTATTGCTTGCGGATATTGATGCCGATTGTGCGTGGCTGATTGGTCCGGAAACCGAGACGGGCGCGACCACCGCGCTCACGGTCAAAGGACAAGTTCACATTTTCATCAAACACATTGTCCATGAAGAGTGTGACTTGCATGTCGCCATAATCCACGCCGGTGCTGAAATAGGCCAGCTGGTATGGGTCAAGCTCAAGATCAACAACGTTGAACTCATTGCCGGTCGCTCCGCCAAATGGCAGGCCGGACTGGAATGTACCCGATCCGATCAACTGGTCGCTTGGCTGGGTGATACGATCGCCAACATGCTGGACGGCGAAGGTTGTGAAGCCTTCTGAGCCAGCGCCGGCCCATGGTGTGTCATAGACCCACAGGAAGCTCGCAGAGAACTGAACATTTGGCACGGACGCCAGACGATTGCCCTCTTCGACACCGCCAAGGATAGCGCCGGTTCCGTCAAGAACAGTTGAGTCAAACTCCGCCTCAAGCGCGCTACCAGACAGGTTCAGGAAGAAGCCATCAGCGATCTCGGTGCTGAATTCAAACTCCACACCGGTGGTGTGGGCTTCAGGAACGTTGAACGAGATCCGTGAGGAACACGAACCGGCATCCAATGTGACCTGCAGACCATCAATCTGGGTGTGGAACACCGCAGCATTAAAGGTGGTGCTGCCCGAAGACGCCTTGATGCCAGCCTCATAGTTCCACAATGTTTCATCATCATAGTCCTGGAAGCCACCAAAGACGGCGAGGTCACCGGCTGTACAGAGGCCGGTATTGAGCGGATCATTCACGCCACCCAGACGGAAACCTTGGGAGGCCTGCGCGTTCAGGGTGAACGTGTCGTTCAGCTCATAGCTGGCCATCACACGTGGCGTGAAACCAGAAGACTCGGTTGTATCCTCTTGCAGGGGTCCACCGGCAGCGAACAGCCCACCGGACAGAATCGTGCGTGTCTCAGAGAAGTCATACCAACGACCGCCCGCCGTGATTTCGAGGCGATCAGTTGCCTGCCAGTTCACTTCACCAAAGATGGCCGTCTGTTCGATCGTGTAAGGCAGATCGGAATTGAACGGGGAATCGGCACCAAACCCGTTGGCAACCGCAGCGGATGTACCAGCGCCGAGTGCGAGGTCCGTCGCCGCATCATATCCAGGTGTTGGAAGACGCTGAGCGTACACGCGGTCGGTTTCCGAGAAGAAAGCACCGACGATCCACTGTACATCGCCACCGCCATTTGAAGTGAGACGCACTTCCTGCGTGAACATGTCGATTTCGGTGGTGTCACGAAGGTTGGATGGGAGCAGGACATCTGCGTCGGTGTAACCGAGGTCAACCGATACACTACCGGTCAGCGCACTGGCATCCCGGCTGACCAGGATCGAGCGATCCGTCAGGCTGGTAATCGATGTCAGATCGAACCCGTCAAATTCCATTTCGGCCGTCAGGTCGAACAGCATGAATTCATCGGAAAATTCTTCTTCGCGCAGCAGGTATTGTTGGCGTTCGCCCATTTGAATGGCCGGACGTGTTGTTGTGTGGGGGTTGGCAAACAGGCTGAAGACTTCCTGGCGGTTGAACCCGTCAGCGCCAACTTCCTGGTACACCACGCGCGGAGTGATCATGATATTGTCGGCCAACTCGAAAGCCAGCGCCGCACGGATGCCACGACGATTGCCACTATTGACATCCTCGTTCATCGACCCGCCCTCTCCAAGCGCGTCGATATAGCCGCCATATTCTGTGTTGTAGGCGGCAACCCGCAGAGCCGCATTGTCACCCATAGGCAAATTGACCATGCCCTTTACGTGACCACCCATGCCACCGTCTGAGATGGAATTCAGTTCCGCTTCAGCGGTGGCCTCAAAGCCACCAAAATCTGGCTGGTTTGTGATGTAACGGATCGTGCCGCCAATGGAACCAGAACCAAATAGTGTGCCCTGTGGCCCGCGCAGTGTTTCCACCCGGTTCAGGTCATAAAGGTCGAGATCCGGTGTAAAGAGCGACAGTGAGATCACTGATTCATCAAGATAGACACCAACCTGCTCTTTCACGCCCGGCTGGTCACGAACGAT